>NZ_NKFM01000035.1:0-478924 GCF_002223085.1 Burkholderia sp. HI2714 | reverse complement strand
TTTTCGGTTCAGTTAAGAACCGGTCGCTCACTCAAAGCTGACAGGAATATGAATCACTTCATAAACCTGACTTACTTTAGTGTGAGACTCTTGATACTTTCGCTATCTGATCCGAGGATCAGCTCGCCTTCATCAAGCGCCCACACTTATCGGCTGTTAATTTTTAAAGAGCATTCTGCGAGGAACTTCGTGTTTCTCAGCAGCGCTGCGTTTTCAGCAGCAGAGAAGCGAGATTATGAACCGTGTTTCGCAGCTCGTCAACAACTTTTTTACTGCATCGTTGCGACTGCGGGGCTCAACTTCCAGGCCGGCTGCGCGCTCCAGACTGCTGCGCACCGCCCACCCTGCTTCCCTTCTCCCGCGCTGCGTTTCCGTTAGCGTGAAAGAGGCGTGATTGTAGGCAGCCTCTTCGATCTGCGCAAGGGGTTTCTCAAAAAATATAAGGCCCCGCACGCTGGCGCGTGCGGGGCCTTATACAAGCAGCCGAACCGTCAGGCCGCGCGCACCTGGCGCGCAACGATCTCCATATAGTGATCGAGATCCGGCGTCGCCTTGCCTTCTTCCTTCGCCGTATCGTCCCAGCGGCGCAGACGCAGCGCGTCCTCCGCGAACGGGCGCTGCAGGAACGCCGCCGTCTCCTCTTCACTGAAGATGCCGCCCTGCAGCGCGAGGCTGCGCACCGAGTCCGGCGACAGGCTCTCGAAGTAGCCGGCGTCCGTGCGGCACAGGCAGCGCTTCGCGTCGACGTGCAGCCGGATCGGCTCCAGCACCGCGTCGGAAAACAGCGGCCGCAGGAACGGCAGCACGTAATACTGATGCAGATCGTCGATCCCGCGCGCGCTCGGCGTCTCGCCCTGGCGATTCAGCAGATGCCCGAGGTCATGCAGGAATGCCGCCGCGACCAGCGCTTCGTCAGCCCCCGCCTCTTCGGCCAGCAATCCGCTCTGCAATGCATGCTCGAGCTGCGTGACCGGCTCGCCGCTATAGGCCACATGGCCATGCTCGCGATACAGCCCGTGGATCTCTTCCACCGTCAATGCCATTCATTCACTCCCAAGGCAGCGAAAACGTCTTCAGGTTCGTGAAGCTCTTCATCGCCTCCTGAACGCCTTCCTTGTAACCGAGCCCCGAATCCTTGATCCCGCCGAACGGCGACAGCTCGATCCGGTATCCGGGCACTTCCCAGACATTCACCGTGCCGACGTTCAGCTCGTTCACGAACCGCACGACCGCCGCCGTGCTGTCGGTACAGACGCCCGACGACAGTCCGAACGCCGTCCCGTTGCTGATCCGGATCGCGTCGTCGATCGTATCGAACGCGATCACCGGCGATACCGGCCCGAAGGTCTCCTCGCGCACGATCGTCATCGATGGATCGACGTTGTCGAGCACGGTCGGTGCATACAGCGCGCCGCGCCGCACGTTGCCGGTCAGCAGGCGCGCGCCCTGCGCGACCGCCTCTTCCACGCGCGCCTCGAACAGCCGCGCCGCTGCCTCGTCGATCACCGTGCCCATTTCGTTGGCGGGATCGAACGGATCGCCGTACTTCCATGCGCGCGTCTTCTCGACGAGCAATTCGGTGAACGCCGGCGCGATCGAACGCTGTACCAGCATCCGCTTGACAGCAGTGCAGCGCTGGCCCGAATTCCGATACGAGCCGAGCACGGCCAGCGACGCCGCGCGTTCGAGATCCGCATCGTCGAGGACGATCAGCGGATCGTTGCCACCCAGTTCCAGCACGATGCGGCGGTAGCCGGCCCGCGCGGCAATCGCCTTGCCGATCGCCACGCCGCCCGTAAAGGTAATCAGCGACGCATGCGGGTGCGTGACGAGTTCGTCCGCGATCTCGCGCGGCTCGCCGGTCAGCACCTGCAGCATCGGCTCCGGCAGCCCGGCTTCATACAGCAGATCGGCCAGGTAGAACGCCGACAGCGGCACCTTCTCCGACGGCTTCACGATCACGCGGTTGTTGGTCGCGATGGCCGGCGCGATCTTGTGCGCCACCTGGTTCATCGGATGATTGAACGGCGTGATCGCGACGATCACACCGTCGAGCGGCTGCCGCTGCGAGAACACGCGGCGCGCCTTGCCGTGGGGCGTCAGGTCGCACGAGAAACTCTGCGCGTCGTCGCGCAGCGCCTCGACCGCCGCAAACTTCAACACGTCGGCCACGCGGCCGATCTCGTAGCGGGAGTCCTGTTTCGACAGCCCCGATTCGAGCGTGATCAGGTCGGACGCTTCCTCGGTGCGCTCGCGCAACAGCGCGGCCGCACGCTCGAGGATCTGCGAACGCTCGTACCGCGTGAGCTTCGGCCGGTACGCCATCGCGTAGTCGAATGCCGCGCGCACATCGTCGACGCTCGCCAGCGGCGCCGTCCCGACGCGTGTACCCGTGTAAGGATCCGTGACGTCGAGGGTGCGTTCCCGCGTCGCGCGCGTGCCGCACCAGCGCAGCGCCTCCGCGCGAAACGCCGGGTGATCGTGTCGGGGATGAGCCATCATGCCGCGACCCGGTTCAGCACGAAATCGAACACGTCGAAGTTGCGCGGCCGACGCTCAGGATCGGCCGGCTCGATACGGCGATTGAACAACAGCGGTACTTCCTGCTCCGACACGCCGCCATGCGAACGCAGCGGCACCGTGAGGCCCGACAGATCGTGTTCGCGCTCGCGCGTGCCGAGCGTCATGTCGCGGCGGCCGATCACGACGAGATCGCCGATCCGGTCGGCCGGCAGCTCGAAACGGGCGGCGGCCTCCGCGTTGTCGAGCACGAGTTCGACGCCGTCGAGGTCGCCGACACGCCACATCGCCTCGGCCCGGTCGACGCCCGGCGCCAGATAGATGGTCGCAAACGAGCCAAGCGCGCCGTGGTGCACGACGTACGGATCCGTGATCGGCAGGATCACGCGCGCAGCCTGCGCGCCGTACCAGCCGTCGAACGCATCCTGCAGATAGATGACGTTCGGCCGGCCCGTCGCGGGATCGTGCTTGGCGTTCATCCCGTGGTCGGCGGTGAGGCCGATCGCCCAGCCGAGCGCGTCGAGCTGCGCAAGGTAACCGTCCATCATCGCGTAGAACGCGTTCGCGCCGGCACTGCCCGGCTCGCACTTGTGCTGCACGTAATCGGTGGTCGACAGGTACATCAGGTCGACCTGGCGCGTCTGCGCAAGCCGCACGCCGGCCGCGAACACGAATTCGGACAACGCCGCGCTATAGACGTCCGGCGAAGGCAGGCCCACCCAGTCGAGCACGTCGACGATCCCGTTTTCCGCGAGATTCGCCTGCGCGGCCTTCTCGGCCGAAAAGCAGATGCCGTTCAGCTGCCAGCCGAGCAGCCGGCGCCGCTTGTCCTTCGCCGTCACGACGGCGACCCGCGCACCGGCGTCGGCCGCCGCCGCGAGCAGCGTGCCGGCCCGCAGGTAGGCCGGGTCGTTCATCATGACTTCGGCGCCGCGCCCGCCGTCGGCGGCCGGATCCCAGAAGTAGTTGCCGCAGATGCCGTGGACCGACGGCGGCACGCCGCAGACGATCGACAGGTTGTTCGGGTTGGTGAAGGTCGGCACGACGCAATCGGCGCGCCAGGCCGTGCCTTCCGCGATCATCCGGCCGATGAACGGCGCGACGCCCGCTGCCACCGCCCGTTCGAGATAGTCGTACTCGCAGCCGTCGACGCAGACGACGACGGTCGGCTCGACCGGCAGCCGGTAGTGCCGGCCGTTGACGTCGACGGAACGCCCCGCGAGCCCCGTCGATGCGCCGGCTGCCGACGCTTCGCCAGGCTGGCGCAATGCGAACGCGGCGTTCATGATGCCACCCGCTTGCCGCGCGGCACGCGCGCGGCGATCAGCAGCAGCGCCGCGAGCGACGCGCCGAGCATCAGCAGCGACAGTGCCGAGGCCGGAAGGTAATACCCGCGCTCCACCTGGCCGATCACGACGATCGGCACGGTGGCGAAGCCGGGCGGATAGACCGTGAGCGTCGCGCCGAGCTCGCCGAGCGACAGCGCGAAACCGAGCGCGAGGCTCGCGCGCAGCGCCGGCACGAGCTGCGGCAGCAGCACGCGACGCAGCACCATCGCGGGCGGCGCACCGAGGCTCGCCGCCGCTTCGCGCAGCACGGTCAGTTCCGGACGGAGCGCGGCGGCCGCGCAGCGATAGCAGAACGGCAAAATCAGCGCGAGCTGCACCAGCACGACGATTGCCGCCGAGCTCGACAGGTCGACCGGCTTCTGGTGATACGCGATCAGCACCGCGAGCCCGAGCACGACGCTCGGCACGCCGTTCGGCACCATCACGAGCGCATCGACCACCGCGCCGAGGCCGCGCCGGTCGCGCCCTTCGAGCGCCAGCGCAAGCCACAGCCCGAGGATCGTGCCGACTGCCGACACGCCGAAGCCGATTTCCAGGCTCGTCAGCAGCGCGTCGTATTCCGGCGACCCGAGCCGCTCGAACCAGCGCAGGCTGTAGCCGGCCGGCAGGATCGTGCCCGACCACTGCGTCGACACGCTCGACAGCGCGACGACGATGACGGGCAACACGAACAGCCAGAAGCACGCGAACGCGGCCAGCGCGAGCGCCACGCGCGACGCATGCTTGAGCACCGTGTCGCCCCAGCCGATCTGGTGGCGCGGCACGGCTTGCCCGATACGAAATTCAGCGGACATCGTTTCCTCCCGTCGCACGCCGGTTCACCCGGCGATAAACCGCATACAGCGCCAGCGACAGCGCGAGCATCACGACCGCGCCGGCCGACGCGGTCGGCAGGTCGAGGTCGACGGTCGCGCTGCTGTAGATCGCAACCGGCAGCGTCACGAGCCGCGCGCTGCCGAGCACGAGCAGAATCCCGAATTCGTTCAACGTCAGCAGGAAACACAGCACGGTACCGGCGGCGATGCCCGGCCACGCGATCGGCAGCACGACGCGGCGCGCCAGCATCCAGCCGGACGCGCCCAGGCTGCGCGCGGCCTCGATCAGCCGCAGGTCGAGTGTCGCGAACGACGCGAGCGTCGGCCGCACGACGAACGGCGTATAGAACACGGTCTGCGCGAGGATCACGCCGCCGATGCCGAACAGGAAATCGAGCGGCGGATTCTCGAGATGGAACAGGTGCTGCAGCGCGATGCTGATCGAGCCTTGCGAGCCGTACAGGAAGATCAGCGTGAACGCGACGAGGAACGACGGGAACGCGACGTACAGTTCCAGGAAACGCGTGACGAGCGATGCGCCCGGAAACGGCTTGAAGAACAGCAGCGCGGCCAGCAGCACGCCGAGCACCGACGCGGTGCCGGCGCTCGCGAACAGCACGCCAAGTGTGGTCAGCAGCACGCTGCGCGTATCGGGGTTGCCGAAGAACGTGCGGTATGCGGCGAAACTCAGCCCGTGGTCGCCCGACACGCTCAACAGCACGAGCCGCACCAGCGGATAGACGACGAGCGGGCCGAGCAGGACGATCGCGAGCGCGGCCAGGTGCAGGTCGCCCATGCGCTTGCGGCGCCGCGCGGCGGCGGCGTGCGCGGCGGCCGACGCGAGCACGTGCGGCGGCAGGCCGGCTTCAGGGCTCGATAAGGACGACATCGTCTGCCTCGCAATGCAGGGAAACGCGCGCACCGCGCTCGGGAGCCGCACCGCGGCCGCGTTGCATCGTGACGCGCACGGGCTCGTCGGGGGCCGCATCGATCGTGACCGCGATCGACAGGTCCGCGCCCTGCCATTCGACGGACGACACCGTGCCGTGCAGCCCGCCCGCGGCCGGCGGCATCAGGGTCAGGCGCTCGGGGCGCACGCAGGCCACCTTGCCGCGCACTTCGTGGCGCGGATCGCCGAGCGGGAAGATCACGTGCGGCGGCAGCAGGTTCGCCGGACCGAGATAGCGTGCGACGTAGCCGTCCTGTGGTGCGTCGTACAACTGCTGCGGCGTACCGAGCTGCGCGATGTGGCCGTCGCGCATCAGCAGCGCGCGATCGGACAGCACGAGTGCATCGTCGCGGTCGTGCGTCACGCAGACGACGGTCAGGTTCGGCAGGCGCTCGTGCAGCGCCTTCAGTTCGCTGCGCACCGATGCGCGCAGGTTGGCGTCGAGCGCCGACAGCGGCTCGTCGAGCAGCAGCACGTCCGGCTCGATCACGAGCGCGCGCGCCAGCGCGACGCGCTGCTGCATCCCGCCCGACAGTTGCGCGGGCAGGTGATGGCCCGCATCGCCGAGCTGCACGAGCTTCAGCGCGTCGGCGACGCGGCGCGTCACTTCCGACGACGCCATGCCGCGTGCGCGCAGCCCGAATGCGACGTTCTCGAACACCGTCAGGTGCGGGAACAGCGCGTAATTCTGGAACAGCAGACCGAGGTTGCGCTTGTGCGGCGGCGCATAGGTCAGGTCGCGTCCGGCAACGGTCAGCGTACCGGTCAGGCCGTCGGCCTTCACGAACCCGGCGATGAAGCGCAGCAGCGTGGTCTTGCCGCAGCCGCTCTTGCCGAGCACGGTCAGAAATTCACCGGCACCGATCGACAGCGACAGATCTTCCAGCACCGTGCGTGCGCCGTAGCGCACGCTCAGGTGTTCGATCTGCACGCCGCCCGGCGCGCCGGACCGCAGCATTGCCTGCGGTTCGGCGGCGCCGAATGCGCCGGGATGGGTCAGGGTGGTTTCCACCGGGTTCATCCTCTTGCTCACAAATACAGGCGGCGTGCGCCGATCACTTCGGCTTGACGACGTCGAGCTGCTTGCCCGAGCTGCCGATCACGTCCTTCTTCCAGCGCTCGATCCACACCGGCTTCTTCGCCATCACCTGGGTCCAGTCGACCGGGATCAGCTTCACGCCCGCGATCGCCTTCTTGACCGCTTCGCCGTTCTTGCCGGCCAGCGGCACGTCCGTGCGGCCCGGGATGCCGTACATGTCCGGGACCTTCGACTGCACGTCCGTCGACATCAGGTAGTCGATCAGCTTCTTGCCGGCGTCCTGGTTCGGGCCGCTCTTGATCAGGCCGATGCCGTACGGGAGCTGGAACGTGGTCGGCTGGTCGCCGTCCTTCGCAGCCAGGAAGATCGGCTTGACGGACAGCGCGCCGTGTTCGGCATCGTCGAGGTCCATCTGCAGGTCGCCGTTCGCGACGCTGATTTCGTTACGCGACAGCAGCACGTTCAGGTAGCCCGTGCCCTTCGTGTGGAACTTCACGCTCTGCGACAGCTTCGCGAGGTAGTCGAACGCCTTGTCCTCGCCCATCAGCGATGTCGTCAGGATCAGCACGGCCATCCCGTCGCCGGCGGTGGCCGGGTTCGAGTACGCGACCTTGCCGGCGTAGGTCGGCGCAAGCAGATCCGCAAACGTCTTCGGCTGGCTCTTCACGACGTCCGGGTTGATCGCGAACGAGAAGTAGTTGTTCACGAACGTCGCCCACGTGCCGTCTTCAGCCTTCGCGATGGCCGGCACGTTCTTGTAGTTCACGCTCTGGTACGGCTGCAGCAGGCCCATCTGGCCAGCTTGCTGAATGAACGGCGGCAGCGTGACGATCACGTCGGCCTTCGGGGAGTTCTTCTCGATGTTCGCGCGGTTGACGACTTCACCGCTGCCCGCCGTCACGATGTTGACCTTGACGCCTTCCTTCTTCTCGAAAGCCGGCAGCACATCGCGATAGAGGTTCTCGAGACCGTCTGCCGTATACAGCACGACCGCGCTCGCCGCATGGGCGGGCAGCGCGGCGCCCATCAGACCGGCGACGCTGGCGGCCAGCGCAAGCTTGCGGAACGCGCCGGCAGCGGCGCGCGAGGGTTTCTGCAGTGTCATCTGACTTCTCCGTAGGCTGAACACCAAATGGCCGGGGCACGATCCGGCTCTCCTGTTATCTCTGGGCGGGGCCGTTCGACGGCCCGCCTCGCTGCCGCGCCGAGGTGAGGTTTCGCGCGGCAAGCGAAGGATCACAGCGTTCGATGACAAACCCGTGACGAATGCGGCAATTTCCAAAAAATGACACATTTTGCCAATATCATGCAAGTCATTCAGAAATGCCGCCCGGCGTTTCTTCCGATCTTTGCAAGGGAAAAGCCATGTCCGATCCGATTCTTCTTACGCCTGGCCCGCTTACCACGTCCGCCACAACGCGCCACGCAATGCAACATGACTGGGGCTCGTGGGATGCCGCCTTCAATCAACTGACGGCCAGCGTCTGCGCAGATCTCGTCGCGATCGCGCACGGCGGCGACGAGTACGTGTGCGTGCCGATGCAGGGCAGCGGCACGTTCTCGGTCGAAGCCGCGCTCGGCACGCTGGTGCCGCGTGACGGCGTCGTGCTGGTGCCCGACAACGGCGCGTACTGCGCACGCATCCTGAAGATCCTCGGCCGGCTCGGTATCGAAGCAATCGAGTTGCCGTTCGGCGAGGACGCGGCCGTCGATCCGGCCTCGATCGAAGCCGCGTTCGTGCGCGAGCCGCGCATCACGCACGTCGCGCAGGTGCATCTGGAGACGAGCGCCGGCATCCTGAACCCGCTCGACGACATCGCCGCCGTGTGCCGGCGCCACGGCAAGCGGTTGATCGTCGATGCGATGAGCTCGTTCGGCGCGCTGCCGATCACGCTGGCCGGCAGCGGCATCGATGCGCTGATCTCGGCGAGCGGCAAATGCCTGGAAGGCGTGCCGGGGATGGGGTTCGCGATCGTGCGGCGCGACGCGCTCGACGCGAGCGAAGGCAACTCGCCGTCGCTCGCGCTCGATCTCCACGATCAGTACGCATACCTGCGCAAGACGGGCCAGTGGCGCTTCACGCCGCCGACGCACGTGATCGCCGCGCTGCGCGCCGCGCTCGACCAGTATCTCGCCGAAGGCGGCCAGCCGGCGCGTGGGGCGCGCTATGCGGACAACTGCCGGACGCTGGTCGAATCGATGCACGCGCTCGGCTTCACGCCGTTCCTCGATCCGAGCGTGCAGGCGCCAGTGATCGTCACGTTCCACGCGCCCGATCACCCGGCCTACGATTTCCGCCGCTTCTACGACGCGGTGCGCGACGCGGGCTTCATCCTGTATCCGGGCAAGCTCACGCAGCTCGAGACGTTCCGTGTCGGCTGCATCGGCGCGATCGACTCGAACGATATCCGGCGCGCGGTTGCGGCGATCGCGCAAGCGGTCGAATCGCTCGGCATCGCCGTGCAGCGCGCATAAGCGCCGTACCACGCCAGCCGGAAAATCCGCCGGCCGCGCACGCAAAAATCTATGGTCAGCCCGATTTTTGCAAGCGAGGCAGTGTTGACCTAAAGTGGACTTGCTCGAATCTATCCGGGGTCGCGGATGGGAAAGATCCCGCCCCATGATGGGAGCCGCGCCGGGCAAACCTCAAAAAGCCCACAGCATTGAGGTGCTGTTTTTTGTGTCAGGTTACTTGCCCGGCCGTTGAGTCGTTTATGCCTTCACGTATCTCGCGTCGCAAAACCAGAGGTGACTACTGAAGCTGAAGCCGTAAGCGATAGGAAGCGTCAGACTGAGGGAACAGCCTCGATGCTCCGGTAGTGTGTCCCTTTGGCGAGGATGGCCCAGGCGATCCTCGCCAGTTTGTTGGCCAGGGCACAGGCCACCACGTTCGAGTGTCGTCGCGCCAACAGGCTGCGAATCCAGACGCCCAATGCATCCGTGCGGTGCTCGATGCGCTGCATGATGGCCCGCGCACATTGCACCAGCAGCCGTCGCAGTTCCTTGTCGCCACGCTTGCTGATGCCCAGTAGCGTTGGTTTGCCGCCGGTGCTGTACTGCCGCGGCACCAGACCGACCGAAGCTGCAAACTGCCTTGCTGAGCCATATTGCCGGGCATCGCCCAACTCTGACATCAACACGCTGGCGGTCATCGGGCCAATGCCAGGAATCTCGAGCAGTCGTTCGCTGCGTTCATCCTCGTGTAGCTGGGTAAGCAACTCACGTTCGAGCTGGTGGATCTGCTCGTCCAGATACTTGAAGTGCGCCTGCAAACGTTCGAGCACGACCACCAGCCTCGGCGGCAACGATTCTGCCTCGAGCACGGCAGGCAGTCGCCGGATCACTGCCATGCCGCGCGGCAAGCCGATACCGAACTCCAACAGAAACGCATGAATCTGATTGATCGTGCCGGTGCGGTCACGCACCAGCCGCTCGCGCACACGGTGCAAGGCTGAAACGATCTGCTGGGCTTCGTTGTGCGGGCTCACGAAACGCATGCTCGAACGAGCGGCTGCTTCGCAGATCGCCTGGGCGTCCGCGAAATCGTTCTTGTTGCCTTGCCGGAACGGTTTGACGAATTGCGGAGAAATCAGCTTGGCCTCATGGCCCAGCGCTTGAAGTCCACGTGCGATCCAGTGAGCACCGGCGCAGGCCTCCATGACCACAATGCAACGCGGAAAATTGCCCAGCAGCGTGAACATCTGGCTACGCGTGAGCTTTTTACGGAACACCATCCTGCCTGACGCATCCTGTCCATGCAGGTGGAAGCAGTGCTTGCCGAGATCGATTCCGATCAGCGATACCGTGTCCATGATGGCCCTCCAGAAGGACAAAATCCTCACTCAGCGTAGTCCACTGAGTGAGGATCGGGCTGACCATCCTATTAAGCCCGGCGGCCTTGCGGCTGCCGGGCTAACGCTCGGGATGTGCGTGGAGCCGGTGCTTACAGCTCGATCCGCTTGATGTCGCCGACCACGAAGATGTACGACGCCGCACCGATCAGCGCGATCACGCCGATGAACACGAGCGCGCCGACGAACGAGCCGGTCGACGCGACGATGAAGCCGACCACGAGCGGCGTGACGATGCCCGCCAGGTTCGCTGCGAAGTTGAAGATGCCGCCCGTGACGCCGAGCAGGCCGTCCGGCGCGATGTCCGACACGAGCGTCCAGCCGAGTGCGGCCATCCCCTGCGCGAAGAATGCGACCGACATGATCGCGATCACGGCCTCGTTGCTCTGTACGTAGTTCGCGAGAATGATCGTCGACGCGAGCAGCAGGCCGGCGATGATCGGCAGCTTGCGCGCGAGGTTCGCGGACTTGCCGCGACGCAGCAACCAGTCGGAGAAGATCCCGCCGAACATCACGCCGACCGACGCGGCGATGAACGGCATCACCGCGAAGAAGCCGATCTTCAGCCAGCCCATGTGGCGTTCGGTGGCGAGGTAGGTCGGGAACCAGGTCAGGAAGAACACGAGCGTCGAATTGCCGGCGAACTGGCCGAGGCAGATGCCCGCGAGCTGGCGCTTCTTCACCAGTTGGCCGACCATCGACCAGCTGAACTTGGCCTGCGCCGGCTTGTCACCCTTGTCGCCGCTCTTGCGCGCACCATGCACGAGACCGCCGCCCGCCTCGATATAGGCCAGCTCCTCCGAATTCGCACCCGGATGGTTGCGCGGCTCGTGATAGAACTTCCACCAGACCAGGCCGAACACGATACCCACCGCGCCGACGACCCAGAACAGCGAGCGCCAGCCGAACGCACCCATCAGCGCGAACAGCACCGGGCTGAAGAATGCGAGGCCGATGTACTCGCCGACGGTGTAGGTACCCGTCGCCATCGCACGCTCGTTCTGCGGGAACCACGTCGCGACGACGCGGCTGTTGGTCGGGAAGCACGGCGCTTCCGTCACGCCGAGGCCGAGCCGGCAAGCGAGCAGCGTCGCGACGCCCGGCACGAAGCCTTGCAGGAACGTGCACAGCGACCACAGCGTCATCGACCAGTAATAGGTGATCTTGCTGCCGAAGCGGTCGAGGAACAGGCCGCCGGGAACCTGCATCGCGACATACGTCCACGAAAACGCGGAAAACATGATGCCCATCACGGCCGCGTTGATGCCGAGCTCCTTGGTGAGCTGCGGCGCAGCCACCCCCAGCACGGTGCGGTCGAGATAGTTGATCATCGTGCCGATCGCGAGCAGCGCGAGAATCTTGTAGCGCGCCGAAGTGCGCCGGACGGTGCCGGACGCCTGCGCCGGCGCGGCGCTCGTGTGGGTGGTGTGCTGCATGGTCGTCTCCTGGTCTCTTTCTGTGTCTGCAAGGGGGTCAGCGCGCGACGAGCGACTGAAAGTGATCGAACATCCGCTCGGCGTCGGGCGTGCGTCCGGTGAAGATCTCGAACGCGTCGACCGCCTGGTAGACGGCCATCCCGCCACCCGGCAGCGTGGCGCAGCCGGCCGCGCGCGCCGCGTGGATCAGTTCGGTTTCGAGCGGGAAGTACACGATGTCGGCCACCCACATGGCCGCGTGGAGCAGCTCGGCCGGCAGCGGCAGGCCCGGATGCTTGGCCATGCCGGTGGGCGTGCAGTGGATCAGGCCTGTCGCGGCGCGCATCGCGCTCGCGAGATCGCCGCCGGGCGCGACCCGGGCCGCGGGAAAGCGCTCCTGCAGTTCGGCCGCGAGCGCGGTGGCGCGCGTGCCGTCGACATCGAAAATCGTCAGTTCGGCCGCGCCCATCTGCAGCGCCGCATGCGCCACGGCCGCGCCCGCACCGCCCGCGCCGAGCTGGACGACGCGTTCGAGCGACGCATCGGGCAACCCGCGGCGGAACGATTTCGCGAAACCCGACCAGTCGGTGTTGTGGCCGATCCGCTTGCCGTCCTTGAACAGCACGGTGTTCACCGCGCCGAGCGCGCGCGCATCGTCCGACAGTTCATCGAGGTGCTCGATCACGCGCTGCTTGCACGGGTGCGTGATGTTCAAGCCGTTGTAGCCCATCCGCTGCGCGGCATCGAGCAGTTGCGGCAGTGCGTCGACGGTCACGCCGAGCACGTCGAGATCGATGCGCCGGTAGACATAGCCGAACCCCTGGCGGAACCCTTCTTCCTCGTGCATCGCGGGCGACAGCGAGCCGCCGATGCCCTGGCCGATCAGGCCGATCAGAAACGACGGGCGGCTCATCGTGCGGCCCCCTGCGCGAACAGCGTCGCCAGACGCTGCAGCGCGAACACGTAGCCTTCGGTGCCGCAGCCGCAGATCACGGCTTCGGCGAGCGCCGACACGTAGGAATGGTGACGGAACGCCTCGCGGCGATGCACGTTCGAGATATGCACTTCGATCACCGGCTTCGCGATCGCGGAAAGCGCGTCGGCCAGCGCCACCGACGTATGCGTATAGGCAGCCGGGTTGATCACGATGCCGTGCGTGTCGTGACGCGCGGCGTGCAGCCAGTCGATCAGCTGGTGCTCGGCGTTCGACTGGCGGAAGTCGATTTCCAGCCCGAGCGCCTCGCCCGCCGTACGGCAGCGCTGCTCGAGGTCGGCGAGCGTTTCCGCGCCGTAGATATGGGGTTCGCGCGTCCCCAGAAGATTCAGGTTCGGGCCGTTCAGCACCAGCACCTTGTGCTTGCTCATGGTGATTCTGCTCCTAAAACAGGGGCGGACCGTGACCGGCATCGCCTCGAAAACATCGGAATTTGGCGCTAGTGTGCGCCCGGGAACGCGGGCTGTCTTTTCGGGTTTTCGCTAATTTGTACCACCTAGTTAGTTTGTACAATACGTATCACTAGCCCAGTAAATTCGGGATATGGTGTTCAGCGGAAGTTCAACGACTGGTTCATTCAGGGTCGATTCAACCGACGCCATGCCCCGCTCATCCGCAGGAACCGCCCATGCAGCGCTCGATCGCCACCGTGTCACTGTCCGGCACGCTCGCCGAGAAACTCGCCGCCGTCCAGGCCGCAGGCTTCGACGGCGTCGAAATCTTCGAAAACGACCTCGTCTACTTCGATGGATCGCCGGCCGACGTCCGGCGCATGGCCGCCGATCTCGGCCTCGACATCGTGCTGTTCCAGCCGTTTCGCGACTTCGAGGGGGTAAGCGCGGCCCAGCTCGCCCGCAACCTCGACCGGATCAAGCGCAAGTTCGACGTGATGCATGCGCTCGGCACCGACCGCATCCTGGTGTGCAGCAACGTGTCGGCCGACACGATCGCGGACGACGGGCTGCTCGTCGACCAGCTCGGCGCGCTTGCCGAAGCCGCACGGCAGGCCGGCGTGGTCGCCGCGTACGAAGCGCTCGCGTGGGGCCGCGTCGTGAAGCGCTACGGCCATGCGTGGAAACTCGTGAATGCCGTGAACAGCCCGCACCTCGGCCTGGCGCTCGACAGCTTCCATACACTGTCGCTCGACGATTCGCCGGACGCGATCGCCGACATCCCCGGCGACCGGATCGCGTTCGTGCAGATCGCCGATGCGCCGAAGCTCGTGATGGACGTGCTCGAATGGAGCCGCCATTTCCGCTCGTTCCCGGGCCAGGGCGACTTCGACCTCGCACGCTTCACCGCGCGCGTGATCGAGTCGGGCTATACGGGGCCGCTGTCGCTCGAGATCTTCAACGACGGCTTCCGTGCGGCGCCGACCGCGATCACGGCTGCCGACGGCCATCGCTCGCTGCTTTATCTGGAAGAACTGACGCGCGAACGGCTCGCGCAGGACGGCCGCGCGCCGGCCGCCAGCCAGCCTCTGTTCGCGCCGCCGGCGCCGCCCGCACACGTCGGGTTCCAGTTCATCGAATTCGCGGTCGATGCGCAGGCGGCGGCGACCGTCGGCGAATGGCTCGGCCGGATGCGCTTCCGGCTCGCGGGCCGCCATCGCTCGAAGGACGTGACGCTGTTCCAGCACGGCGCCGCATCGATCGTGCTGAACGCCGAGCGCGACTCGTTCGCCGATGCGTTCTTCCAGCAGCACGGGCTGTCGCTGTGCGCATCGGCATTCCGCGTCGACGACGCGAAAGTGGCGTTCGAACGCGCGGCAGGCTTCGGCTATGCGCCGTTCTCCGGCCGCGTCGGGCCGAACGAGCGCGTGCTGCCGAGCGTGCAGGCGCCGGACGGCAGCCTCGAATACTTCGTCGACGAAGCGCCGAACGCGCCGACGCTGTACGAATCGGACTTCGTGCTGACCGACATCGACGGCCCGAGCGAAGTCGGCCCGCTGACCGGTATCGACCACGTGTGCCTTGCGCTGCCGGCCGACGCGCTCGATACGTGGATCCTGTTCTTCAAGACGGCATTCGGCTTCGAGGCCGAGCGCAGCTGGCTCGTGCCCGACCCGTACGGGCTGATGCGCAGCCGCGCGGTGCGCAGCGCCGACGGCTCGGTGCGGATCGCGCTGAACGCGTCGGTCGACCGGCACACGGCGGTTGCCGAATCGCTCGACCGCTACCACGGGACGGGGCTGAACCACGTCGCGTTCCGCACCGACGACATCGTGAAGACGATCGCCGCATTCGCGGCCGACGGCATTCCGTTCCTGCGCATTCCGCCGAACTACTACGACGATCTCGCCGCACGCTACGCGCTGCCGGACGAGCTGATCGACACGCTGAGCACGCATCACCTGCTGTACGACCGCGACGAGCACGGCGGCGAATTCCTGCATGCGTATACAGAACTGGTCGATAACCGCTTCTCGCTCGAGATCGTCGAGCGGCGCGGCGGATATGACGGTTACGGCGCGACGAACGCGGCCGTGCGGCTCGCCGCACAGGCGCAGCGCAGGAAATGACGACAGGACGCTGACAGGGATTCAAGGAGCACATCGCATTCGCGGCCCGCGGCGACTTCGAAGGACCGCACCCGCGCGCACCATCGTGGTGAATCGCCCGGCCGCGCCCCTGCCCGCACGGCTCGCCGCGATCGGGCGGGAAACCGCATCCCCTATGGCGTTACATCCGGTAACCCGTACCGCAGCGCAGCATCCCGTCACCCGCCCCGGTTTTAAGAATCGCTTAAGTCTTCGACGGCACCATCCGCAACCAGTACCCGATGGTTATCTCGAAAAGGAGGAAAGCGATGAGCGCCGTAGAAGCACCCGCGGGCCGCCCGGCTGCGCCCCCTGCAAAGAAGACGATGCTGCGCCGCCTGCTCAGTCATCATGAAATCGCGACGCTGCTCGTGCTGCTGCACGCACCGATCGGCGCCAATGCCAAACCCGAACTGCCTGCGCTGCAGGAAGCCGGTCTCGTCGAGATGGTCAAGCTCGACACCGAAACGGCACCCAGCTTCCGGCTGACCGAAGACGGCACCGCCGTCCTGAAAGGGCTCGGCTACCGCTGAGCCGCCGCTTTCATCCCTGTCCCGTTTTCCCGCCTCACCCCGATCCCAGCGACCCGCCGGCCCTTTCGGCGTGTCGCGTCACCCTGCCCGCTCCTGCAGCATCAACCGGTATTCCGTCGGCGTCACGCCGACCGTCGCCTTGAACTGGCGCGTGAACGCGCTGTGGTCCGTATAGCCGCATAGCGCCGCGACGTCGGTCACCTTGTCGTGCGTGACGAGCAGCGCGGTGGCCGCATCGAGCCGCGTCTTCAGCAGCACCTGGCGCGGCGTCAGGTGGAACACCTTGTGGAAGTAGCGTTCGAGCTGCGCGACCGACATCCCCGCCATCTGCGCGAGATGCTTCAGGTTCAGCGGCTGCACGTAGTGATCCTGGATGTGCTGGACGACGTCGGCGAGCCGGCTGTACGCCGGATGCGATCCCTCATGTGCCTTCAGGTCGCGCGAGATGCCCGCGAGGCCGATCACCCTGCCCGCGGCGTCGCGCAGCGGCTCCTTGCAGGTCAGGCACCAGCCCGGCTGACGGCCCGGATACAGGTGCAGCTCGAGCTGGTCCATCAGTTGCTGGCCGGCGTTGATCGTCGCCATGTCCTGCTCGAAATAGCTGCGGCCGAAGCGGCGCGGAAACACTTCATCGGCCGTCTTGCCGAGCAGGTCGCGCTTGTCCTTGTAGCCGCAGCGCATCGCCAGCGTGCGATTGACGATCGCGTAGCGGCCGCTCGCATCCTTCACGAAGAATGCGACGTCCGGCAGTGCATCGAACACCGGTTCGAGCAGGCGGAAGTGCGCAAGCATCGCGCCGAGATCGGCGTTGTCGGGCTGGTAGCGCAACGGTTCGGACAGGCTCATGGGCGGTACGGCAAGCAAGGGCGTCATCCCGGCAACCGCAATGCGAGTGGCAGATGGCGTCGATTATAGAAGCGCCCCTTCGATCGCGTCGCGCCGATCGCAAAGGCGGGCAAGTTGGCGGCGGCCGTCGCGACGCGCCGCCGATCGGCCGGCATCGTCACGCGACATACGTTGCGTGCGCAACCACTGCGCCGAGCGTGCGGCGACCGGCCGCGAATCCGCTTGCGTCCACGCAACCCCCACGCGTGCGCCGGGGCCGGCATGCCGCGCGCGGACTGGCGCATTCGCACACCGGCACCGCACGCCCGAACTCGCCAGCATAAAAATGCGAACGTGCAGCGTCTTGGCGCGTTTGCGCATTCGGCGTGACGATTTCAGCATATATCAGGGTTATCGACGATATGCCGATATCGTCGCCGGCCGCGCATCGAACGCGCAAGACGCACGCATTTTCGCTACCTAGACTTCGCTTCACGGTCACGAGACGACCTCACGCCGCGGCAGCAATCGGCATACATGGCCTGCGGCATCGGCCATCAGGCGCGCCGATTCCGGCACAGCCCGGACGGCACGCGGCAAGCACGCACGGCCTCGCATCGGCCTGCCGACCGAACCGTCTCGCCCGGTTTACCGGCGCCGGCCCACCAGCCGGCGGCGGCCCAACCACGACATCAAGGGGAAGTGAAAGTGAAGCTGAAGGTATCGCACGTCGCGCTGGCCGCTGCCTGCGCACTGTCGGGCGCGCACGCCATCGCCGCCGACGTCGTCAAGATCGGTTTCGCCGCACCGCTGACCGGCCCGCAGTCGAACTACGGCACGGACATGCAGAAGGGCGTGCAGCTCGCGATCGCCGATTTCAACGCGACGCGTCCGACGATCGGCGGCAAGCCCGTCACGTTCCAGCTCGACTCGCAGGACGACCAGGCCGACCCGCGCACGGGCACGACCGTCGCGCAGCGGCTGATCGACGACAACGTCCGCGGGATCATCGGACACTTCAACTCGGGCACGAGCATTCCCGCGTCCGACCTGTACGATCGCGCGGGGCTGCCGCAGATCTCGATGGCCACGTCGCCGCAATACACGGCGCGCGGCTACAAGACGACCTACCGGCTGCTGACGAGCGACGCGCAGGCGGGCCGCATCGTCGGCACGTACGCGGTGAAGACGCTGCGCTTCAAGCGCATCGCGATCATCGACGACCGCACGGCCTACGGCCAGGGCATCGCCGACGAATTCGCGAAAGCCGTCGAAGCGGCGGGCGGCACGATCATCAAGCGCGACTTCACGAACGACAAGGCACTCGATTTCTCCGCGATCCTGACCAACCTCAAGGGGATGAACCCGGACGCGATCTTCTACGGCGGCGGCGACGCGCAATCGTCACCGATGATCCGCAAGATGCGCCAACTGGGGATGAAGTCGGCGTTCGTGACGGGCGAGATGTCGCGTTCGCCGACGTTCCTGAAGGTCGGCGGCGACGCGGCCGAAGGCGCGATCGTCTACATGGGCGGGCTGCCGAAGGAAAAGATGCCCGGCTTCGCCGGCTACGCGGCACGCTACAAGGCGCGCTTCAACGAAGACGTGATCACCTACTCGCCTTACTCGTACGACGGCACGATCGCGCTCCTCACCGCGATGAAGGAAGCGAACTCGACCGACCCGAAGGTGTACACGCCGTATCTCGGCAAGGTGTCGGTCAAGGGCGTGTCGGCCCCCAGCATCGCGTACGACACGAAGGGCGACCTGAGGGATGCGCCGGTGACGATCTACAAGGTCGAGCACGGCGCGTTCAAGCCGGTCGATACGATCGCCGGCAACTGATACGCAAAACCCTGCCCCACGCGGCGCGTCAGCGGCTCACCAGCCGCCCGCGCCGCGTGCGCTTTTGCGTCTGCGTCTGCGTCTGCGTCGGCTTCGCGCTCAGAACCGTTCCTCGGCGCGCGCCCACGCGCGTGCATTTCGCGCTCCTGTAGAATCCCCCCACCCGCTTTGACGCTTCGTCTTCGCCGCGCCCCATCCCGGTGCGGCGGTGCATGTTTCGTGCCTCACCCGGCACGCGGCACGCTTCGACGAGGCAAGCCGCGCCTTGTCAGTCCATGCCGAAAAGCGGGCCCTGGAGACGCAGCACCGACAACTACATTCGAAAACCGATCGTCCTGACCATGCAAGCTTCCGAATTGAGCGGCGTGCCTCGCGCCGCCGAACGCGCGCTCACGCGCAGCGACTACAAGACCCTTGGCCTTGCCGCACTCGGCGGCGCCCTCGAGTTCTACGACTTCATCATCTTCGTGTTCTTCGCGCCGGCGATTGGGCAACTGTTCTTCCCGCACGACATTCCCGACTGGCTGCGCCAGTTGCAGACGTTCGGCATCTTCGCGGCCGGCTATCTCGCGCGCCCGCTCGGCGGCGTGATCATGGCGCACTTCGGCGACCTGTTCGGCCGCAAGCGGATGTTCACGCTGAGCGTGCTGATGATGTCCGTGCCGACGCTGCTGATGGGCCTGCTGCCGACCTACGACACGATCGGCATCCTCGCGCCGGTGTTGCTGCTGCTGTTCCGCGTGCTGCAGGGCGTGGCCGTCGGCGGCGAAGTGCCGGGCGCATGGGTGTTCGTGTCCGAGCACGTGCCGTCGCGCCACATCGGCTATGCGTGCGGCACGCTGACCGCGGGCCTGACCGCCGGCATCCTGCTCGGCTCGCTGGTCGCCGCCGGCATCAACAGCCGTTACTCGACCGCCGAAGTCGGCGCGTTCGCGTGGCGCATCCCGTTCCTGCTCGGCGGCGTGTTCGGCCTGTTCTCGGTGTACCTGCGCCGCTGGCTGCACGAGACGCCGGTGTTCGCCGAGATGAAGGCGAAGAAGGCGCTCGCGGCCGAGATTCCGCTGAAGGCCGTGCTGCGTGACCACGGCCGCGCGGTGATCGTGTCGATGCTGCTCACGTGGATGCTGTCGGCCGCGATCGTCGTCGTGATCCTGATGACGCCCGCGCTGCTGCAGAAGCAGTTCCACCTGACGCCCGCGACGACGCTGTTCGCGAACAGCGTCGCGACGCTGTGCCTGACGGCCGGCTGCATCACCGCGGGTTCGCTCGCGGGCTGGATCGGCGCGAAGCGTGTGCTCGGCATCGGCGGCATCGGGCTGGCCGCGTGCTACTACCTGCTGTTCGCGCAGGTCGCGGCCGACGCGTCGACGCTGCCGCTCTACTACGGGATCGCAGGCTTCATGGTCGGCACGATCGGCGCGGTGCCGTTCGTGATGGTCAAGAGCTTCCCGGCCGTCGTGCGCTTCTCGGGCATCTCGTTCTCGTACAACGTCGCGTATGCGATCTTCGGCGGCCTCACGCCGGTGATCGTGTCGCTGATGATGAAGTCGAATCCGCTCGCACCGGTGGTGTACGTCGCCGCGATCTGCGTGCTCGGCGCGATCGCCGTGCAGTTCTCGAAGGATGCGAAGGACGTGAAGGCGACGCACTGAGCGCCGGCGCGCACGCCCGCTCCATGAACAAAGGGCCGAATCCCGCGACGTGCGGGATTCGGCCCTTTTGTCTTGCTCGGCGCCATGGCGCGTGCTGCTCAGTTCAACGCAGCACGCCGTACGACGAACTCGGCCGGCGCAGCGCGTCGATGCTCGCGCCGCCGGCGCCGGTGACGAACAGCAGCAGGAACCCGCCGGCGATCGCGACGTTCTTCCAGAAGTGAATCACCATGTCGTGCTGGACGGCGGCGTTCGTCGCGTCCCAGAAATTGTGCCCGACCATCGCCGTCGCGATCGTGTAGACCGCCAACAGCAACGCGAGCGGCCGTACCTTGTAGCCGACGATCAGCAGCAGGCCGCCGAGCCCCTCTATCGCGACGACGATCGGCGCGACGACCTGTTGATAGGGCACGTTCATCCCGTGCAGATACGCGACGAAGTCGCTGTAGCCGAGCAGTTTCATGATGCCGCCCCACAGGAACAACGCCGCCAGCGCCAGGCGCGCGAAAAAAATGACGCCGGAATCGACGGAACGCGTCATGCCTCTCTCCTCGTATGCAATTCGGCCGTCCGCGCGGGGCGCGCCCGGGCGGTTCGGCGCCGCGCGACCCTGTGGGGCCCGCGGCAAATGGGCCAGCATAGACAGAGTTTCGGCCGTGTCCAAGAAAAAGGTTGTAGCAATACGTTTCCGGCGCTTCCAATTCCCAACACGATGCTAGAATTTCTCCAGCAGAATCACGATGTTACCACGACAGCATAAAGCGAGTCACTTTACATCGAAATCACTTATGTGCCTGCTAACGTGACGGGTAGCTGCACCGTGCCGTTAGGGCCGTCACCCTGTGCTGAGTTATTCTCCACGCCCATGATCGCCCCTGACGACTGGCAGTCGCTTGTTACCGCGACGCTTAAGACAATCTGTCCCGCCTGCAATTCCACCAACGTGACTGCTGGCGCCTGCGGCATCGGTAGCGCCACCGTCCACCAGGAATACATCTGCGAGGACTGTCAGTATGAGTTCACCGCGCTGTTTGCCCTCGCTGCCTACTACCCCGGCCACCCGGAGTAGGGTCGTCACCCTGTGCGGAGTTAATCCGGGGCATCTGCATTACGGGCGATGGTTTGGCCCCGCTTCGGGGGCCTCGATGAAGTTGGTTTATGTCACGACCGGGGCGGTAACAAGTCCTCGCTAACCGGATGGCCACTCAACAGCGCAACCGCCCTACGACTGACGTAATGACCTTGCTCGGCCGCTTCCCTCGCAAAATCGGCAGTGCCGCCGGGATACCTGATCCGGAAATTGATTCGCTGCAGAGCCAAGTTGAACTGTTCCAAGTCGTCGGCGGTAAAGTGGACACGTCGCACCACTCGCTTGTTGATACGGACTGAGGTTATTCGACCGGGGTCAGATTTCGACCAATCCCACATGCCGTGTACAAGCGCGTGCCTAAATTCCTGAAAGAAGCAGATGCGTTCGTATTGGAGTTCCAGTACTTCGCGGCGTTTGCCCTCGGCAGCGCCAACCACCCGCTCCTTCCACAAGTCCAGCGTCTCCGTGAACTGTATTCCGTTCATTTTCTTGGGAAGTTTCTCCAGTTCTCCCGTGCCCAAATCAAAGGTCATCAGAGTCTGGACGAACAACTCATGTTCGAGGGCACCCCATAGGGCAATTATCCTGCCTATGTGGAAGGTTTCGCGATCCGATAGCTCAACGTCATACACCATCATTCCATCGTCATCGCTCATGTTTGGCTCCCCAAAATGCGTATCCGGTCAATGGCCATCGCATACGGAGCCGATACTTTACCCCACCAACTAAAACGGCCCGCCGAAGCGAGCCGTAGCGTAGGGTCGTCACCCTGTGCTGAGTTATTCCGCGTGCAACCCATCGAGGATATCCGCTGCCTCTCGCCCCGTGTTGTCCGGGCAGAGGTGCGCGTACTTCTGGGTCATCGTAGGACTCGCGTGCCCGAGCAGATGCTGCACCTTCAACAGCGAGACACCCTTCTGCACCAACCGCGACGCAAACGTGTCCCGGAACGTGTGAGGAGTCACCTTGTCCCGCGACGGGTCAGCGTTGAGGTCACACGCCTCGATTGCTGCCTGGATACCACGGGCCGAATGACCTCGGCATGCATCCTCGGCCGACCAGGCTTTCCTCGCTTGCTCCGCAGGAACCTGGGCCGGGAACACGAAGGTCCTGGGCCATGTGGCTTCGCGGCGACGCTTCAAGATTTCCAACGCCCGCTTCGTGAGACGCAGGCCACCCTCGTTATCGACCTTCGACCGATACAGGTAAATCACTCCGGCTTCCAGGTCCACCTGGGGCCAGCGCATCTCCGCGATCTCCATGTACCGCGCCCCCGTGTCGAGCAGCAATGTTGCGAGGTCCAGGTTGTCCTGCCCCGAAACGTCCCCCGGCCGAATACGTCGCCGCAATTCTTTCAGGAGCGCCGCCTCCTCATCCAGTGTGAGCCAGCGAAGCTTGCCCTTCGTCCGGCGCACCTTCAGACTCGCCGCGCGATTCCGCTTGTCACTCCAGATGATCGGTTTTGCCGGCATCACCGCATTGAGACTTTCCGCGTAACCCATGAGCGTCTGAACAAGACCGATCTCCAGATTGATCGTCCCGTCTGAAAGCCCTTCGGCTTGGCGCTTGGACTTGAGGTCCACCAAGTGCCCTTGCGTCAGCTCGTGCACCATCAACGTCTTCGGCAAGCCCGGACGATCCCCCTCGACCAACGTGTACGTATGGGAGCCGGTACGTTGCAGGCGATCCCCAAAGAGTCGCCGGACTCTGTTGACGTTGCCTGCGTGATCTTTGTGTGTGCGCTCGGTCACAGCAACCCACTTCATAGCGACTTCATAAAGAGTGAGTCGCTTTACGCCAGCACGTTCAAGTCGAATATCCTCCAGCGCCTCGCGCCGTTTGTCGACTTCGACCGCTTGTGCGTCGCGCTTGGTGGTCGTCTTAGTGGAGCCGCGATACAAGCGCCCCTCCACCTCGAACTTGTACCACCACATATCAGAGTCAGGCCGCTTGTAGAGAGTCATACGCCCTCCAGATGTTGGCTTGTCACTTGGGCCGCGTACAGGCTCGGCAGAAACGTGAGAACCGGCTCGAGACCAGCATCGGCAGAAGACCGCAGCAGGGTCCGCTGCTCGAACGTCGTCACGACATAATCGTTGTCAGTTGGGTAGTACGCCACCGTCATCTCCAGTTCGCCAAAGATCGCAGCGAACCAGGGCCAACCTGGGATGTCCTCGACATACTCGCCAATACGCCCCTCCGCGAAGGCGTTACTTGCTTGTTGATGCAGGCTTTCTAGCTCGTGGCTTCGTCGCTGCTTTGATCGTTTTTCCGCTTCGCGGAAGTTTTTCGAGTGCATAAGGGTCTTTCCCATACATGGCTTCGTACACAAACGGCCTGCAGTAGTACAGGTACTGCTTTGCGAACTCCGCCGAATCGACCCGAAGTAGCTCCGCCCACACTCGCATGTCGTGCTCAGGCAGCGCGGAGGCCCCGCGTTCAACCTGGCTAACGAACACGGGGTATCCGTAGTTCAGATGCACAGCCATTTCGAGCTGCGTCATCCCGGTCTCCTCACGCGTTGCCTTCAACCATTGGCCGAAGCGTGCGCGAAGCTTTAGTGTCGATTCGTCAACTTTCACGGTCATGGTGGTGCTCCAAGGAACAGAGTGTTTTTAGAGTTCGCGAATATACACCAAGACGCTTTATAAGCAAAATCCTTTAACCCACTCGCTTCACCCGACTCTCCTTTGATTCGCTTCCCCGATAGTGCGGCGCTCTCATCCGCCGCAGAAAGGATAGTAAGCGACCATATGCAAACTCCCAAACAATATCTCTAAATTACCGTTTGGGTGTCATTAGGGTAAATCTATTGGTTGCAAACTCCCAAATGCTCACCAAGTTGACGTACACTCGCGCGGGGCGCACGCGCCTCACCACACGCAGGAGAGAGTCATGACGGACGCGGAACTGGCCGCTACCTTCCTTGAGCGCCTGTACAGCGCTATAGGTCACGAGAATTTGTACAGTTGGGGCCGACCCGCAGGCATCTCGGACGGTCTGCTGCAAACCATCAAGCGCGGGAGCATCCCGAAAGCCGAAGGCTTGCTCGCAATCAGCGAGGCGACCGGGCGTTCAATCGATTGGTTGCTCGGGCGCGTTGAGTTAGCAAATGGGAGCTTAGTCTCTGTCGAGCAGGCGGCGGCGAATGAGGCGAGCAGCGAGTTCGTCTACGTGCCGCGCTACGATGTCAAGGCGTCGGCCGGTACAGGCTTTTGGCTTGGCGATGAGGCGAAGGCGAAGTTCACGATGGCCTTTCGCCGGCACTGGGTCGAGCACTACCTGCATGCCAACCCCAAGGACCTGAGCGTCCTACGGGTTCACGGAGACTCGATGTTCCCCGTGCTGCATGAGGGCGACAACATCCTCATCAATCACGCGCAGACCGCGCCGCAGGATGGCATCTACGTGCTCAGGCTTGATGGGCAGATGCTAGTCAAAAGGCTTCAGTGGGTGGGAGCTGCTACCGTGCGTGTGATCTCCGCTAACCCGGATTACCCGCCTTACGAAGTGGCGCTCAGTAGCCCGGAGGACCAGCGTGAGTTCTGCATCGTCGGTCGTGTGGTTTGGTACGGCCGGCAGCTCTGAGCTACCTCTTATAGATCGAAGGGACCCCTGGGCGGTCAACCTGTGCGGAGTTATTCCGCATGAGGATTTGGGCGGGCTCAGGCTGTTCTGAGCACACGCCCTGCCAACCATCGGCGTAGCCGCCTCAGAAATAATCGCGGCTCAACGAGTAACCGCCGAATTCGACACGGGGAACGCGGATCGCGTCCCCCACTGCCCGCCCGAACGCGTCGCGCAGACCTACACCGGTTCCCATTGCCTGCATGGCAAGGTAATGACCGAACGTGTCAGGCAACAGGTCGCGGTCGCCGTCTAGCGTGTCCCCCTGCCGCTGCACGGCACAGGCGGCAGCGTACAGCAAATCGAGCGAAAACACGCCATCCATTCGACACTTCGGATACGCCCGCGCGAGATCATTCGTCAACACGTCAGCAGCATGCAGCGCGGCCGGGTCGGTATCTTCGGGGGTCATGTCCATCCAATCGCGGCCGGACGGGTTAAGGCTCGTGTCCCCGGCTTCGTCCCACTGGTCAGCATACGCGGACGCAAAGAACGCGCGAGCCATCGCCGCTTTGATCGTGCTGTGTGTGGTCATGCTCGCGCCTCCACTACGAACAGCACTGGGTTGCACGCGTCGATGTCGCGCCGTGCGACTGCTTCAGCCAGCTCCCTATACATCAGCCGCTTCCATACGCTGAAGTCAGCGCGAAGAATCACGTAATGCCTCATATCTACCCCGTTCAAGTGGTCTCATCAGTAGCGGCACAACCGCTAGACCCCGCTTAGGGGTTTCGACCTCATCGACTCGCTTTACTTTCGGGCGTGCTAAATCCAGCGTGACGCCGTGAATCTGAGGCGCGGGAAAAGCTCCCGGACATGCGCCCGCGCCTCTTCGACGCTCTCGTGATCAAACGTCACCTCTTGCCATCCGCCGCCGTTACCGTCTTTCCAGCAGACCGCACGGCCGTGCATGACATCAAAGAGCGCTTGCGCGTTCGCCTCGCCTTGTAGCTTGACCGTTACTCGCATGGCCGTTCCCCTTACCGATACCAGTACGTAGAGCCATCAAATTCGACATCCGAATAATCTGCTTGGATGTTCATTGCGGTCGCTTCCTCATCGATCACGATGTAATGCGGGATGTTGCGCGGGATGTCCCCAATGTCCGCGAGTAGCTCCATTGCATACTCCGTGAAGTGTTCGTCGCGGATCAGCGTGACCGGATACCAGTCCCCTTCCCATTGGTGATCGCCGCCGTAACCCCGGATGTCATCAAGCAGGGATTCAAGCGATTCCAGCTCGGCGGCGTCGTCCGGGTGCGTCTCCGCCCACTTTTCACCATCGCCGGAACATTCTGCCCAGTCGTCGCGGGCCTCGCGCAATTCTTCTACGCGGTCCGTGATGTCGCGCACGTCGATGATGTCGTCATAGCTGGTAATGTCGGTCATGCTCTACTCCGTTTCGTTGGTCTCATCAGTACGCGCCTAACGCGTAGACACCGGGCCGTTACCACGTCTGCCTCCCGGCGTTTCGACCTGCCCGCGTATGCGGGCTAGGGAATTCAGAATGCGTCCCCGTACTGCGTGAGAACTGCACGCGCCGCCCCAAGTACGCAGTCACATGGCTTGTTGAGTTCGAAGATCGCCGCGCACGCGCCGTTGTGCTTGTTGCCGACACCAGCGACCAGCCGGTCAAGTGCGGCCCCCAGTTCGCTATACGTCGGCAGGCCCGCGTTATTCAGGTATGCGTCAGCGTTCGCGATTGCTTCCGTTTTTGCGTTCATCGTCTTTCCCTTGGTGGACTCATCAGCGCACGCCTCACGTGCGGACCCGGAACGTCACCGGGTTTCGCCCTTTACTTATCATTCACTCGCTTTACTTGCGGGCAAATCGATAACGTCCGCAACCTCATCAAGCGTCAGCGGTTCGACCAGCTCGGCTGGCATCAGGGTTTGTCGCTGGAACAGTTCAGCCACGACCATCACAACACCTGTACCCAGTAGACGCGCACGGGAGGTCCGAACGCCTTTGCGCCATAGTTCGCGCAATCTGCCGTCGCGCGAGCTTGTTTCAAATCTTGGTACTCCCGCACCGGTACAGGCGCGGCTTCGTTGCAGTCGAACACCCAGATACGTGCACGCATATAAACCCCTCAATTCTCATTAACTCGCTTTATTTTCGGGCGAGCGTTGGCCCGCCCCTCCCCGGTCAGTGCACAAACAGCTTTGCAATCGCGGTCACTGCGCCGACGAGGGCAACCGCGTACATCAGCGGCATCCACCGGCTTTCCCGGTTCAGTTTTTGGGTCTCAGCGAGCAGCTTGCCCGCCTCCACTTGCAGCTTGGCGATTTCCGCCTCAGTCTTGAGAATGTCCAAGGGCTTCCCCGTTTGTGATGCTGTCTGCGGCATTCTAACCTCTTCTTCGATTAAGTGACTCGCTTTACTTCGCGGCGCTTCGTGCGCTGCGTTAGGTCGAATAATGAACGCGCTTTAACGCCATGTCAACAACTCGCTTTATATCCTTTCGCTTTAGTCAGGTATTCCGTGCCGTCCCGTGACAGCCCGTGATGGTCCGTGAGTCATGAGGCGTTCGTGTTTGGTCAGGGTCGCGGCATACAGCGACAAACAA
The DNA here is from genome assembly GCF_002223085.1 of Burkholderia sp. HI2714. Lineage (NCBI taxonomy): Bacteria > Pseudomonadati > Pseudomonadota > Betaproteobacteria > Burkholderiales > Burkholderiaceae > Burkholderia > Burkholderia sp. HI2714. The sequence continues at coordinate 451,313 of NZ_NKFM01000035.1, read as the reverse complement.
AGGGAAGCCATGCAGCCTATGCGGTCTCAGGTCCCCTATAGAGGCATAGCGTCCCGGCGGTATCACCCTGTGCTGAGTTATTCGGCGTCCGTGACGGCCCGTGCAGCGAGCGCGAAGCGCGAGCAGCCCAGAGAACAAAAAAACAGAGGCTCGCAAGTGCACGCGAGCAAACGAAAGCACGCGCCAGCCCGTGCCGTCCCCGTCACGCTCAGGCGTCGCCGTGACAGCCCGTGCAGCGCAGCGAAGCCCGTAGAACACGGCGCAGCGTATTAGTAGAACTTTGCGCTTGAGCTGAAGCCCCTTACGTATCAATGAGTTAGGCGCGTCATCCGTGAAACGTGCCGGGCACCGTGTACGCTCGAACGCATCCCGCGCCATCCCCGCCTGCACCAGGATTGCTTCATCCGGCCTCGGAAACGCCGGGGAGGCCATGGGGGGATTTCGGCTCGCGCGGCCGGGGACACCTTGTCACGCATTTCTGGGAGGAAAATGAGGCCGTGATGCCTTGGTGTACCATGCCCGCCCTAACCATCCTGGGGCGCCCTATGCCATTCAAGAGCATTCGCTGGAAACCAATCGCCGTCGCTGCGCTCGTCGTGGTTACACCGAGCATCAGTTTCGCGGGAAAGAAGTTTACAGACGCCGCCGAGTGCGGCATCAAGGGGGCAGTAACAGGGCGCGTCGCATCTGCCCTAGCCAGCGGCTCGGTAACGATTCCCCAGTTGCGGGAGGCAGCAGCCAAGGACGGGAACCGTGCAGTCGAACGCATCGACTTCGCAATCGGACAGGTCCAAGTTATGCGTCAGCAGGGGGAGACCGATCCACTCATATTCGCATCCCGCTCCGCTGCGCTCTGCATGCTGGACTAAAGCAGCCCCAAGACAAACCAAGACGACCCAGAACGGCTCCGTGACCTCCGGTGTAGGCGCACCTACGTCCCAGGGGTCCCAGGCCGTTCTTGAGCGTCTCAGCGACTCGCTTTACAGGTGTGTGAACTCCTCGTGTTGGTAGACGAGTTCGCCATCAAACGTCCGTAGTGCATAGTCCCCTGCCGCGCTGCGCAAGCACCCTTCGATGAAGTCTTCGAGCAGAGCCTCCTCCTCTGCGTCCTTCATCTCCTTCGCCGCTTGATCTACGTCGACGCGAAGCGTGCTCACCAGCTCGGCAACCGCGCCCGCCAGCGCATCCAAGCGGTCGTCGTGCGACAGGCAGTTCCGCTCACGCGTCACGTGCGTCAACTGGTACATCAGGACGCCATCGGCCGCTACGGATTCGTCCACGACCAGGCGGTGCGTGGTCATGACCGGCTCCAGCGTCTCGATGATGCGGACTTCCTTCTGGGTGCGGCTCCACTCAGCTTCCCGCACGGTACAGCCTGCGGTGTCACCCGGCTTCTCTGCGGGCCAGAGCTTCGCCAGGATCGGCTCAAACGCGTTGATCCAGATAGCGCCAGCGTAGTTCGGCTCGACCACGATCTCGTGGACCTTGTGGTTCTTGGCCGCTGCCGCGATCTGCGCCATAGCCGTCCCTGGATCGCCCGAGACGCCGCCGCTCGCCACGGCATACAGCATGCCGTTGAGCGTCTTCACGATGGCCCACGCGGTCTCGTCCTTCCCGCGCCCCGAGGGGTCAACGAACAGCAGGGACTGCTCGTACTCGCGCCACTCGGTATCCACAAACAGCGGAGCGAGCCAGTGGTCCCCAGTGAACCCGAAGTTCATGAGGTCGATGCGCTTGTTGCGCCCGTTAGTGTCGTGGCCCCACTGGACGATCTGCGGAGCCTTGAACGGGTTGCAGGCCATCACGATCAGGTCGTGCTGCTTCAGCGGGTAGCGCTCGGCGTCGGAGAGCGAGGTATCGAGCTGGAACTGGAGAGCGAAGTACGAACGGCCCTTGGCCTCCCGGTTCTGTAGCTCCATCTCGTTGAAGCGCTCGGGGTCCGTAGGCTTCCACTGGAGGCTCGGGTCGAGGTCCACTGCACGCGCACGCGGCGAGAGACAGTCGAGGTCCGACATCCCCTCGCGCTTGAACACGTATGACTGGCGCTTGTCCGGCAGGGGATACCGAGCAGGGAGAATCCATCCGGTCGCTCCCATCTCGCGAATGAGCTTCGTGTAGATCGACTCCTCGGTCTGCGGCGTCCCCAGGAAGATCACGTCCGCCCCGCCCGTCACCTTGATCGCGGCGAACTCGTTGGTCTTGTGGAGCAGACGCTCACGCGCTTCCTCCGTCCGAGAGTTGTCCGTAACCTCGATGTCGTCCGCGATGATGAGGGTCGCACGGGAGCCGGTAATCTGGCCCGTGATACCCACGGCCTTCACGGAAGGCGACTGCGAAATGGACGCGCCGTTGACATCGAATGCCCACGCGGTGTCGCGTTGATCTTCCCGTGGACGCATGTGCTCGAACACGTCCATCGTCATCAGGAGCGTCTTCGCCATCGAGACGAACTCCTTGGCCTTCGTACCGGATGCGGAGACCACGAGAATCTTCTCGCTGAACGCTTTCCGGTACAGTCGCCAGAGCGCGAAGCCGGCAGTCAGGTACGACTTCCCGATGCCCCGGAAAGCTTCGATGATGTCTTCGCGAAACTTCTTGTCCGGCTCGCCCATGCGGGTGCAGCCAGTGCGATCCGGTTCCACGTCCTCGGGACCGAACCACTCGAAGATACTGCCGTCATCACGAACGCCGTAGCCTGCCCATCCGTGCTGAAGGAAGTACGCGATGTCGTACTGAGCCGGCGTAGGAGCCGGGAGCGCCATGTGCTCCCAGATCAGGTAGGCCATGTTGCGGAAGTCCGCAGCGAGCGGGTCTTCCGTGTCCCACCACCAGGGGCGTCCGATCAATTAGGACGCGCCCCAAACGGCATGCGCTTCTCGAACTGCGCCAACATGCCCTGGGCCTGGCCGGTCTTCGGTAGCGGGTCCTTCTTCGCGTTCGGGTCCAGGAGGTCCTTGAGATACGCGCGGACCACGGAGAGGAACGAGGAGTCCGGGGTGTCCTTCAGAATCTCACCCGTCCCCGGATCGGTAACAGGGGTGCCGTCCTTCGTCAGGACCGGACGCCCCTCCAGACCATCCAGCAGGCACTTCTCGAACTTCTGCTGGATGGTCGTGCGGTTATCACTCACGTGTTGTGGATTGCTAGTTTCCTGCGCCGCCTGCGCGAATGTGGATGAGTTTCTCCAGGAACTGCTCGCCCAAGACCGACGATGCAGCCGCGAGGCCGAGGACGGCCATCTGGCTCATACCGGGGACGAACGCCAAGAGCGAACCTGCGGCGACTGCCAGGCCCGCGCTTACGATGGCTCGCCCAATTGCGAGCCGCCAGGTGAACTTCTCGTTGGAGGCCAGGAGCTTCCCCAGGCCGATGATGACGCCCATGCCGATCAGGACTGCGAGGAACTGACGGAAGGAGAACTGGTCGGTCATTACGCGGCCGGCGCTTCCGTCTTCTTCGCGGCCTTCTTCGTGCCTGCTGCGTCAGCTCGGGCGTCCTCCGGAGGGTAGATATCGCCCACGCCGACCGGCGTATCGATATCCACCTCTGCGGCCAGAGTACCGTACGTGTTGTCCGTACGCTCGCCGGGGAAAGTAATTGCGAAGACTTGGCCGTTCTTGGTCCAAATGAGTTTCGTGTCTGCCATGATGTTTGAGGAGTGGAAGTGTTATACGGTCGGCGTGGCTGCCGGCTCAATCGGATCGACTACGAGGCTCGAAGCCGTCAGTGCAGCCACCTGGGAAGTGAGGTCTGCAACCTGCGCCCCGAGGGCGGAGACCTGGGCCTTGAGGCGCTCGTTCTCGCTGAGGGCCGAAGCAGTCACTTCGCCCAGGACGCTGACGAGATCAGGGTCCCCCGCCGTAGCATGGGTGATGTCAATAGGCGACTGGACGGTCGCAGCGATCACGGTGGTGTCGTTCAGAATCTCGGAGATGCGTTGGTGCTGCGCACCCACGGTCCCGTCCGAGTTGTGCCGGATCAAGGTCTCGTAAGGACGCGTACGTTCGGTAAGTGCCATTAGCTGACTACAGTTGAAGTGTTGAGGAGACACCAGTTGGTGCCGTTGCTGTAACAGACCTTTGCGCCGCCCGTTGCGTTGGTGACGGTGATCAGGAAGTTCTGAAAGGCCGCTGCACTCGGGAGCGTCGTGAGGGTGTACAGACCGCTTCGGAGCGGCCCGGACGTGATCGTGCTGCCGCTTACTTGGAGCGTAGTTGCCCCATCATCGGCCACGCCCACGCCGACGAGCACACGCCCTCCCCATGCCGCAAGAGCAATGTTCTTCTTAACCGTGTTCGCCTTGTTGAATGCCTCTAGCGAAACACCACCTGCGTAGTTCGACGCAGAGATCGTGAACTGCGTGTCGTTCGCACTACTGTAGGCCGAGATGTTGTTCCCGAACATGCCTGTGCCGGCGACTTGCAGCAGGTTGGTTCCGTCGTCGCTTGTTGTGCCAACAACGACTCGCCCGTTCGACGGCATGAGGCGCATCGTGCCGACATTGACGCCACTGCCGCGAGTGATTTGAAGCGCATCCTGGGCAGCCGAGTAACCGTCGTTAGCGGTGCGAAGACTGACAGACCCGACGCCATCGTGCAGCAATTCCCAACGCTTCTGGTCTGTCGGAGCGCCTTCGCGCACTAGGAAAACTGATGTTTGGCCGGAGCCTCCGCCGTTTGACGCAATAAGGGCACCGGACGAATTACTGCCTTTCACCTGGCCCGCGACCTGAACTTTCGTGCCGCCATCATCTACCGTCGTACCGATCAGGACTCGGCCAGTGTTCATGATGCGCATGCGCTCAGTGAGTGCGCCGGCCGCACTGGTGCCATAGGGGCGCGTTAGGAAGGCCAGTCCGCCCTGATCGTAGGCTCCGCCCGTATAAAGATTGTCGAGTACCCCTTTAATCTGAGACATAGCCGCAGACCCGAGGTTTGCCGCGAACGAGACAGCGCCGCCCCTACCATATGCGTTACCGCCTGCCACCAAGAGCAAACCAGTTCCGTCCCCACTCGGGCTGTACGTTTGCAGCGCGTTCGCACCGTCGTCTGTCGTCGTCCCTAGCAGCACACGGCCACCGTAGGACATGCGCATCACCCGAGCCATCTTCGAATCGCTGCGCCCATCATTGACGGTGTTGTTCAGGTAGAAGTCCAGGTACTCCGTTCCCCATGAACCGCCGTTGAAGCCGGCACGCAGTGATGCGACCAGTCGGTTTCCCGTGTCGGCATTGGTCCCACTGAACGTGCCGCCTAGCCGGAGCTTGCCTTCGTTACCGAGCGATCCAGAAGCCCCGCGAATGTCCACATGCCCCGTCGTGTCAGACTTAGGCGCTTCTACGATTAGCGGGCCGCTCATCAAGTCGCCCGTCTTAGCCACGCGACTTGCGGCCGCCGCCCCGGCAGCAGAGGCAGCAGATGCCGCACTATCCGCTGCGGACTTTGCCGACGCTGCGACATCGGCCGGCACATTGGTGTACAGCGCGATCAGGTCGGATACCTGATTCGCCAATGACTTCAAGTACGATGCAGTCGGGACAATGCCGTACTGAAGACTAGTACCGCTCGCACCCGCGTAAGCCCGTCGAAGCTTCAACTGCGTCGCTGATACGACTTCAGCGATCTCGTAGATCGTGCCGTCCTTCTGGATAACGAAGATGTCACCAGGTTTTGTGTTCGTGATGAACTGAGTGCCGTCAGCGGTGACGGCATCGGAGCCGTTCGTTACCGAGACGGTTCCTGTCGAATACCATGCCATTCGTTATAGATTACTTACGTCCACAAAGAGGCCCGACCAGTGGGTGTATTTCCACGCCAGTATCGGATTTGTTAATGGAATTACGCGGCTAGTTGAATAAACTGCCGCCATCGTCACGGTGCCGCCCGAGTGTTGCCACGCTGACAGCATTGTCTTCACCCTACCTAGGCCCTGCCCAGGAGCTGTCAAACCCTGGCCGGCATATGCCGTCGCAGTAACGCCGACGACTGTCGCCACTCGCGCGACCCCGAATGACCACTGCTGCGTGTACGTGCCCCCGCCTTGCATAGCCGTAGTCGGCGGGGGAACATTCAGGTCGCCTGACGCCGCCCCCACCACTTTCAGGAACGGGATAGCCGAATCCGCAATCAGCGTTCCTTGCGAGTTGAAGGCTTGGAATCCGAAGCTACTACCGCTCGGAGGGCAAGCTGCCATCTCATCGAATATGTACACGTCGAATGTCGTGGCTGTTGGACTACCGAACGTAGCCGTCCAGGTCCCGTTACCGTTCTCCCTACACGCCAGCAATGCAACTGCATCCCCAGGTGAGTAGAGCGCAACAATAGGCGACTGCGCCCCGAACGTAAGCTGCGTCGATACTGGGTACAGCGAGTTATATCCGGCCCCACCGTCCGAGGTCGTGCATACCGAGTGTTGGCGAAATCCGAAGTTGACTGACTCGCCGTCAATCTGGAAAACGCCCGTGTCGGTAAATGCTTGGAAGCCCGCGCCGATTAGTACACCCCGACGAGGATTGAGCCGGGGATTGGTGTTCCATCGTTGTATGAGTAGGTCACTGAATTCCCTGAGATGGTTATGGTTGGCGGAAGAATCTTATCGACCGCCGTTGCAATCGGAATGCTGTCCGCCTGGAAACAGGCGAACGGGGTTCCCGTGGTAAGACGGTCGTCCCAGAATGTCCCTGAGCCACCACCCACGCGCTGCCTGAAGAGAACGCGTCCGACCCGAGTGGTCGCATCGAACGCGAGACTTCCCCACTGGTCGAAAATCTGAAGACCAACTGGCATCACCAAACTCCCAGGCGAATCCGTAGGACGTTGTTGCCGTCAAAGGTCTGAATCAGATTGTTCGAGATTTCAGTACGGGCACCCCATGTCGCGGTGCGCAGGAGGCCGATGTTCGCAGACAGAGCAGACAGGGAAGGCGTGGAGATGCCTTCGGGCGTGATGAGCGTCCCGAGACCACTGGGCTTATACGGAGAGAGCCGTGTGGCTGACGCATGCGTCTCGGCCATCATCGGTTGCGTGACGAACAGCCACGAGTCCGTATCCGGGCTAACATTCATACCCTTGCGCAGCCCGATCAGTCCCAAAGCCGCGTTGACGGGTGCTTGCGCTATCCCGCCGATGCGAACGTAACCGTTCAGAGTCTTGCCACCGGCTGCCTGGCCTACAGTGGTCGCCGTGCCGGCCGCCCCGTAACCGTTGCTCGAAATCGCCGCGCCATTGCTGTCATACCACTCGATCCCGATATTCGCTGCGCAGCGGTGAACGCCGACATACGCGGAATATTCATAGAAGCTTCCGCCTACCACAGGAACCTTCTCGGTGAACACCCCGAACAGGACTGCGTTCGGGTCCGTGTTGCCCCACGCTCCGGTGGAACGTACGTACATCGTGTGGCCGCCAGCCAGTGTCCATTCCGCACCATTGTCCAGCCCAAGCACTCCTGTACCACCGCCGTTTGACCAGGTGCCCCACCCAACCAGATTGACTAGCGTCGAGTTCTTCAGCAGATTGACGCCGAGTCCCACCTGGAGCTTATCGGTCGAGATGGAGCCAGCGACAAGACGATCCCCTGTCACGGAGTTCACCTTGATACTTCGCGCCTCCACTGCGCCGTCTACGAGGACACGCCCAGGGAGCACCTTATCGCCTACGCGTGCCGAAGGAACCACAAGCGTCGGTGCGCCATCGACCATCCCGGCTTCCAGGAAAGGGACTAGAGCGCCGTTCGGGTTGTTCGGATCAGCGAATACAACCGAATCGGCCATCAGCGCGATCACCGACCCCGTGTAGTCGTCACTGGCCGTTGCTGCAAGCCCGATACCACTGACAACGGGCGTCCCATCCGGCCGCTTTACCTGCGCTTTCAGCGTGTATTGAGCCTGAAGATTCGCCACCGTCCCGTTCACCTTATCGATCTGGGTGTGCATCTCCTGCGCGACTTGCGCGAAGTTTTCGCCCATCTCGGACTGAATAACCGTTAGCTGGTCCGCCAGGGATTGGTCGGCGGCAGCTCGTGTCTTTTGTTCCTCGCGAATCTGCGCAGTGATGTCGTTCCCGACTTGCGCCTGAAGCGAAGTGATCTGCTGCGCCAGCGCCGATACCGCATCTGCACGTGTAGTCTGTTCGACCTGTAGTTGTGCCTTGATAGCGGTGTCGTTCGCGACTACGGCTGCCGATAGGGTCGTAATTTGCTGCGTCAGTACAGAGTCCGCTTTCACGGATGCAATGGCCGAATTAATCAACGATGCCGCTGCTGCCTCCGCATCACCGTCCCTCTCTCCGATCCGTGCGGACATGTCGGTGTATTGCGCAGCAAGCGCTTGCTCGGCTGTTGTACGTGTATCGCGTTCTGTCTTCAGCGCCGCCTTCATGGCCGCGTCGTTGGCGTCAACCTCCGCCGTCAGTTCGGATATCTGCTGCGCCACAGCCGAGTTCACACCCGACTGAGCGATCTGCTGGTCCTTGAGCTGTGCTTTGATCGCGGTGTCATTCGCATCCACCTCCGCAGAGAGATTCGATATCTTCTGCGCCGTCGCCTCGTTGACCGTTGCCTGCGCGGTCTGATTCGCCTGAATCTGCGCTTTGATGTCGGCGTCATTGGCCGCGATCTCGGCCGAGAGAGATTCGATCTTTGTAGCTAGAGCCTCGTCAGCGGATGCCGAAGTCGCTTGTTGCTCCTTGAGCGCAGCCTTATACGCAGCATCGCTTTTCTCGACCTCCGCCGAGAGCGTCGTAATCTGCGCGGCCAATGCAGAGTTCGTGTCAGCCTGCGCCGACTGGTTCACCTGAATCTGCGCCTTGAGGTCAGTGTTGTTCGAGCGCACCTCGACTGCAAGCGACGTGATCTGCTGCGCCAGCGCGTAACCCTGCTTTGCCGCCGCGACCGAGCCGTTCACTAGCGAAGCCAAGGCAGCGTCCTCTGCATCCCGCGAGTTGTTGTCGCCATTCGCTTCGATATTTCCGACGCGAGCGGACAACCCGGAGACTTGCGAATCTGTAATCGCACCGCTGGATTCAAGAAGTTGAACCCGCGCTCGAAACGCGTCCTGCTGACCAGCGAGGTTCACATCCAGCTCGCTCAGGCGATCAGTGATCTTCGTCAGGTCCACCTGACGTGCCTGCACTTCTTGGGTGATCTGGTCCCTGAGCGCCGCCGCTCCGTTCTCCTGGATCGTCAGGCGCACCGAGATATCACGAAGGGTGCCGAGACCCGCTTCGAGCACACCTTGAGCATGCGACAGGGAATCGAGGGCACCGGAGATCGTCTCGATCTCGTTGACCATTCCTGAGATCACATTGCCCACTGAACCAGCCATACCTCCGCTGCGCTCTTGGATCAAGAGCAGGCACTGCAAACGCGCCCGATTGAGGTCGTCTGCGGTCAGCTTCGCCGCATCCTTGAACTCCGCCAGCGAGATAAGGTCGGGAGTAGCCCGAGAGATCGTCAGCTTCTGCCCAGGCGGGAAAGGATTCCCGAAGGAGTCAGCGCAGCGGATCGTATGATCGTCAACGAACGTGAAGGCCCGCGCTGCGTTGTTCACGACGACGAATACGTTCGACCGATCCAGATACGGAAAGTCGAACGACCAGACGGTGGTGGAGCCGTCCGTCTGGTACGTCTGAGGAAATGTCATTAGTTGGAGGAGAGTAGCCTCGATATCATCTGGATTTGCTGATTGAGTGGCGCGAGCTGGAGAGCCTTCTTGCCCACCTTGTCGAACTCGCCGTTCAGGGAGTTCGCGGTGATGCTTTCAAGCGTCTCCACGTTCCCCTTCCACGGACCCATGAGGTTCGCGAGCCAGGAGTTCTGCGAGAACTTCGAAGCACCGCCGCCGAGCGTCCATCCGAGGTGATCGTTGAGCACGGGGTCCATTAGCTTCACTGCGGCGTCCGTATAAGACCCCGCCATGCCAAGTAGCCCCGAGCGTTGGATCACGTTGTAGGCGAACTGCTGCGGCTCCTGGTCGTTGATGTCCTGTCCCTTGCGGAACGTCGCAATCGCGTTCATGAGCACGCCGGCAGCCATCACCGTTCCGAGGGCCGACGCAAACCGCATGTGGTCCCCGGTGACGAAGCCGTGCTGCACACCAGCCCGGATGAAGTTGTTCGAAAATTGCATCGCCATAGACTGGAACTGGAGAAACATCTTCCCGTACCACTTGTCCATGAGGAGCGGCTGGTTCCCGTAGCCCGACGTGTACGAGGCCCGCTTCTGCGCCTTGATGAGCGCTGACTCCAGCACGTACTTCATGTGGTCGCCGTCGCGCTCGTTGAGCCACTGCGACATCCCAGGCGAGAACAAGCCCCGGCGTTGCTCAGACCCGTACTGCGAGAACAGCTCGTTGAGCCGCTTGGCCTCGGATTCCCCGATGCCGAGTGCGCCTAGCTGCGCGATCTTGCTCTTGTCGAGCTTGTCGTATTGCGCGACCCACTTGCGGATGTTCGCGAGTTGAACGAGACCGGCCGTGCGCCGGATGTTGTCGGACCATCCCTTCATCAGGGACAGCTTGTTCCCGTAGTCGGCCATTGTGTTCATGGCCGTCTCGATGGAGCGCGTGACCTGGCGAGTCTTCCCCGTGCCGAAGCCCAGGATGCCCTCCGCCTCTCCGCGCCCGAGAGCGCGATCCGATGAGTTCAGGTGTGTCCCGGTCTCCAGAGAGCCGAGGATCATCTCCAACTCCTGCGCATCCTTGTCACCCTTGGCGGCCTGCTTCAGGATGTACTGGTAGTCCCGTGCACCCTTGAACGCAATGGCCCGCATCAGCGAACCCTTGGCTGTAAGCACGGCTGACGCCAGGTCTCCGATGGAAGAAAATACGAAGCCTCCCATATAGCGAATGACGCCCATCTGGCGGAGACGGTCTGCGATCCATACGACGCCGTTGTGATCCTTCACGTCGTACTTGCCGAGGATACGGTCATGCGCACGGCGCACGTCGTCCAGGGCCGCAGCCTTCTCGGCTTGGTGGGCCGTCCGCTGCTTCGGGTCCATCGTGCTACCGATGAGTGCGTCGTAGTCGTCTTGGACTTCACGCAGAATGTCGTCAATGCCCCGGCCGTCCAGTGCGCGATGTGCTGCGAGCTGCCCGCCCAGGTCCTTGTAGTAGCCCTGAAACGCATCGTCCGCGTTGCCGGCAAGGAAGCCGTCCTCAACGAGGCGGTTGTACTCGTCAAAGTTGAACTGGAACTGGCGCTCCTTCAGGCGACCGGAGGTAGGCGACTTGTCGAGCAGGATGCCACGCGGAGCACGGTCCGTGCCGCGCAGGGAATTCACCAGGTCGTCCACGTACTTCGTGAGCGGGGACATGCTGGCGACGCCCTTGCGGGCCTGGAATGCCACTTTGCGAAGCTGGCTCGTAGCGCGGTCAGCAGCCTTCGCCGCTGCTCGTGCTTCCATGCCGGTGAGCTTCATGATGTCGAACGCAAAGCGCCGCGCATCTCGCGCTTCATCCAGGTTCTTCTTCAGCTCGGCTACTGCGGCCAAGTGGTCATTGACCTCCTTGCGCAGCCCTGGGTTCAGCAGCGACTCCGCCTCGTTGTCGATGATCGTGTTCACCTCCTTTGCCGCAGCATCGTGCCAGCGGCGCATATCGGCCTGCTGACGCGCCAGCTTGTCGAAGGTCGCATTGGCTTCCCGGAGATCGGCCTGGGCAGCGGAGCGCTCGGCCAGGGCCTCGCGAATCTCCTGCCGCACCTTCTGAATCTCGGCACGAGTCGCCTTGCCCTGCGCGTTCAGCGCGTCCCGCTGCTGGTTGAGCGGGTTCTTGGCTCGGACGAGTTCGCCGCCCTCAAGGTTCGCGGAGACATCCTTGAGTTCCCCCAGGACATCCCGCTTCTCTGCGAGGATCGATTGGCCCTTGGCCTTCAGCGAGTCAACGAGAGCCTTGGCTTCGCCCGTGTCGGCAGCGACCTTCTGAGCCTCCGCATGACGCGCACGAGCCTTCGCTACCGCAACGCCCGCGTCGTCCAGTGCGTAGCCGCCATCGACCATCTGACGCTGAAGGTCGCCCAAGACTCCCTCGTCACCGCCCAGACGGTTAAGGGCAGACTGGACAGCTTCGCTTGCGCGTTGTGCCCGCAACTGTGCAGAGGCCACGGAGCGGAGCACCGAGCGGCGCTCGATGTCGCGAGCAGCCGTTCGCATCTCTTTGATCTTGGCGTCACGCCAGTCCTTCTCCGTACCCTTCAGCCATTCCAGGACGGTCGCTGCCTTGTCCTGCGCCTTGAGCTGGCGCTGCTGATAGTCAGCGAGTTTCGACAGGAGATACTGGTTCTTGAAGTCTTGCTGCTCCCCGGCCCACTGCCGGAGAATCGAGTTGACCGTCGTGTCGTCGCCGGACTTCTTCAGGGTGTCCCAGGAATCCGGCAACGCATCCTCGCCAGCGACACGTGGTTGTGCCGGGTCCGCGATGAATCCGTTCTCACGGAGCCAGTCGTCGGTAGGCTTCGATTCCAGGTGCTCCATGAAGAATGCCTTGAGCCGCTCGGCGTTCTCGTCTACCGCATTGCGCATCCAGCGCTGCGGCATGCCGTACCGGCCATCCACGAGGTTCTCCGGGTCCAGCAGGCCATGCTTGACGGCCTCGTTCTTCATGGACTCGTAGGCATCGTGGTAGACCTTCTCGGCGTCGTAGACGCGGCGGTGTACCGCCTTCGCCTGGTCGAGCGAGAGGCCGGACTGCGTGAGCCGATCCATCACTGCCTGCGAAATTTCATCGTTCGTCGCACGAGCATTCGAGCTGCGCTGGATCAGCGAGATTGCCTCGTTGAACGTCTGCTGCGGAACGACGTTGATGTCGCGAGAACCCTGTGTGATCGTATTGAGCACATTGCCCGTTGAGGTACGGACCCCGGACTGGCCCAGGTCCGCATTCGCCGCGCGATAGATTGAATCGACGCGGCGGCGTACGTTGTTCATCTGCTGCTCGTAGATCGTCTTCAGGGTCTCAGCTTCGAGGCCAGTGGACTTCCCCGCAGCCATTGCGCGAGTCAGGAGACCACCCGTGTCTATCAGGCGGAGCATGGTGTCGCGCGTGAGCGCGTTCGAGTATCCGCCCAGGCGTTGCAGCGGCGTGTAGCTGCCGAGCGTCGTTGCCCAGTCCACCGCACGAGCGATGGGGTTCTTCGACGTAGCGATAAGCGAATCGGTGTCTGCCGTAGAACGCGCCGCACCGATGGAGTCCGCGCCGAACACCTGACCTTCCTCGGGCGTCTGCCCGATGTGGTGCTCGTTGATCGGAATGGCCCGATCCAGGTTGTCGGGATGCAGCGGGTTGTCGGGGTGCCCTGCCATAAGCGGGCTGTCCGGTTTAGCGTGGCGGAAGACAGCCCCCAGGCCAGCGCCCAGGGTCATGCCGACCCCAATGTTCATGAACGCTTCCTCGCGGGTCTGAGCGTCGTTGAGCGCCGAGACGCCCGCCTGCTGGATACCGATCTCGGTCCCGCCAGCGACTGCGCCGCGCACGGCACCGGCCAGGAGACCCGAGCCGACACGTGCCGACGCGAGCATCCCGGCACCCTCAGCAACCGGGCCGAGCAGGAGCGTAGCGTCGAGCATGGCTACAGGCATCGTTGCCACGGACTGCCATGTGTCGGCGGCGACGAGCGCTTCGCGATCCTTCAGGTTTCGGCGCTGCGCTGCTGCCCATGCGTCGAACGCGGCGGGCGAGTCCACGTTCTCGAACGTCATCGAGCCGCCCGTCACCAGCGGCATGAGGTCCTGGTACTGGTCCTTGTTCCGCTCGATGTGCGCGTAGGGATTGAACGTCGGGTCCGACTGCGCCTTGATGTCGTCGTCGTGGTAGTTGTTGATGAGCTGCCCCACGAGCGTACTGGAGCGCCACATTGCGGCAGCCACGTCCTGGGTGTCCGGGCGATTCAGGTGTGCGTACTCGATGTCCTCGGGCACGTAGCCAGTCTGCGCCGCTTTGAGCGGGACGCCAGAGTCGGCGGGGACCGCCTCGACCACATTGGGTGTGATGTTCGTGTCTGCCATAGTTGAGAGACCCGCCGAAGCGGGAGGTGTTACTTGGTGTAGTTGGAGGTCGTGGAGGCCACTTGCGTAGCCGCGCCATTCACGCCGAGGTACAGGTTGGCCTCAGCATTGCGCCGCACCTGGAGGGCCTTCTGACTCGAAGACGCGCCACGAATCTTCTGCGCGACCACTTGCGGGTCAGCACCCTTCTTCACGAGATCGGGGATGCCCGTCTTCTGGAAGTTGCCGTAACCGAAGTTGTAGAGCATCGAGACCAGTGCGGCTCGCTGGTAATCCGGGAGCGGCTTGTTGCCGACCAGATGGTCAAGCTGTGCATTGACCTGATAGATCATGTACTGCCGCAACTTCAGCCCCTGCTCGGGCGTGATGCCTTGCCGGCCATCACGGATCGCGTCGAAGCCTGCCGAGTCGATCCCGAGGACCTTCTGGAAGACCTGGCGCGAGTCCGCATTGCCGGTCAGGTTGTAGCCATAGCCGATCGACACCTCCGACTTGGTTGCGTCCGAGACTTGCCCCGGCTTCACGAAAATGTCGCCGGGTTTGCGGAGCGGCGAGTACACGCCGTGATAGGCGCGAGCCTCGAAACCTTCGGTGCCGCCAATGGCCTTGTCAGCCTGCGAAAACCAGCCGTTGCCGTCTTGTGCGGCACCGGGGAACGGTGGAACCACTGAGGTGTTCTCCTTAAGGTATTGGAAAAACGACGGGAGGTCCCAGAGGGCACCAGCCGTCGCAGGTTGGTCTGCGACCTGCCGCTGCACACGAAGCTCCCCGCTCATCGTCTTGGTGTCGATGATGTTCTGGAGAGCGTCATGCGTGATCTGCGAAGGGTCGAGGGATTGGTCAGCCGGAAGGCCCGGTTGTTGAGTAGGTGTGTCGGTCATCGAACGAACAGCGGGTTCGCGTTGTGCGCCTTGACTGCTGCACGATCTGCTTGCTCGGCGCGGAACTTGCGTTCCTTCTCTGCGCGGATCACAGCGGCCTTGGCATGGTCCACCTGTAGGCGGAAACCGTAGTTAAGCGTGTACTGGTTGTGATCCCGGTCGTACACGGCGAAAACGCCAGGTGGCAGGTTGTCCTTGAAGAACGCTGCGGCGACCTTCGGGTCCGAGGGAATTTCACCAGCGACCTTTCCGCCGCCACGGCGCTGCTGTACTTCGCGCAGGGCCATGTCGGGGTTGTTCGGGTCCACGAACGGCGCTTCGTCTATCGTGGCCTCCTTGCCGAGGACCGTGAGCTTCTGGCCCGCGTGGAGGATGATGGGGTTGTCCATCGAGTCGTGAATCTCAGAGAGGCCTGTGCGATCCGGGCGCTTCAGGGACAAGCCAGCGGCGTCCGGGACAATTCCAGGGAGACGCTTGCTGAGGCCAGCGAGGTCATCCTGCGCCGTCTTGAACGGGTCCTCCTGCTCGTTGGCAGCGTTCGCCATCGGGAACGAGGAGTACATCGCCGGATAGCCCTTCGTGATCGAGTACGGGTGATCGGGTGACGCATTGAGCGGAGAAGCTGCTGCGCGGCCTTTGCCACCGAACGGGTCTTCGATAACCTTCACTGCGCCGTTCATGCCGACCGTCGCCATACGCGTACCCTTGAACACCGTTGCTGCGTTCGTCACGGCGGCATCCAGGTCCACCTTGCCGTTGGCACGTTGAGCCATGAGTTGCTGGATGACGATGCCTTGGAACTGCTGGCGAAGGTCTGAGGACATCGAGGTCGTGGGGTTCCAGAAGAAGCCCTTGCGCCCCACGTCCTCCAACATCGCCTTCGACATCGCCTTGTTGACCGCAGCATCCACGTCGGGCTGCTTCTTGCCAGGGAGCAGAGGCTCCCAGTTGATGCTCCCGCCGTTACCGATCTTCTCCAGGACCTTCGCGTCCATGCCGCCATCGCGGATGGCCTTGTAGACCTGGGACACGTCACCGTTCGTCGGTGCGATTGCCTTGACACCCCAGTACATCGCAGATGCTTGGTCATCCTTCCCGAGGTACTGACCGAACGCATGGTCCCCCACAACGTCGTGGAGACGGTCCATGATTCGCCAGGCCCGCGAGGCCCGATCCGGGTCCCCGGACTTGATGGCCGACTGGAGGTCGTTCTGGATACGCTCGGGCATCGTGCCGTCCGAGATGTCCCGGATGCCTGGGGCAGTAACCCACCCCACGAATTCCGAGCCAGCCTGATCCGACGCAAGCGGGTCCGGAAGACCGGCGTTGCCCTGCATCGACTGCATGAGCGCCGGAAAGCGTGCGCCACCATCCTCGCGCAGCTTCTGCACCATGTATGGATCGTAGGACTTCTTCACTGCCTCAGCCGGGTCCACGCCAGCCAGGGAAGCGATGGTGTGGATGTTGTGTGAGCCGTTGACGCCGCGCTCCGCAGCAGCCATGTAGTTGATTACCGCCTTCTGCTTCGCGGCGGCCTGGAGACCCTCAAATACGCTACCGAACTTGTCCATACCCACGCCGTGGTTGGCATCCACGCGTTGCGCTTGGTACACCAGCTTCGCCCAATCTTCGGGCGCTGCGTTCGGATTCATCTTGAGCGCTATGGCAGCCAGGCGAACTCCGTCCACCTCCTCGGCGGCCTGCACCGACTTGATGCTCTGAATCTGCCTCACGGCATCCTGGGACATCTTGTCGTACTCGACAGGATTGCGGTCAGCCCACCCGGATCGCTCCAGGATGTTGAGGAGGCCCAGGGCCTGAGTCTTATTGCGGACGCTACCCATGAACTGCCCGACCATCTTGTCGGCCAATGTCTGGTCGCCACGAGTCAACGCGAGCGTGCGCTGTTCCAGCGTTGCGAAGCCCGCTTCGGACAGGCCCTGCGGAGAGTTGATCTGGGCGTTGGCACTGTTCTGAATCTCCAACGCCTGATTCCGCTCCTGCGTCTGCGCGACCTGCTCCGTTGCCTGCGCGACCATCGTCTGCGCTGCGGGGGCAAAGCGTCCCACAAGTGCCGAGTCGAAATCCTGGTCGCCAGTACCAGCGCCGTAGAAGTCCTTCCAGACTTGCTTCGCGATATCCTGGGGATTCACTGAGCCGTCCTGTGGCATCTCGCGCAGGCGCTTGCTCAGTTCCTGCTGCATGTCGAACGCCTGGTTCTGGGCAAACGACTGCTGGTATGCGTTCCAGTAGGACTCGCGATTCGTGTACAGCTCGTCCGGGGTGCGGCCTGCGGCTTGGTCAGCCTGGGCCTTCTTCGCGAGCGCCTCGTTCTCCTTGTGGATGTCAGCGACACGAGCCTGCTCCGTGGCAGCGTTGACGCGCTGGAGATCGCCTTGGAGATTCCCGAAGAAATTCCCGAACGAATTGGACAGGGACTGCATGGCCGCGACCTGGCCCGATGCGTCAACGCGGGGGGCCACCGCTTGCGCGGAAGTAGTCTGGACGCTCGGGGCCGCCGTTACGTCTAAGGTCGGGAGACGCGCTGCGCCATCCCGGAAGGTTTGCTGCTGTTGGCCTGTCATTTATTTCCCCACGGTGAAGTACGGACGCGGAGCACGAAGGGCCTTGGCGGTGTTCTCCTGTTGCACATTGCTGTAGTACGACGCGCCCGCCTGCGCGGCAGCGCTCGCGAGGCTCATGCCAGTACCGACTGCATTCGCGCGGCCTTGAGCTGCGAAGCCGTCGATTGCGGACTGGTTCGAGATAGCTGCCGCCCCCATCTGCGAGCGGATGCTCGACTTCTGGTTTGCCGTGCTGGCGTCGATACGCGAGAAGTCGTCGGCCTGAGCACCAGTGATGTTGACCGCCATTGCCGAGAGGGAACCGCCACCCTGAGCTGCGAGGACGCGAGCCTGGGCAAGCTGACGAGCTGCCGCGCGAGCACGGTCAGTGCGTTGCTCGAACGCCTGCTCATCCAAAGCCTGTTGGTTCGCCTGAGCAGCCATGTACTGCATTTCGGTGTTTCGGTTGGCAGATTCGGCCTGGGCTTCAATCGCCCTGTTCTGCTGGCTGTTCTGGACCACTGCGCTCGCAGCCGACACGGCGAGCATTACCAGCGGGATCGCTGCGGGACCGCACATGTGTGTATCCGATGAATGGGCCGTGGCCCGGATCGAATGCGGTGAAGCCGCACCAGTTGAGCCACGCTAGGTGAAGGGTGTTCTCGCGCCACGGAGTGCAGGCGAGGATGTCGTAGGCGTCATGCGCCTGTTCAATGCGACCTGGGCAAGCGCGGAGGAACGGGAGCGCGATCCCAGAGATCGCAGGCGTCCCGAGCATCCAAATTAGGCCGACCCCATCGGAGGGGCCGGGGTTGGTTCCCCACATCCCCGCAACCACACCAGAGTCGGTCAGGATCGCTTCGGACGTGCCGCCGTCAATCCAGAGACCGAGGATGTGGTCGTAAGGGTCCGCACCTCCAATGGAGAGCCGGAGTTCCTCACGGTCACACACCCGGAGGTTCGCAGCGAGGGCCGCGATATGGTGAGGTTTTGCGGGAGTGAGGATCATGCGTTCGCAAACAGGTTGGAGTAGCGAGCAGCCAGGGTGTAGCCCGTGACCACCATCGGTGCCGTAGAGGACGTGGAGACCGTGAGGGCCGCCTTGTTCCCCTGGGCGTTGAACGGGATCGCGTAGGTACGGTCCACGCCGGCGTTGGCGACCAACGCATCACCAACTACTCGCGGAGAGAGCTGCACCGTCATATCGACCCGATCTGGACGCACGAGCGTTGCAGTGAAGTCGCCAGAGCGCAGGCAGTCCAAGATGACCTTGTGGACCTGGAAGCGCCCCATGGGCGTCTGCACCTGATTGACGCTCGGGTAAAACGGAGAGAAGCGGAACGCGCGGGAGAATCGCAGGCCAATGAAGCCCGAGGTTCCCGCGACCTGCGATGGGAAGTGTCCGATCCACTGCGAGCCGTCCCATACCTTCGTGATCGGATGCTCGGCAAACCACCCACCTGAATCCGGCGTACACACCACGAGGTCGTCGTGTTGGTAGTAGCCATCCGGGAGCACCACCTCGCTTCGATTACGCGCCGCATTCCAGGTAACTTGAATGCGCTGGCGCAGGTCCAGCCGCAAGTCGATGTCCGGGTTCTCGCCCAGGTTCGCATCGACCGGCAGAGACAGCAGCGACAGATAGCCGATGCTGGTCTGCGCCAGGACGTACAGCGTGCCCTCGTCCACCCAGTGATGCCAGATAGACGTGACGTGTGCGAAGTTCAGCTTGCACCAGGCGTTCTGCGCTCGCTGCTGGCCCTGCCAATACGACGATTGCACGTAGAGCGTGGCGGGGTCGAGAGGCGTCCAGAGAAACGTCCGGCCCGACTGAGCCGAGCCGGCGATTCGCCGGATGCTGCCGGGGCAGTAGCGCGGGATGTGCTTGCTCAGGTCCTCCGCGTAGTTGTTCATCGTCGCCTGCTCGAACTGGTACTCCCACAACACGGACCGACCTTCCTGCGAGCCGGTGTAGAGCAGGACCGTACCGACCACCGAGGGAGGGCACGCGTCGTCAACGTCGTAGCGCGTGGCAACACCGAGGGCCGCCGTGTCCGGCTTGACCGGCTGCGAGCCGTCAAGTGAACACTGCGCCCCACGCATGAAGACCATGAGATCGTCACGGAAGCCTACGAGGTGGTTGACGTTGCCCAGGTCCGCTTCGGCCTGGACCTTTACCGGGTCCGAGGCGACGACCTCGCGGGCGCTGCTTTGCCAGAAGTTGAACAGGTCGTCCGGTTGCGAACCGACAACCCAAGAGGTCGAGGAGAACCAGAGCCGCCCCTTCCACAGCGCCATGTCCGTAATGGGCGCGTCGCGAAACGGCGCGGCCTCATTGCTATTGTCGTCGCCTACCTTGCGCGGTGCCCAGTCAATGGGTTGAATCTCGAATGAGTTCACGCCCGTCCGATGGATGCGCATGGGCATTGTGGACCGATCCCAGGTTCCGGCCGTGGCGAAGTTATCCAGCCACGCCGTCTCCTTGTACGTGTTTGTCGTCCGGTCGTACGTGACCCAGTAGGCCGACTTGGCGTCGCCGTTACCGAGGTCAACCATGATCGGCTCACCGGGAAACATCTGCGCAGGGAGATCGGTGATCGCACTGACACGCCCCTTGATGAGCACGAAGGCAGTCTCGTCCCAGTCATTGCCCCCGGTAAGCGTCGCGATGACGTTCTCGGGGCCTTCGACCTTAACCACGTTGGCGACGCGCCAGAACGTCAGACCCGGCATGCGGGCGATGCACTGCTCCATGAGTCGTTGTGCGACCCACTCGCGAGTCTTCACGCCGGCCGAGCCGTCGTAGGTCGTCACTGCACTGCCCGCGTCCGAGTTCAGGTAGAACGACTGTGCGTTTGAGGACAGCTTGCGAATCACGGCATAGGCTCGCGTCTTCGTAATGCCAGCCGCAGGGGCCGCGAACTTCGTGGAGATGCCCGTGTTGAGCACGAGCGTTGTGTCGGCCAGCGTCAGGAACTTCAACTGGCTGGCCGCGTTGATGTAGTTCTGGGCGAACGGCCCCACCGTAACCGCCGCAGGCGTCCCATTGTCGAGGTTGCGAATCTCGGGGTAGCCCAGGTCGGCGCGGCGAATGAACAGCCATCGCTGCCCATCCGTCGTTCGGAACATATACGTCCCGTTGGACTGGTACGGCGCTGCGGCTACGTTTGCGATGCAGGAGGTCCCCACGCGGTCAGCGAGGCCCCCGATGTCCACCGAGGGGAGGAAGTTGATGATCTCGTCCATCTGGGACGGAGACCGGAGGAGCGGAGCTTGACGGCTCACGCCCGCGTGCAACGACCCGATGCGGGGTTGCAAGAGACCGTCGATGGGCATCAGTTGATCGAGCCGTTGTTGAATGTGCGGCGGCGGAGCCAGGACAACTCGTAGGTGTCCAAGAGGTTGTAGTCCTCCGTGTCCGCCTCGGCGTCCTCTGCGATGGACGTGGCAACAGCTTCGTCTTCCTTCAGGAAGCCATCGGCTGTCTGGGAGCCGACGTAGAACTTCTGGTAACGCCGAGCTGCCTTCGTGACGATTTCCAGTTGCAGGGAGAACGGGAGGTCCTCAAAGCGGAGACCGAGAGTCACAGAAACCGTTACCGGGGCCGTGAAGACATCCGTGGCATTCGCCCGGTCATACAGGCGTCCCGCGCGAAACGTTACGTCCAGGTACGGATCAACCGTGTCCACCTTCAGAACTTCGGGCGGAACCACGATGTTTCCGTTCGTGTCAGGGACGAGCGTGCGGGTCTCGGTGTTGCTCTTGTAATCCTTGAGCAATACCTCCTGCGTGACTTGATCGAGGATGTCGGAACAGTTGGCGTAATCGCCAGCGCCCGTGACCTCGACCAGGATCACGGACTCACCTACTGCCGTCAGCATTCGGTTGACGGCCTGGAGTCGAGTAAGAGGCATTGCTGAAGAATCGAAAAAAATGGGGACCACCAGAAATGAATCCAGTGATCCCCAAGGGGAGTTAAGCGGCCGGGAGCGCGAACTCGACGGCGCACTCAGCGCGGAGCGTGCCGTGGCCGACTGCCTGCTTCGACACGATGAAGTCCTCTTGGCGACGAACGTCGCGGAAGGTCTCCGTCGAGATGCCCATGAGCGTCAGGACAGCAACCGCTTCCGGTTGCCACATGAGCGCCGAGAGCTTCGAGAAGTCCGCACGGTACTTCGAGAACACATCCTTGTTGGCCGTGTCGTTCGTCTGCGGGATGAGGTTCGACGGGAAGATCGTCACGCCCTCGAAGCGGATTGCTTCGGTCGGCACTGCGCCCGTACCCGCCGTTGCCAGCGAGATCATCGAGTTCAGGTTGACGAATTGGCCCGCCGAGTTCTTCGCGTACTTGATCGCGTCGAACGTGGCGTACGTGACAGCCATGTACCACGGCGAGCTTGCCGGGATGTTCTTCGAAGCCTTTGCCAGCTTCGCCTTGCGAATGGCGTCCATCCACGCGAGGCCGTCGATGGACGTACCGCTCGACAGGAGCGCCGAATCCACAATGCGGTCGCCGCCAGGAAACGGACCAACCGCAGCGGTACGCGCAGCGAGCGCGAGCTGACGGAAGTTGTTCTGGTCGTACATGCGAGCCAGCGCTTGGCCCATGTCCGCCGTCATCGGCCCGCGCACGTCGAACTGCGACATTGCTTGGTCGAAGTCCCACAGGGCGTGATGGGCAACCATCGGTGCGTCGATGGTCACTTCCACTTCGCCCGTGGCGAACGGATTACCAAGCATCTCCTGGCCGCGCTGGAGGTACTCGGCCTGCGAGGTGCCCGTGCGCGGGAACTGGTACGACTTGCCCGACGTGATGTTCTTCTCTCGGACCTTACCCTTCGTCAGGGTTGCAGCCGTGAACGAGGTGAGGACCTCGCCCGAGAACATCTTCAGGAACAGCGAGCGATCGTCTGCCGGGTTCGATTGACCCGAGCCGAACGCAACCGGATTGCCCGGATTGGTCGAGAACGTCATTAAGTCTCTTTAGGAAGGGAGTGTTGCCAGCCCACGAGCGGGGATGGCGGAGGGAGGGGGGGGATTCCCCCGCATGGGTCGGTCCGGGATGGACGCCCAGAGGCGGGGGAGGTAAAGCAGGGATTAGATGCGGGAGATGCGGAGCTTGTCGGCAACTTCCTTGCGGAACGCCTCCGACGTTTGGTAGCGCGGATCGGCCATTGCGGCGACGAGTTCCGACTGGTCGCGGAAGGCCGCGACTGCGCTGCCCGTGCGACCGTTCACGTTGACCAGCGCCGGGTCCGCCGACGCCTGCATCCGCTGCTTCAGGATGCCGACAGCCGACACCGCGTCCGGGCCGTTCAGCAGGTTCTCGTAGAACACCTTTTGGTCCTGGGGCAGATTCTTCTGGCCCCAGGCGATGAGCGCGTTGAACTCGGCTTTACCGCCAGCGGCGTCGAACAGCTTGCCCTCGGTCTCACGGGTCAGCGCTTCCTGGCCTGCGCGGAACTGCGCCTGCATCTGGAGCACCTGGTCGTTCGAGATGCCCAGGGCCTTCGCCATACCGGCGATGAGATCGGCGTTGGGCTTCTCGGCGTTGAACTCGATGACGAGCGACCCGTCATCGAATGCCTTGGCGAAGTCGTAGGTAGCAGGAGCATCGCCCTCGCCGTCCTTCTTCTCCGTGCCTTCCGGTTTGTCGTCTGCCTTCGATTCGCCAGCCGGCGCATCCGTCAGCTTCGGCGTCGACGCATTCGGGTCCGTCTCGGTGGAAGCCGGAGGATTTGCCTCGCCGGTCTTCGCCTCGGGGGCCGTCGTCGTGACACCGTTGGCTTCGTCAGCCTTGGCGATCATGGCCGCGCGGTATTCCGGGGAGTCCGGGACCAGCGTCGGGGTTTCGGTTGCGCCCGGACTTACCGGGAGATTCGTGTTGGTGGTTTCGGTCGTCATTGAGCCGGTGTGAGTGTGTTAGCCGCAATCTGGCCCGCAACGGGGCCAGCAGCAGCGCGTGCCATATCGGCCTGCATCGCCTGCTCCTGCGCAGCCGCTTGTTCCTGCTGGACTTCCTGGGCCGTCTTGATGGACTGCGGGAAGCCGAGGGCGGCGGCAGCGGGCGTTAGGATCGTGTCGAACTTCACGTAGCTCGCAGCCTCCTCCTGGAACGCCTGCGGCGTATTGCTCAAGAGAGACAGGAACGACTGGACCTTCTTCAGCTTGGCGTCCTTGCCCAGGGCAGCGAGACCGGTGGTCACGGTGATCTGGGTCTGGTCCTTGCCGATAGCGGGGAGTTCGTCCTTCGTCTGCATCTGCGCGATCAGCTTCTTCAGCCTCCAGCCAACCATCTCTGGTCCGAGGTACGAGTACACGCCCCCAAGGGCTTGCTCGATCTCGGAGACGATCATCTGGAGTTCGTAGGTGGTCACGCGCTCCGCATCGCGGCGCAGGTCGTTGGTGAGAAGAAAGGCGACGGAGAGGTCGCGCTTAAGGTCCTGCTTCTCAGCGTTCAGCGCCTGCATCGCTGCGGTGTTGTTGAACTGGAATGGCTGCACATCGCCTTGCGTCCCGCCGCGAGCCGAGATGACGGAGCCGTTACGTGCTTCCGTGATCCGCTTGCGCAGGTTCCCGCCCGCCGCATTGGGCGCGACGAAGATCAGGTTCCTCGCAGCAATAGCGCCGCACTCCAGGAGCTGCTGCGATGTCTTGTCGAGCGCGAGGAGGTCCGCGTAGTTCTGCTCGACGTGCGAGCGCCCATAGGACTCGCCGGGGACCAGCTCCCACGCCAGAGCGTTCGCGGGCATCAGCCCGTTATGCGTGCTGTACGGGACTACCGGCGCGTCATCAAGGTCCTGCTGGACCGCATAGACATCCTCGGAGATGAACTCGAAGCGCGTGTACAGCGTAATGTCCTCGTGTTCTTTCTTCGCGGAGAGCGTACGCAGCTCGGGCGTCAGTTCGCGGACCTTGAGCTTCTCGGCCGTTACGACCTCCAGCACGCGACCGTTGAAGTCACGCACGCAGACGTACTGCGGCAACGAGAACAGCTTGAGGCGGCCGTCCGGCTGAATGTACTCGCAGACGTTCCCGGCCACCACAAGATGCAGAAGCGACAGGTACGTCTGACGACGCCAGTTGAGGGCCTCGATCTTCGCGTTGATGAGCTGCTCGCACTGCGCCAGGCCCTTGATGATGTCAGGCGGGGGCGACAGGACACCCTCTTGGAGCAACACCTTGGTCGAGACCTCGATGTTGAAAGCGGAGTCTCCAGGCGGCATGAACGCCATCATCAGCTTCGATGCCACGTTGGTCGCGCCGCGATGCCCGAAGGACGTGTACGACTGGGGGAGAATCTGCTGCGGGGTCTGCCCTTGAGGCGGACAGACCGAAGGCACCGTGAGAGCGGCGCACGCTTGGGCACGTCGCCAGTACGCATCACGGTCCGGGACCAGCTCTTGATAGCGGTCCTGGAGCTTCGTCGTCAAAGCTGGACGCCCACCCCTTTAGCGGTCGATTGCGAATCATCAGCCGTCAAGTAACGGCGCAGGTTCATCTTCTTCTTCGCCGCGTTCACCGGGCTATCCTCGGCCGGCTGGATCAGCCGCGCTGCCGGTGCGTCCGGCTGCGGCGGATCGGGGGTCTTCGGAATGTCGGGTTTGCTCATAGAGGCTCAGGTGGAATTTGGCCCCCGCCCTGGAGAAGCCGAGCCGCTCCAGGTAGGGAATGTGTTGGGGAAGTGGACTGGCCGTCAGTACGGTGAACCCGGATTGCCGAGCGCCGTCACTGAGGGATCGCAGGACGCGGGGGTGAATCCAGCGTCCTTGAGCGTCACGGGAGGCGCATAGGTGAAGCGCTGCGCGTCCGTATTCCAGTCGCTCCAGCCACACCGCAGCCTGAATGCCAGCGCTGCCACGGACAGTCCAGAGATCACAGCGGCGCAGTAGACGGAGAGGCCAATCCGCGTGAAACGGATACTGGCAGCGAGCCAGGAAAGCATGAAGCTCACTGAAGGCCCGCTTCCGTTGCTGCCGCGTCTGCGTCCCGTTGCGCCGCGTCCAGGTCATCCGCCAACTGGAAGACGGCTTGGATGGCATCGTGGGCACCGACGAGTTCATGGGCCGCCTGGTAGTCCCGTGCATGCACCAGGTCCACCAAGCCAGCCAGGGGGTATTGAGAGAGGAGCCAACCGCCTACGGTACGGAGATCCGTCGAGCTAGGGCAATCAACCGGGATTTCGTTCTCGTCCCCTTCTCTAAGAGTCTTAGAGGTATATAGGGACCCTCTACCATGTGCGGAGTTATTCGGCGTGGCCGGTTCGGAGCCGCTCGTACCAGTCCTGGACAGCTTCAAGCTGCGCAGAATTTTTCCGACAAATCGCGTAATTTTCTTCGTCATTCCGCATCAGGTCCGCGAGGGTGAAAGAGGCTTCAGCGGGAGCGGTTTCCTCGCCAGCTCTGGGGGCATCGGGGGCAGGTCCCGGACTACCACTGACTGCTGCGTCGTGCAGGCGGGCAAGCTGCTGAGACAGGCGCACACCATCGGCGCGAGCAGCAGCAAGCGCAGCCTCCAGGCGAGTCGCGCGAGCTTCGTGCGCATCGGTTTCTTCCTTGAGTTTGGCGCGGAGGTCGGCCTCCGCCTTGTCTGAGATGAGCCGGTCGGCCGTGCGGGCGAGCGCAAGTTCCGACGCATGCTTCTGTTGTTCGGCGTTCTGCCCCGCCGCGTACCCCTCGCCGTAGACGTGGGAGCGGTAGGTCAGCGCCCCAGCAGCGAGGCCCACCACCAGGAGAACTCCGGCGATGGCCTTGCCTGCCCAGGAGGGCACCGGGATCACCGAGGCGCGACCGTCTGCGCTTCGCGCTTCGCGATCTCCTTCTCGATGTACCACTTCGCCTTTTTCAAGTCCTCGATGGCATCGTGTTTCAGGTCACAACGCCAGATGTACTTCACTGCGTTGCCGAGGTTAAAGCCCATATGCTGCGTGATCTGGATGCACTCGATGCCCGAGGGGTGCGAGCGGTAGTGCGAAGGGTTGATCGGTGTCACGGCGACGCTCGGTGCGGCCTTCTTCGGCTCGTCCCAGGTGCCCACCTTGAGGCGCGGCGTATCGATGTGCAGACGGCCGGCCTCATGGGCGATTGTCGCGTCCAGGGATAGCGCAGGAATCTGCGGGAGGGTGTGGTGCGTCATCGGAATGTAGCCTTCACTTTGCGAATGCTTCTGCATTGAATGAGATGTCCTTCTGACCAGGGAGTGCGTAGCGCACGTCGCCTGTTTCGTTGTCGTAGTCGGTGGGTCGGAGGATTCGGGCGAGCACCGCCATGCGGCGGAAGTCCAGGGCCGTCTGGGTAACGTCCTTGTACTTTCCCTTCTTCGGTTCGAGAAAGCGGAGAGCCGCGTTGTGCGCCATCTCCCGGAGCGTGCGGCATCCTTCCAGAACCGCCTCGGCCCCAGTAGGACCGCAGCCAACGCAGCCGCCGAATCCGTCCGTCGAGTCGCCCATAAGCGTCTGGTACATCCACTGCCAGTCCGCGCGGGTCTCGGTGATGGTCACGAGCTTCTTCGGGCCAGTGACGTATAGGCGACCAGGGATGGTCTTCATGTCCTTGTCGTTGGAGCAAATGACCTTGCCCTCGCCCGACAGGACACCCATCACGTCGTCAGCCTCCAGGCCCGGATGCCACTGGATACGCTCGTTCTCGAACACCCAGTCTTCCAGAGGCCGGTACTGCTCGGGCTTCTCGCCGCGAGCGCCCTTGTACTGCGCGTAGATGCCACGCCGAAACAGACCGCGCTCGCGAGGGCTGAGGCACACGATGTACTCGTCGGCATTCACGGCGTCGCACCAGGTACGGACGATCTCGTGGAACTTAGCCTTCGCTTCCTTGAAGGTCGGGGGACGGTCGATTACAGTCTCCGCTTCCCAATCGGTCTCCTCGACCTTGATGACCGTGGCCTTGTAGATGGCCTCGTCACCGTCGATAAGCGCAATGGTCACGTGGTCAAATACTTGAACGCAGCCAGTACGATCATCACTGGGACAGCGGCGGCCAGTCCGATGTAGACCAGTGTGCCGCCGATCAGAAACGCTGCTTTCATGCGCCCCTCGCTTCGAGGCCCGCGCAGTTCACGAAGGTCCACAGCGGATATTTCGCCTTCAGGCGTTGCAGACGCTTGGCCGACGAGTCGATGCGCCACGCGGCCTTTCCGTTGTCACCCATGTAGGTGATCGTCATGTGCTGCGCGTCGCGGAGGTAGGCGTCCGTGCTGAGAACACCCCACGGCGTCACGGCGATCTGCGACAACCCGAAGTCGAAGTCGTGCAGGTTCTCCAGTGGGTTCGTGATCTCGAACGGGTTGAGGTCAACGACGTTGAGGCGCGGGCGGCCGTCATCGAAGTGAATCTCGTACTCGAACTCCTCGACGCCCGAGGGGTCCTGCGGCTCCGTCACGTCGAAGCGACCGCCAACGAGATGAGCGAGATGCTCCAAGCTCGCGCGATGAACGCTACGGCCGGTCATCACGTCGATATCCTTGACCGGCTTACCGTGCAGGATGTCACGCGGTGCGCCGCCTGCGATCACGGCGTCCGGATAGACGCGGCGAATCTCGGTGACGAGGCGCTGAAGGTCAGTGAGTTTCATCGTATTCCTTTTGGGCTTGCGCCATGATCGTGTTGTAGTCCCCGCGCCACTGCCGTCCAGCGACGGCGATCTCTTCGAACCTGGGGACGCGCCAAAAATGCACATGGGATTTCGCGCCCTTGCTTCGCTTCGCGAAGTGGGTGTCACCAACGATCTCCAGATACCAAGCGCCATTGATCACGTATCCGGATTCGATCGAACCATCCGGATACCGACTTATGTTTTCGAGGTAAAGCTGCGCACGGCCATGAACGAACAGGACTGCTTTAGTGGGTTTCATGCCAGTTGTTTCCGATGTCGAATGCGCCATCGAGACGGCACCGGAAATTCCAGTGCTCGCCTGCCTTGGTGATTGCGTTCTTGAAGGTCGTGCCGATCAGCTCGGCGTATTGAGGGAGGCACTCTTGCTGCACCTCGTCGTGGACGTTCGCCAGGAAGCCGAAGTCTTTCCCATGAACCAGACCGTGTACCTCGGTGATCTCATGCCAGTAGATCGCTAGGGCCTTCTTCATGATGATTGCGCCCGTCCCTTGAAGCAGGGTGTTGAGCGCGGCATGGGCGTGGCGCACGCGAATGCGGCGACCGTCGATGCCCTTGAGCCAGCCGCGAGCTTTCGCCGCTTTCTCGATGTCCTTGATGAGGGCGCGGAAGCCCTTGATACCGTCCAGGAGCTTGCCCTTGACCACCTTGCCGATAGCCTTGGCGGGCTTGAGCTTCCCGTTGACGTGGCACCATGACGGCCATTCGGACACGGGCTTACCACTGGCCCGCCAGTCGGCGATCCAAATGTTCCCGGCCTTCTCGTCGCCCGCCCCGTACAGTGCCCCGTACAGGAGAGTCTTCGCGCCGTCTCGGGAGAACAGGTCGGTGTTCTTCCGGTTCATCGAGTGTGCGTCGGTGCCCTGGGCCTTGTCGCCTTCGAGCAGCGCACGGGTCAGCGCCCCACCGTCGTATCGCGCGAGATAGTGCGCGAGCACGCGCAATTCCAGGCCCTCGGCGTCGCACCCAACCTGCTTCCACGACTCGCGCGGAATCCAGATGTGGCGCATCTCCTTGTCGATGTTGGCCGAGTTCGGACGCGAGTGCGTCATCCGGCCAGTCACCGCGCCGTTCGTGTTCACGTACCCGTGGACACGGTGGTTCTCATCCGCGTGATGAATCCATCCGCCGCCAGTGCCGTTCTTCTTCGGCGGGGCGGCCAACTGGGTCCACTGCTTATCGACGCGGGCGAAGTTGAGAAGCGGCTTTACCTCAGCGAAGTCCAGCTTCTTAAGCACGGCTTCCGTGATGTTCGGATTGCCCTTCTCAGTCAACGGCGCACGCCAGCCGTACTTCCGCTTCAGGCGGTTGGCTACGTGGTGCTCGGAGCCGGGGTTGAACTCCTGGAGCACGATCTTCGTGTAGGGAGCACCGGCCGTGTACGAGACGCCCTGGCGAACCTGAGACCGCTTCGGCGTCGCCACGCCCGCGCTAACGTAGATCGGCGGAAACACGCGCTGCATCTCGGCCAGATAGCCGTCCCGGCGTTCCCAGAGTTCAGCAGCGAGCGTCATGGCCTCGCGCATGTTCAGCGGGAAGCCGTTCTCAATCTGGAGGTCGATGAGATAAGCGACGATGTGTTCGAGGTCGCATGACTCGCCCCAGGTGCGAACGCGCTGGAGCCTCTCGTACAGAGCCTTGGTAACTACAACGTCCTGGATGTTGTACTCCATCATCCCATCGGAGTAGCGGTCCCACTCGCTGTGGCTGCCCTTCAGGATGCCCATCTCGACCCCGTAGGATTCGAGCTTGTGGCCGCCAGCCCGCTCAGGTTCTGCAAGACGGCCCATTACGAGCGTGTCGAGAATTGCGGTGAACGGGATGTCCACACCAGCGACCTTCAGCAGCGCCTTGCGGTCGAAGCCGATGCCGTTGTGAGCTACGGTCCGGCCGCCAGCAGCCACATGTCGGCGCAAGCGTTCGATGCCTTCAGCGAGGGGGCGGTAGTTCGGGTTGTAATCGGTGTACCCAGTAACCTCGTCCGTGCCGATCTCGCCCACCGCCATACACCAGATTTGTGTGAGGCTCACGAGGAGCCCGTCAGTCTCCAAGTCCCATGCAAGGAGAGGTAGTTCGGCAGGACGGGTCTGCATCACGCCCCCTGTTCGGGAGCGACGTACACGACGATCTCCACCATCACCGGCTGGCGCTTCTCCGCGTATGCGGCAGCGTAGGCGCGTTCGGCGGCGGACTTCATCGCGACCACGAACGGCTGCTGGTCAGTCACTGCCGCGTGGCGATGGATTTGATACTGCTTGTCTACTTGAACTTCTTCGGTCATGTCTTCCGGTCAGCTATGTGTTGGTAAAAGGAGCAGATGCGCTCCAGTTCTTCGAGGGAGGCGTCCTTCTTGACCTCGTTGGCCCGCCAGCTCACGACCACGACGTTCCCTGGCTCATAGCCACGGGAGGAATCGATGCGATCGAGAGATGGGGAGTTGGGACTGGCGCGTCCCGAGGAGGTCTTCAGCCGCACGCCCAGGACAGGGCAATGCGTCGGCACAACTACGTCAGCGAGGGTGATCGTGTGGCGGATGCCATCACGCTTCGAGCGGTATCTAGAATTTCGGAGCAGCGTTCGTGCAATGGCGAGGTCAGAACTCGCCGTGCGCTTCCGCTGATTCATCCATATCCAGCGACCCGTCGTCGCGAGGCAGAGGCTTCAATCGGCCGGTCTTGGCGTCGTACTTCAGTCGGTCGGCCGGTCCGGTCTTTCCGCCACGGCGCACCTTCAGCACGCGAATCTGCGAGATGTCACGCTCGGCCTGGTCTTCGGCCTGCTGGTTGCGCTCCTTGGCGATGATTACGTCCGGGATTTGCTTCAGCGACCCTGAGCCTTTGATGCTGCTCAGGGATAGCGCTGCGCCCTCCTCTGCCGTCCGTGCGCCCGACTGTTCCTTGCGGACGTGAGCGATAGCGACGACGCTACAGCCGGTCCGCTCGACCATCGAGCGCAACTTCGTGAGGAGTTCATCCTGGCCGTCGTTGTCCAGTCCCGTCGCCGCGATGGTCAGGTGGTCCAAGTAGAGCTGCTCGGCCCCGTTGAGGGCCATGAACTCCATCTTGCTCACCAGGCCATCCGGGTCGGTCGCCCCGAAGTGGTCATACGCTTGGTAGTTACCTGAGGCGAACAGCTTCTCGTAGCTCGACTGCCACTGTGCGTCCGTCAGGAGGCTAGGGTTGTCTTCGAGGTCCTCGGCCGGAACGCTATGGTCCAGGGCCACTAGGTACTTGCCCGTGTCTTCCACGGACTCCTCCAGGAACAGCGCCCCGACCCTCTTCCCTTCGCACAACGCGGCGTACATGAACTCGCGTGCGTCGGTGGATTTGCCCACACCCGTCCCTGCGGTGATGAGCCAGAGCTGGCGCGGACGAATGCCACGCGTCATCTCGTTCAGGAGCGGATACGGCGTCTGCCATCCCGGCGCGGCCTTCGCCTTCAGGCGGTCAGGCGTCAGGTCCTCACCTGCGATCACTCCGTCCGGGCGGTATTCCTTGGTCTCCCAAGAGGCACTCACCACCGCAGTCGGCCCGTGCTCGCGCAGGAGGTCGTTGGCGTCCTTCAGCTCGTAGGGCGTCGTGATGAACTTCACGCGGCCCATCGGCAGGACTTTCGCGCACTCCTCAACGGCCTTGCGTCCCGGCTCGTCGTTGTCGAACCATAGGACGACCTCATCGAAGCCCTTGAACCAGTCGAGTTGCGCCACGATGGACTTTGCGGCCCCCTGCGCCCCATTAGGCACCGAGACGACCGGCCACTTCAGCGAGAGCGCCTGGGCCACGGAAAGGCAGTCGATCTCGCCTTCCGTCACGATGACGCGCTTGCCCTTCGAGCGGAACAGGTGCTGCCCGAACAGGCCCGCCTGCTTCAGCTTGCCCAGGACTACGAAGTCCTTGTCGGGCGTGCGCAGCTTCTGGGCTACCGGGCTTCCAGTGGAATCGCAGTAGTTGGCGATCTGCACAGGCTCCCCGTCGCGGTCCTTGCCCACGAGGTAGCCGTAGCGTCGGCAGGTTTCCTCTGCGATGCCTCGCTTGCCAAGGGCACGGTACTCGCCACGGAGAAGCGAAGCGTCTCCGGGACCAGAGACAGCATCGTGACTCGGTACTCGTGCTCCGTTCGGCTGACAGGTGTTACCGCAGGAAAAGCAGTGCGTGTGACCATCGTCATACTCCGCGTTGGCGTCGGACGATCCGCAGTTGTCGCACGGACCCTTCGACACGAGATTGGATTCGGATTCGTGCGTGTGCTGCATCAGCTACCCTTCTTCTTGACCGGGTGCTCGACCGTTTCCACGAGCGCGTATTTCCGTTCCTCAATCCGTAGGTCGTTCGGGTGCGGCATCCACGGAAGCGCACCCATCTTGGCGCGGCGCTCGTGATGCTTCGCGCATCGATTGACTGTCGCCGTGGCAGGCGCACGACAGACGTAGGGGCCAGCATATGCATAGCCCGTATCACGGCGCACGACGACGAACTGCGAGAGATGCAGACTCATCGTGCACCGCCTTTGCGCTTCGGACGCGCATTGAGAAGGTTGAGGAGTTCGCCGTGCGTCACGAGGCGGCGCTCGCCGCGACCGCGCAGCTTCCACATGTTGTTCACGCCTTGCTCAGCAAAGTAGCCACGGAATCGAATCGTTGCGGGGGTGTGTTGTTGCTTCATACTTACCATCCGTAGGACGTGTCGGTGATGTAAACCTGCGCGTTGCTGCGCAGTTCGTTCTCAACTTTGTGTTTGGAATTCCGCGTGATGCGGATGAAGAATCGGAAGCCTCGGGCTTTCGCGGGCATACCCCGGTGCCACGAGTGAGCGTCGAACTGCACGATGTCGCCCGATGCCGGTTGGAGGTGAACGCAGTCCTTCGCAACCAGACCGCGCTCGATAAACGTGTCGGCTGACTTGTAGAAGGTTCTGCCGGACTCCTTGTAGGCCCGCTCGATGTCTCCCTGCGGGAGTTCGACGGGACCGTCCAGGAACTCGGTGAGCGAGCCGGTGCCCGCATCGACCACGCACAGCAGGTGCTCGGTGACGTACTCGGGCGTGAAGATATTCGGCTGGCCGTCGCAGTAATCCTTGCTGCGCGGCGCATCGTCCGTGTGCCAGCCGGGGATGCAGGGGACCATCCCAGGCATCAGCATGTGATGGCGGGAGTCAACGATGCAGCCGTCCAGATTGCCCCAGAGGTCCTTGGCCGCGTGTAGGAAGTCCATCGTCAGCAGGTCCCCGTGGACAAATGCGAAGCCGGGGTCGGCGCGGAACAGCATTGGCTCCGCTTTGATGTTCTGGATCAGGGTCTCACGCGAGACGTGCGCGTTCTCTATCCGATTGAGATGGATCGTTACTTTGCTTTCGTGTCGGCTCATGGTCAGCTTTCGGGTAGTAGGTGCGTTGGTACTGCTCCTCGCACACCTCATAGATTCGTTGCGCCAGGGAGTAGTCCCCGGCCTCCAGTGCTTGGTCCAGCGAGCATCCCGGCTGGACCAGGACATCGCGGTAGCGGCGCATTACTTGTCCTGGTTGCGCAGGCGCTCGCGGCGAGCACGCTTGCCCGAGGCGTCGCGCATGAAGTCGCTGTAGGCGGACGGGATTTCGCGCTCGAAGAAGACTGCGCGAGCAACCTCCGCGCACACCTCGTATGCCTCCTTCGCAGCCCCCTTCACCGCCACGTACACCGTGACGAACGGAAGAAGCACGAGGAGCAGCGCCACTTTCAGTGCTGCGATGTACTTGTCCTTCGACTTTTCGTAGGGTTGCTTCATTGCGGGTTGATCCAGATGACGTTCTCGCGTTGGCGACACTCGTGGGTGTCGGGGAACTGGTGGCCGAAGCATGCGTGGCTGGCGCACCGCTCATCGGCGTGGAACACGCAGTCGGTACACTCGGAGTAGTCCGCCGGGATGGCGATAAGCCCGTCGTCGCGCTCGATGACGAGTCCGTTGTGGGTCTTCATCGCTCACTTCTCCAGCGTGTAGCGGACGTACTGCTGGCCCGTGCAGTCACGGCGGCGGACCTTCGAGATGCGGACGCCCGCGCCCTGAATCTCGGTGATGCGGCGCGACAGCGAGCGCACACGATGCACGGCGTTCGCTTCAACGTTGGTGATGCTTCCCACCGACTTGAGATGGCGGAGGACGGTCTGGGCTTGCGGGGTGAGTTTCATGGTCTGCGTGTCTTTCACGGTGGGTGTGGTTGAGAGACGGCGGCTTCTCGGTCCGGTGCCGCCGATACCGGTGTTACTGCTGCGCTGCTTGGTCGGCCTGCGCGACCGTTGCCGGGCCTGCGACGACATCACGCAACGCCGATGCAACCTGGCGAGCCTGGCGCGTCGCTGCGCGGTGTGCGTTCGCCTTGGAGACCTTCACTGCTGCGGCCTGGAGCGCGGCTTCGCACTTCTTCTGCTCCTTCTCGGCGGCAGATTCGAGGGCGACAGCGAACTTGGTGAGGAGCTTGAGGAGGAACTGGATCATGTGAGTTCTCGGATGAAAATTCGGATGTGGGGGTCTTCGCCCAGAACGGGGAAGCGCTTGCGGACTGCGAGCTGCATGATCTGGCGGTCGTCTTCCCACCAGCCCTCGTCAGTGAGGGTGTCCATCACGCCTTTCGCGAAGTTGTCCACGTCTCCCATCGGCGTCGTGAACTTCGACTTGGCGATGGGCTTGCAGACGAACTCCAGGATCACTTCGAGTTCGCCCGTGTATTGGGAGTCCAGCTTGGGAAGCGCCGCCGCGATGGCCTTCTGATAGACCTTGTATGCAGCGGGCATGTACGTACTGCCGAACTTCGTCACACGCGGACGCGGAGCCGGGGTCGGCACCACGTCCACGCGCAAATCAGAAGTCTTGATCGTCACTCGACGTGCTCGAATCGTCCGATTCGTCTTCGTTCAGCGACGGCGTACCCTCGTCGTTCTCGTAGTCTTCCGACTCGTCCTCGAAGCCGAGGTCCGATTGAGCGCGGCGCTCCAGAAGCTTGATGCCGTTGAGGTAGAGCGTGACGCCCTTGTTGCTGCCCGTGTCGTACTCGGCAGCAGCAACCGACATACGACCGTAGTCGCCGCTCTTGGCGGATTCCTTCAGCGTTGTCTTGCCGTCAGCGGCCTTCTGTTCGGGCTTCTGCTTAGACTTGGCCGTGATGACCCAGAAGCCGCGCAAGCGCTCCTTCTTGTCGTTGCCATCTTCTGCTGCTGCGTCGGCCAGCGCCGAGCCGTCCTTCGCGGGCTTCGCGTCGTTCTTGCCCTTTGCCGCCTTGTGCAGCTCGTTGAGCTTCTTCGCGAACGCGTCGTTCTCCGCAACGCCCTGCTCCAGCAGGATCGCGCACTTGAACTTGCCCTTGCCGTATTCCGAGTTGTCCGGCTTGTCGAGCCACGCATACTGGAAGACACCCTTCGGAGTCACGAACTTTCCGACGATCTTGGACTTGCCTTTCTTTGCTTCAGCCATGTGTTTGCTTTGTGTAGATGTGAAAAAGCCCGCTTGCGCGGGCCGGGGTTGTTAGGGTCGTCACCCTGTGCGGGGTTATTCCTTTTCGGTGATCGTCGTCTCGCCAACCTTCGTCGCATTCGAGATGCCCCGGATGCTCGGGAGCACTTCGCCTTCGCGAATGACGAACAGCGAGCCATTGAACGCGTGGCGGTAGATAGCGACCTTGCGCTCCACCATCTTCGGCGGGAGCTTGCCTTCGACCAGGTTGCGCTCCGATCGGAACTTGTGGGTGCCGTCCGTGTTGTAGCGCGGGGTCACGCGCTCCTTGCCTGCCTCGTCGCGGAGCGTCACGTCGAGGCGGTTGTGGCCGCGCACGAACGCCACGCCCACCACGACCTCGCGGGTGTGCGGCGTGTGGAACTCGGTGCCCGCGATGAAGCGTTCGAGGAACGGCTTCGCCGGGACGGCCGCAACGTTCACCGTGGCTGTGGTCAGCTTGGCCTTGAGTTGGTCCGCCAGGCTCGGAGCCTGCGACTCCACGTAGATGAACGCCACACAGGCTCTGTTGGCGCCGTCCGGGGTGAAGCAGCCGTAGCTACTCGTGCTGCCCTCGTAGTACACGTTCGCCACCTTGCCCGACGGGAGCGGTTCGATACGCGTCACGCGGCGGTCCCTGCCGCCATCCTTGATGCGGAACACCGTGCCCGCTTCGAGCGCGGCCTTCATCTGGTGGAAGTCGGTGTACGGGAGTTTCTTGAAGGTCTGCATAGCGTTTATTCGGTTATCAAATCACTTATCAGTGACTCGCTTTACTTTACGAGAAGAAAAATTCGGAGTCGAGGACGCGTTCCACGTCCAGGTTGCCGAGCGGAGGGACTTCAGGGACATCCGGGCACCCTGAGTGTGCGATGACGGACTGCCGCCATTGCTCCAGGGTGTCGTTGTTGTACAGCGCGACGAATTGCTGCTTGGTGACTTCAAGGAGAATGTCGCTGCTCTCTGCATGACAGCCGAACGAGTCGTGGACGAACGCCAGGTCGCGAACGCCCCGGTGCTTCATCTCGACACACACGAGTGCCAGGTGGGCCGCGTCGAACGAATGGACCACGTTCGGGGCCGCACCGAGCTTCTGCTTACCCGGCTTGAAGCCCGCGTCTGGTTCCTCGAATCGCACAGTGACATCGCCGTGGAGCGTGCGGATGCGCTTCTCGCCGGTCTTGTAGTACGCCTGCTTCCCGGTGAAGCCACTGGGCGTATCCCACACGAGGGGAAGCCCGCGCTCCTCCAAGAACACGGCGACCGAGCGGAAGTAGTCCATCGCGCGGCGCGGGGCCTCGATGGATTCGTCCAGCGCACCGACGATCTTCTGCGTCAGGTACTCCGCAGCGGCGTAGCGCTCCTTCCCGTTGGCAATGTGATCCGCGAAGCCGTCCTGAACCAGTTGGGTCAGGATGCCGCGCTCGGACACGCCGTAGGGGGTCGTCATCACGGCCCGCTTCACGGTCTTACGCTCCACCTTGCCGACCCAGAGGGAGGCCATAGCCATCGTGGCGCTATTCACCACGTCGCGCTGCACTTCAGCAGCCACTACCTCACACACGGCCTTGTAGATGTCCTCGCGCTTGCCCGTGGGGAGCACGTTGACGCGGACGGCAGACTTCTCGTCCTTCATGAGGGCCGCGAGATGCTGGATACCGGAGCACGTCGCGTCGTAGCGGCAGACCATGCGCGACTCGAAGCCCTCGCACGTCCCGTTCGCCAGCATAAAATCAGCGACTCGCTTTACTTCCAGGCACGCTGCAAGGAACTCCCACGGGGAGTCGCACGTGCTCCAGAACTCGAACGCCTTGTGGTCGTCCAGCGGGTCTGTGGCGACGGCAAGGATGCCCTCCAGGTGATCCATCGTCCACTGCGCACGCTCCGCGATGGGGAGCTTGTCCTCACCGAAGTAGTTGGCCGTGTTGACGCGAATCCAGTACCAGCCCCGGTCGGTCAGAGGGACCGGCTCCGAAAACTCCAGGATGCCCTTGACGAGGGAATCGCCCTGCGTGTGAAGGTCCTGGGGACGCGGGTAGAAGCGGCCACGGAAGTCCGCGTAGTGCGGAAACCACAGCGCAGGAAATTCCGACAGCTCCTCGGCCATCTGGAGCATCCCCCAGAGCTTCAGGCGCATCCCGGCGTTGCGTGCGTTCTCCGTGTGGATGCGCTCGCGCTCGCGGATGTGCGCCTTGAACTCGTCGGACTTCTTGTCCAGGTGCTCCGGGTACTCCGGCAACGCCAGCTCGTCGCTGCTCGGGAAGCCCGGAACCTCCAGGCCGCGAGCCTTGCACTGCATCGCGACAGACAGCACATCACGGTTGATGCGCCAGCGGGTCTTCTGGATGTGGTTCAGGGCCTCCAGATGCGCTCCCTTCAGGGGCAGGTCCAGGGCGGAGGTGTGGGAGTTGGCGAACTCCGTGGACTTCACGGCGTCGGTCTTGAGGGTCAGGTAGCCGCCTTGCAGCTTCGTCATGGTTTCAGTATCCAGTCAGCGTCTTCGGGGTGCCCGGATGGGCGTGTGGTGTTACGCGGTGCGGCCTTCGGCTTCGAGTTGCTTCGCCAGCTTCTTGAACAGCTTCGCCATCTCGCGCAGTTCCGACGACGAGTGCCACTGCCCGTCCACCGACAC
The DNA here is from genome assembly GCF_002223085.1 of Burkholderia sp. HI2714. Classification (NCBI taxonomy): domain Bacteria; kingdom Pseudomonadati; phylum Pseudomonadota; class Betaproteobacteria; order Burkholderiales; family Burkholderiaceae; genus Burkholderia; species Burkholderia sp. HI2714. The sequence continues at coordinate 413,151 of NZ_NKFM01000035.1, read as the reverse complement.
ACGAATCGGGTACGCACGCGTGCCGTCGTCATGGAGGGTGACGGTCGCGCCAGCGTTGGCGTGGAACTTCGCGTCGCGGGTCGTGGCGAGGTCGTTCACGGTCTTCTTGATAGTGCTCATTTCGTTTCCTTGGTGTCGAAGTGTTCGAGGACGGCTTCCGCGACTGCGAAGGCCAGCTTCTGTTCGTACTGCGCGTCGCCAACCCGCACGGGGACCGGCAACTTCAGGTCGATGGTTTGTCCGGCGACGGTCAGCGTCGCGCGGCGATGGTCAGTGGTCTGCATATCAGTAACTCACTTTACTTGTGGACGTACGAAGGCCACGGGAACCCCATGTGAGGCCCGTGATTATAAGTGACTCGCTTTACATCTGGACGCAATAATCCTGCGGCTCGCAGATCATGGGGGCCAGGAACGGTCGTTGCAACTCGCAGGTAGTCTGGAGCCTCTCCGTGAAAGCCAGGGCGGCCTCGGTCATCCCGAAGACGAGCTTGGGCCACTTGCTCCCCTTCTCGCGCTGCTCCTTCACCTCGAACCAGCCGTTCGATTCGACCAGGAGCGCCATCACCGAGTCCCCGATGTGGACCTTCTGCTCGTGAGTCCAGTCGAGCTTCACGAGCGTTTGGGTCTTCTTCGACCACTTGTCGAACACCCGCTTATCGACTTCGCCATTGTTCCGGCGCAGCATCAGCTTGAACATGTTCACGCCGTCGAGCGCGTGCTCCTTGCGATGCTTCTCGGCTTCTCGCTCGGCTCGCGCCCACTCCTGGTACTCCAGTTCGTGGCGCAGACGAGCTGCGCAAGTAACCCGAACGCTGGTCCAGCCGGCGTCCACCGGATTCGCCAGGGCTGTGAGGACGGCACATGCAGCGATGGTCTCCGCATCGAGTGCCCCGAACACCGCATGGGCGTCCGCGATACGTCGCGTGTTCGGGTCTTCCAGCTTGGCGGCGTAGTCGGCCTGGGCCTTCTTCACTGCCTCCACCATCGGACGGATGATGTCCGAGGCGATGCGCTGACCATGCTGGACTTCACCGAGGTCTCGGGAAGTCGTGGTGCCGTCCTCTTTCTCGCGGATGAGGGTCCTGCGGTAGCGCTCGATGCCGCGCTGAACCTGGAAGTGCTCCCAGGATCGCTGCGCTGCTACGTCGTGTGCCCCTACAGGGACCGGCTTTTCCGTGTACGAAAACGTGCCGGGTGTAACTACTTGATTCGATTCGCTGTCAGATGCGAGCAAAATCTTTCCCCTTAAAAATCAATTACATAGGGAATCGATTGCACCGAGCTAACGTTGTAGCAAATCTTTACACGGCGGCGGCCGCGCGGCCGAAGGCGGCGGGCTCAAAAGGCGTTTAGCCCGCGTCGCTCAACAACACGCCCTTCTTGAAGATGAAGCAGCCGTAGCCGCGCAGCTCGCCGGTGACGATCACCGCGTAAGCCTGCTGCGCGCGCTCGTAGAACGCGAACCGGTCGACACCCGTAAGCGGCACCGCACGCCCTTCCGCGCGGTCGATCTCGGCCTGCACCTCGCGCTGCACGGGCGGCACCGCCGCCGCATCGCCGACGACTTCCATCCGCCATGCAGGCGTGTCGACGAACGTGTCGAGCGGCAGCACGGACAGCACCGCGCGCACGACGCGCGCCGAATCCGCACCGTCGATCCGCAATGCGCGGCCGACCACCGTGTGCTCCGCGACGGATTCCGCCGGGAAGTTTGCATCGCAGATCGCGATTTCGTCGCCGTGGCCCATCGCGCGCAGCGTGTGCAGGATGTCGGCGTGCAGCAGCGGGTCGAGATTCTTCAGCATGTCGGCTAGTCTCCGGGATCAGGAACGAACCGCATAACGTTACCCGATCCCGGTGGCCGCTGCGCGTGCATCGCTCGCGTCACGACGCCGCGGCCGGCATTTCGTCGATGAAGCCCGTCACTGACGCGAGGCGGCCCGACGCGTCGACGGTGCCGAAGTCCGAACCCTTCACGATCGCCGCGCCATCGGGCGACACGAGCGCCCACGAGAAGCGCAGGTGCGGGCCGAACCCGTCGACGTCGGTCGTGCGGCGGAAGCGGAACGCGGGGAAGCGCGCCTGCACGGCCGCGATCATCGCGTCGATGCCGGCGTGGCCGTCGCCGGTCATCAGCGGATCGCGATAGGCCGCGTCGCTCGCGTAGGTCGCGTCGATCAGCGCGCGGCGACGCGCGACGTCGGGTTCGTTCCAGGCGTCGATGTAGCGGTCGATCAGGTCGGCGTGAACGGACGAAGCGGACGATGCGGATTGGGCGGTGTTCATGGCGAGGCTCCTTGGGTCGATGAGAGGACGATGTCGCGAACGTCGCGCGTTGCGTATTGCGTGTTCGCGTGCAGACATCGTCGCCGGCCTCGCACGGGCGGTCGATTACGTGACAGGTAAGGAATTCGCACCGTCTGCGCGAGAGGTGCTGCGTGCGCCGGATCGTGAATTCGCCGCCGCAATGACAACGGGCGCCCGAAGGCGCCCGCATCGTTCGGCGGCAACGGCCGCGCGCGTCAGGTCACCGGCGCCGGGTTGAACAGCGTCAGCGCATTCGCGAGCTTCCATTGCTCGGCCCACGTGCGGCGCTTGCCGCTCGCGACGTCGAGCATCAACCGGAACAGTGCCCAGCCCGTGTCCTCGATCGTGGCCGCGCCGGTCGCGATCTGCCCCGCGTCGAGATCCATCAGGTCGTGCCAGCGGCGCGCGAGATCGCTGCGCGTCGCGACCTTGATCACCGGCACCTGCGCGAGGCCGTACGGCGTGCCGCGGCCCGTCGTGAAAATATGCAGGTTCATCCCGGCTGCGAGCTGCAGCGTGCCGCAAATAAAGTCGCTCGCGGGCGTCGCCGCATACAGCAGCCCCTTCTGCTTCGCGCGATCGCCGGGACGCACGACGCCGGCGATCGGCGCGCTGCCCGACTTCACGATCGAGCCCATCGCCTTCTCGACGATGTTCGACAGGCCGCCCTTCTTGTTGCCGGGCGTCGTGTTCGCGCTGCGGTCGACGCGGCCGCGCTGCAGGTAGCGGTCGTACCAGTCCATCTCGCGGATGATCTCGCGCGCCACGTCCTCGTTCGCCGCCCGTGACGTGAGCTGCGCGACACCGTCGCGCACTTCCGTCACCTCGGAGAACATGATCGTCGCGCCCGCACGCACCAGCAGATCGGCCGCGAAGCCGACGGCCGGGTTCGCGGTGAGCCCCGAGAACGCGTCGCTGCCGCCGCACTGCACGCCGACGACGAGATCGGATGCCGGGCACGTCTCGCGGCGGCGGCGGTTGAGCCGCTCAAGATGCGATTCGGCCATCTTCATGATCGAGTCGATCATCGAGTTGAAGCCGACGTGCGCGGCGTCCTGCAGGCACACCACGCCGCCGTTGTCGGTCGCACCGTCGGCCGCGACCGGAATCGTGCCGGGCGGCAGCAGGCGCTCGGGCTGCAGCTTCTCGCAGCCGAGGCTCACGGTCATCACCTCGCCGCCGAAATTCGGATTCAGGCTGATGTTGCGCAGCGTGCGAATCGGGATGTCGGCATCGGGCGCGTCGATCGCCACGCCGCAACCGTACGTGTGTTCGAGCCCGACCACGTCGTCGACGTTCGGGTAGCGCGGCAGCAGCTCGGCCTTGATCCGCTTCACGGCGTGCTCGACGACGCCCGACACGCACTGCACGGTCGTCGTGATCGCGAGGATGTTGCGCGTGCCGACCGAGCCGTCGGCGTTACGGAAACCCTCGAACGTATAGCCTTCGAGCGGCGGCAGCGGCGGCGCGGCGCGGGTGGCAAGCGGCAGGTCGTCGAGCCCCGGCGGCTCGGGCATGCGCATCGTGCGTTCGTTGACCCAGCTGCCGCGGCGCAGCTCGACCAGCGCATAGCCGATCACCACGTTGTAGCGGACGATCGGGTCGCCGGCCGCGAGGTCGACCAGCGCAACCTTGTGCCCCTGCGGCACGCCTTCGCGCAACGTCAGCCCGTCGGCGAACGTCGCGCCCTCGGGCAAGCCGCCGTCGTTGACGACGATCGCGACGTTGTCGTCCGGATGCACACGGATATAGAGCGGGGAAGCAGTCATCGGAATTCCAGGAGTCTGTCTGCGATATCGTTAGTCATCATACGACACTCAACCTCAGTCGACGATGCTGCGTAAACCCTTATCTGGAAAGACCCTACCCTTGACCCGCCAGCAAACCGCTTGCGCCGCTCTTTCTTGCGTTGTACGATGACATACAACGACATCGCCAATTCGGCTCGTATGCCGTTCCCGACGAACCAGCACTCGCGCTAGACGGACGACACCCACCATGACTTCACCGCAAGAACTCAAACAGATCATCTCCCACGGCCTGCTGTCGTTTCCGCTGACGGATTTCGACGCCGACGGCAGCTTCCGCCCGTCCACCTATGCCGAGCGCCTGGAATGGCTCGCGCCGTACGGTGCGAGCGCGCTGTTCGCGGCCGGCGGCACCGGTGAATTCTTCTCGCTCACGCAGCGCGAGTATTCGGACGTGATCCGTGTCGCGACGGAAACCTGCAAGGGCAAGGTGCCGATCCTCGCCGGCGCGGGCGGTGCGACGCGCGTCGCGATCGAATATGCGCAGGAGGCCGAGCGCCTCGGCGCGAGCGGCGTGCTGCTGATGCCGCACTACCTGACGGAAGCCAGCCAGGAAGGGATCGCCGACCACGTCGAGCAGGTGTGCCGTGCGCTGAAGATCGGTGTCGTGGTGTACAACCGCGCGAATTCGAAGCTGAACGCCGACATGCTCGAGCGCCTCGCCGATCGTTGCCCGAACCTGATCGGCTTCAAGGACGGTGTCGGCGAAATCGAAAGCATGGTGACGATCCGCCGCCGCCTCGGCGACCGTTTCGCCTACCTCGGCGGGCTGCCGACGGCTGAAGTCTATGCGGCCGCGTACAAGGCGCTCGGCGTGCCGGTGTATTCGTCGGCCGTGTTCAACTTCATCCCGAAGACGGCGATGGCATTCTACGAAGCGATCGCGAAGGACGACCACGCCACGGTCGGCCGCCTGATCGACGAATTTTTCCTGCCGTACCTGAAGATCCGCAATCGCCGCGCGGGCTATGCGGTCAGCATCGTGAAGGCGGGCGCGAAGCTCGTCGGCCATGACGCAGGCCCGGTGCGTGCGCCGCTCGTCGATCTCACCGACGATGAAGCAGCGGAGCTCGACGTGCTGATCAAGAAGATGGGGCCGCAATAAGCGGCGTTCGCCGGCGGCGCGCGATCTTCATCGGCGCCGCACGCCGGCGCCCCCGCGCGCCGTATCCGCATCACGCAATGGCCGCGCGGCTCGACGAGCCGGCGCGGCCATTGCGTTACATCTGCGCGATCGCGCCGATGATCCGCTGACGCACGCCGGCGAGCGTGCGCTGCGTCTCGTCGATTCCCTTGCGCGCCGCGATCGGCCGGCCGCGCGCGGGCGACTCGGCACCCACGATCTGTTCCAGCACGTCGCGATCGACGACCGCATCGAAGAACCGCCCGACCGTCAACATCGCGTACTGCTTCGCGGTCGCGAGATGCGTGTTGGCCTGCGTCAGTTCTTCGGCGCGCTGCGCACCGTTGGGCTCGTCGATGCTGCGGCGGTGCTTCAGCGCGAACACCACCGCCTCCATGTCGTGCCTGAAACGCTCGACGGCCCTGCCGAAGGTCAACGAATGCGGATCGGAACCCGCGACGGGCCGCCCCTGGTTGATCGTCACATCGAATTCGCTGCCGCCCAACTCGCGCTGCAGGGCGAACAGCGCGTCGGCCAGCACGCGCCCTTCGCTGTATTCGCCGATCTGGGTACGGACCGATTTCGCGACGTCGCCGATCGCTTTCCACAACCCGGCCGCGAACAGGTGGTCGCCACGTTTGCTGATGTTCATGATGCCGTTCCCTCTTGGTCTTTTTCTGGATCTCTCAGGTTTCGCCTGCGGGTCGGTCGACCCGGGGCTCCGGTACTGTATGAGAAATTCCGGCGACACGGAAGACGGCGAGATCAACGACCGCCTTTGCCCGCACGACGACGCCGGCGCTCGCCCCGGACACCGGCCCCTCTATGCCGCCTCGGCACGATCCAGATTCATTGCACACTCGGGTGCAGGCATCAGCATCAGCATCAGCATCAATTGATGCGATAGTTGATGCTTCGATCCTTTCCGGAGGCGCGCCATGCGCACGACCTTGTCCCTTGACGACGCCCTGCTTGCCAAAGCGCAGCAATTGACTGGCGTGACCGAAAAATCGGCCTTGGTGAAAGAAGCGCTGCGCGCGATGATCGCCCGCGAAAGCGCCCGGCGGCTCGCCCGTCTCGGCGGCACCGAACCTGATCTCGAATCCATCCCGCGCCGCCCGTCGGAGCCAGCATGATTCTTTTCGACGGCTCGCCGCGCATCCTGCCCACTGACGCGGCGAGATCGGCACCACCCAAACCTGCCATGCAAAAAAGGCGGAAGCGGCTCACCGGCCACTTCCGCCTTTTCGTTTGTTGCAACCGGCAAGCCCCCAGGCTCACCGGTCGCAATGGATCGCTCCCTCAATCGAGGTGCGTCATCACTCCGCCTTCCCGTCCCGCAGCCGCGGAATCGCGAGCGGATTGCCTTCCTGCAGCCCTTCGGGCAGCAGATCGTCCGGGAAATCCTGATAGCACACCGGCCGCAGGAAACGGTCGATCGCCGTCGCGCCGACCGACGTGACGGCCGGGTTCGACGTGGCCGGGAACGGCCCGCCGTGCACCATCGCGTCGCACACCTCGACGCCGGTCGGGTAGCCGTTGACCAGCAGGCGGCCCGCCTTGCGTTCGAGGATCGGCAGCAGCCGGCGCGCGAGCGGCTTGTCGTCGGCGTCCATCTGCAGCGTGGCCGTCAGCTGGCCTTCGAGTGCTTCGAGCACGCGCGCGACTTCGTCGAGATCACGGCAACGCACGATCAGCGACGCCGGCCCGAACACCTCGTGGCTGAATGCCGGCTCGGCCAGGAACGCCTGCGCACCGACTTCGTACAGCGCGCCGCCGGCCTGGCAGTCGGTCTGCGCCGCCTCGCCCGCGCCGATTTCGCGCACGCCCGGCAGCTCGGCCAGCTTGCCGCGACCATTGCGATACGCATCGGCGATGCCACGCGTGAGCATCACGCCGGCCGGCTTCTTCGCGAGCGCCTGCGCGGCGACCGTCTCGAAGCGGTCGAGATCAGGGCCGTCGATTGCGAGCACGAGGCCCGGGTTGGTACAGAACTGGCCGACGCCGAGCGTCAGCGAATCGACGAAGCCCGTCGCGATCGCGTCGCCGCGCGCGGTAAGCGCCGCCGGGAACAGCACGACCGGGTTGATGCTGCTCATTTCCGCATAAACGGGAATCGGCTGCGGACGCGCGTTCGCGTGCTGCACGAGCGCCATCCCGCCCTGCCGCGACCCGGTGAAACCGACGGCCTGGATCGCCGGATGGCTGACCAGCGCCGCGCCGATCACACGACCGGGGCCGACCAGCAGCGAGAACACGCCCGCCGGCATGCCGGTTTTCGCGACGGCGGCGCGGATCGCGCGGCCGACCAGCTCGGACGTGCCGAGGTGCGCCTCGTGCGCCTTCACGATCACCGGGCAGCCGGCCGCGAGCGCCGACGCGGTATCGCCGCCCGCCACCGAGAATGCGAGCGGGAAATTGCTCGCGCCGAACACGGCGACGGGCCCGAGCGCGACTTTCTGCAGCCGCAGGTCCGAACGCGGCAGCGGCGTACGCGCCGGCTGCGCGGGATCGATCGACGCGGCGAGGAAGCGCCCGTCGCGCACGACACGCGCGAACAGCCGGAGCTGGCCGACGGTACGGCCGCGCTCGCCTTGCAGCCGCGCGACGGGCAGGCCCGTTTCGGCGTGCGCGCGCTCGATCAGCGCGTCGCCGAGCGCGACGATTTCATCCGCGATCGCGTCAAGAAACGCCGCGCGGGCCGCGAGCGGCTGCGTGCGGTACGCATCGAACGCGTCGCGTGCGAGCTCGCACGCGCGGTCGACGTCGGCCTGCGTCGCGACGCCGAACGCCGGGGCCTCGATCGGCGCGCCTTTCGTCGGGTCGAACGCCAGCAAGGTGCCTGCCGAGCCGGCCACCGCTTCGGCGCCGATCAGCATCTCTCCTGTCAGTTGCATGGGATGTGCTCCGTGGTTCGGGAATGGATTGCTCATTGTAGCGCAACAGATACGATGTCTGCCGACAACCTCGCATCATTCGCGCCGCCTGCGAAGGCGCCGACGATACACGCGCAAGCCTTGTCCGGCCAGCATATCGCGACTTTCCCACACTGTGATGACTATCCCCAAAGGGAAAACCCGAGGTTTCTGAATCCGGACATTCTCAATAAACTTTCGCTCATGTCATACGACGACGTACATTTAAAGTGAGCAATCAGACCTCCCCTCGCGAGCTTCCGCTCGACCTCGCGCGCACCGCGCGCCGGACCGCCGTGCGCTACTGGATCCTCGCGATGCTGTTCGTCGTCACGACGCTCAACTATGCGGACCGCGCGACGCTGTCGATCACCGGCACGCCGATCCGCAAGGCGTTCGGCATCGATCCGGTGACGATGGGCTACATCTTTTCGGCGTTCAGTTGGGCGTACGTGCTCGCGCAACTGCCGAGCGGCTGGCTGCTCGACCGCTTCGGCGCGCGACGCGTGTATGCGGCGAGCATCTTCCTGTGGTCGGCGTTCACGCTGCTGCAGAGCACGATCGGCCTCGGCGGCAGCGCCGCGTTCGCGGTCGCCGCGCTGTTCGCGATGCGCTTCGCGGTCGGCATCGCCGAAGCCCCGGCCTTTCCGGCGAACGCGAAGGTCGTGGCGAGCTGGTTCCCGACCGCCGAGCGCGGCACCGCGTCGGCGATCTTCAACGCAGCGCAGTACTTCGCGGCCGTGGTGTTCTCGCCGCTGATGGCGTGGCTCACGCATGCGTACGGCTGGCACCAGGTGTATCTGTGGCTCGGCCTCGCGGGCATCGCGCTCGCGTTCCTGTGGCTGCGGGTCATGAAGGATCCGGCCGACCATCCGGCCGTGAACCGAGCGGAACTCGAGCATATCGAGCAGGGCGGCGGACTGGTGCGCACCGCCGCGCGCAGCAGCAACGGCGCGCGCGCGGAGGGCAGCCGCGTGGCCGGCTGGTACTACGTGCGCCAACTGCTGTGGAACCGGATGCTGATCGGCGTGTACCTCGGCCAGTACTGCGTGAACGTGCTCACCTACTTCTTCCTCACGTGGTTCCCGATCTATCTCGTGCAGGCACGCGGGATGTCGCTGCTGAAGGCCGGCTTCATGACGTCGCTGCCCGCGATCTGCGGGTTCCTCGGCGGCGTGCTCGGCGGGATGCTGTCGGACGGGCTGATCCGTCGCGGCGTGTCGCTCACGCTCGCGCGCAAGATCCCGATCGTCGGCGGGATGGCGCTGTCGATGGTCATCATCGGCTGCAACTACGTCGACAGCGAAGTGCTGGTGATCGTGCTGATGGCCGTGTCGTTCTTCGGCAAGGGGATCGGCTCGCTGGGCTGGGCCGTCGTCGCGGATACCGCGCCGAAGGAAGCGATCGGCCTGTCGGGCAGCCTGTTCAACATGTTCGGCAACACGGCCGGCATCGTCGCGCCGATCGCGATCGGTTACCTCGTCGGCGCGAGCGGCTCGTTCAACGGCGCGCTCGTGTTCGTCGGGCTGAACGCGCTCGTCACCGTATTCAGCTATCTCGTGATCGTGAAGGACATCAAACGCGTCGAACTGCGTCATCGCGACGCCTGACGCTCGGCTTCAAGACAAAACGACGGCGGCCGCATAAAACGGCCGCCGTCGTTGCATTCGACCGCCGGTATCCGCGGTCAGATCGACGAATGCGCGACGCGCAGCATGTCGTGCACGCCCGACGTCATCAGCGCGAGGAACGCGAGCAGGCCCACGTAGCAGAGCGCGTACGTCGTCTTCGTCTCGATCGACGTCGCGTAGTACACGCGGTTCTCCGGCGCGTCGGGGTCGTAGCGCCACGCACGCTTCAGCTGCGGCAGCGCGAGGATCGCCATCACGATCAGCAGCGGGCTCGGGCGGTACACGAACAGCGCGATCAGCACCGGCACGCCCGCGAACCAGATGCGCGGCGACAGCACCGCGGTGATCCGCCCGCCGTCGAACGGCGACAGCGGAATCATGTTGAACAGGTTCAGGAAGAAGCCCGTGTACGACAGCGCGAGCAGCAGGTTGCTGTCATAGTGGCGCGCGGCCGCGTAGCAGGCCAGCGCACCGAGCGTGCCGACGAACGGCCCGGCGAGCCCGACGTACGCCTCGGTTTCCGCGTCGTGCGGCATCTCCTTCAGCTGGATCCACGCGCCGACGAACGGGATGAAGGTCGGCAGCCCGACGTCGAGCCCGCGCCGCTGCGCGGCGATGTAATGGCCGGCCTCGTGCACCAGCAGCAGCGCCACGAAACCGGCCGCGAACCGCCAGCCGTAGAACACCGCGTAGACCGCGATCGACGCCAGCATGGTGCCCGCCGACACGAGCACCTTGCCGAGCTTGAGGCCGCCGAAGATCAGCAGCAACAGCTTCGTCATTCCTTGCGCTCCGTGCCGGATGCGTCGGAGACGCTGGATGCCTCGGCGACGGCCGGCACCGCGGCTGCCTTCGGCTTGCGCCCGAAGAAGCGCTTCAACGCCGCGCCGCCGGCCAGCAGCGCGACCGCGCCGATCTTGAAGAACTTCACCGCGAACGCGCCGATCAGCGCGAGCAAGCCAAGCTTCTTCGCGCCGACGCCGACGATCAGCGCCGCAAGGCCGTACTCGGCGACGTGGTCGGTCGACTTGTTGAAATCGGCATAGCGCTTGCCATCGTTGAAGCGGATGTTCGACAGCAGCTCGTCGGCCGACGCCTTGTATTTCGGCAGATCGGCAAGCGTCGACGCCATCGTCAGCGACAGGTAGCCGTCACGGCCGAGCACGAGCGTCCGGTAGTTCACGCCGTCGTTCTCGGCATTCGGGGCCGCGCCCTTGTCGCGGATGATCGCGGACCACACGAGCCGGTGCGTGGCTGCGTCGTAGGCGGGCGCCTTCGCCCAGCCGACCACCTCGGTCTCCGGCAGGCCGCGCTCCTTGCGCCCCGGGTTGTCTTCCTCGGTGCCGGACTGCAGGCTCTTCAGCAGCTCGTCGGGTTTCCAGTCCTTCGCATCGTCATCGCGGATATAGCCGCTCGGCTCGAACGACACGACCGAGATCCAGTCGGCATCGGGATCGTCGGGCAGTACGAGGCCGACCAGCTTGGATTCGTCGATCGAGTTGCCCATCGAGCGCAGGTAGCGGCCGGCTTCGGCGGCCGGCACGAACGATTCACCGGCTTTCAGCTTCAGCACGGCTTCGTGTTTCACGTCGATGTCGGTCGGGCCCTTCACGACCGCGTCGTTGGCGGCCGCGGCGGCGGCCCTCATTTCCACCTGCGCAGATTCGGTCTGCGCGTGGCCGGTGGTCGCGGCGAATGCAAGCGTCGCCACGCAGGCGAGCCGGACGGCAAGTTTTTTCATTGTTGGATTCCCCTGGAATGCCTTGTCGTAAATATGCACGGCACCGGCCCAGGCGCTTTCAATCGCGGGTCCGGCGTCGTCTCTCAGTTGGCACGGGGGCTATGGTAACGCAGCGCGGTGACACGCCCGGGGAACGGCGAGATGCTTACGTCGCAGGTAATGTCCATGGTGCGCGGGATTGCCTATCATCTGCTGCATGAACCCGACCGCCGCCCTCCATTCGCCCTCCCCATCCGCCGGCCGCGCGCCCGGCATCGGCCCGCTGTTGCGCACGTGGCGGCAACGCCGGCGCCTGAGCCAGATGGCGCTTGCGCTCGACGCGGAAGTTTCCGCGCGCCATCTGAGCTTCGTCGAATCGGGCCGCGCGCAGCCGAGCCGCGAGATGGTGCTGCATCTCGCCGAGCGTCTCGACGTGCCGCTGCGCGAACGCAATGCGCTGCTCGTCGCGGCCGGCTTCGCGCCGCTGTTTCGCGAACGGCCGTTTTCGGATCCGCAACTGGATGCCGCACGCCATGCGGTCGAAGCGGTGCTGCGCGGCCACGAGCCTTATCCGGCGCTCGCCGTGGACCGCCACTGGACGCTGCTCGCCGCAAACCGGATGCTCGGCGCGCTGGTCGCGCAGGCCGACCCGGCGCTGCTGCAGCCGCCCGTCAACGTGCTGCGGCTGAGCCTGCATCCGGACGGGCTCGCGTCGCAGATCGTCAACTGGCACGAATGGCGCGCGCACATCCTGCATCGGCTGCAGCGGCAGATCGATGCGAGCGGCGACCGCACGCTGCACACGCTGCGCGACGAACTCGCCGCATATCCGGCGCCGGCCGGCCAGCCCGACGACACGCAGGCGCGCACCGATTTCGCGGATATCGCCGTGCCGCTGCGGCTGCGCACGGCAGCCGGCGAGCTGACGTTCTTCAGCACGACGACGGTGTTCGGCACGCCGGTCGACGTGACGCTGTCGGAACTTGCGATCGAGGCGTTCTTTCCGGCGAACCCGGAGACGGTGGACGCGATGCGGGCGCTGGCGGACGCGTTGCCGGCGGAGTAATGTCGGCGTGCGGGTCGGCGGCGTGCACATCCCGCTCTCGTCGGATCGTTGCGTTTGCACACTACAATGAGCGCCATCCGCGCCGGATCTCGCCATCGCGTTTGCCACGGGCCGGACGGCCCGTGTCAGCTCCTCCGTTGACGATGCCGGCATGTCCTGGCTTTGCCGGGGCAAGACTCATCATGAATCCGCTCAGGCACTCGCCGCTCCCATGATTCCTGCTCCGCTTTTCTCCGGCGCCTTCCTCGCCATTCTCGGCATTTCGTTTCTGGCGACTGTCGCCGTGCTGCTTTGGGTCGTCACGCTGACGTTTTCTCCCGATGCGCGACGCGCATTTCGCGCGCGCTGGATACGCAAGTCCGTCCTGCTCGGCGTGCTCTGCTGGATGAGCAGCTTGTTCGTCGCGTTGGCAATCGCCTATTTGAAGATCGATCTGGATGCACGAAAGAAAGACGCCGCGGAACATCCCACGCTGGAAAAGACCACCCGGCTGATGGGCATCGACATGCCGCCCGGCACCCAACTGTCGCTCGGCACCGCCGGCGACATGCATTCGTTCGACACAGCCGTGTTTCCGCGCGAGGTCGATGTCTACGGCATCCCCGCCAAGGCGGTGGAGGTCCGGTCGGAATTCGACGACGAAGCGCCGCGGAACGACCGGAACCCCGTCCACCTCACTGCGCTGGGGCTGACGATCACCGGCCCCCGCTCGCTCGACGGATGGGTGTGCGATGCAGGCCAACCGATGGAAATCGTCTTGCGCAACGACGCCCGGACCAGGTCGCTGTGGTGGTGTCGTCTGGCCGACGGCAATCGGATAGCCGACGCCATCGTTCCGGCTGGATCGGACTTGATCCGTGACACGACCACCTATGGCGACGGTCTGCGCGACGACGACTACTGGCGTATCGATGTTGCCCAAGGCGGCGTATTTCAACTGGCGGGGCTGGCGCTGCACGGCGCGAGACTGCGACTCGACCGGCAGCATCGCATCGTCGCCTTCACATCTGCGACGCTGGCACGCGCAATCGACATCGGCGGCATCCACTACCCCGCCGGGACCGCGGTCTCCTCCGCGTTGCGCGGGCTCCGCGAGAAGTATCCCGGCGCCTGGGTCTTCACACCGACGCGCAGTCAGCCGGCGATCAGCAAAACCAATGGGCCGATCGCCGAAGGCATGTCGATCGTCCAGGCGCCGTCGGGAAAGACCTACGCGCTCGTGCGGGATGCGGCTTACTGAGTGGACGCTGAACCGGGCCGCACATCGTTCGGGTCAAGCCACCGCATCAAGAAACGCGACCGGCTGCCCGACCGGCCGCCCATTCAGCGCCTCGTCGCGCACGACAACCTGCCCGCGCACGACCGTATGCACGGGCCACCCCGTGACCGCGCAGCCGTCGTACGGCGTCCAGCCGCTCACGCTCGCGATCCATTCGTCGCGAATGGTTCGCCGCGCGCGCAAGTCGACGATGCTGAAATCGGCGTCGTAGCCCGCCGCGATCCGCCCCTTCCCCGCGATGCCGAAGATGCGCGCCGGCCCGGCGCTGGTCAGGTCGACCAGCCGCGCGAGGCTCAGGCGGCCCGCATGCACGTGATCGAGCATCAGCGGCAGCAGCGTCTGCACGCCGGTCATCCCGCTCGGTGACTGCGGATAGGGCCGGCGTTTCTCATCGCGCGTATGCGGCGCGTGATCGCTGCCGACCACGTCGACCACGCCATCGCGAACGGCCTGCCACAGTGCATCCTGATGATGCCGCTCGCGCACCGGCGGATTCATCTGCGCGAACGTACCGAGCCGCGCGTAGCAATCGGGCGCGTGCAGGCTCAGGTGATGCGGCGTGACCTCGACGGTCACGCGACGCCGGTGCCGCGCGAGGAACGCCATTTCGTCGGCGGTGGACACGTGCAGCACATGCAGCCGCCGGCCCGTCTCGGCAGCCAGCCCGACGATGCGCCGCGTCGCCGCCAGCGCGCTTTCCTCGTCGCGCCAGCGATGATGGTCCCGCACGTCGCCGCTCGCTTCCACGAGCGCCCGGCGCTCGCGCAACCGCGCCTCGTCCTCCGCGTGCACGGCCATGCGCCGCCGTCCGTTGCGCGCGATCCGGCGCAACACGGCTTCGTCGTCGGCCAGCAGGTCGCCGAACGAACTGCCCATGAAGACCTTCACACCCGCGCAGCCCGGCAGGTTTTCGAGCGCCGGCAGCCGTTCGGCGTTCGCAGCCGAGCCACCGATATAGAACGCGTAGTCGCACCACGCACGGCCGCGCGCGAGATCCAGCTTGGCCTGCAGATCCTGCGCGGTCAGCGTCAGCGGATGCGTGTTGGGCATCTCGAAGATCGTCGTGACGCCGCCGAGCACCGCGCCGCGCGTGCCGGCCTCGAAGGTCTCCTTGTGCGTGAGGCCCGGTTCGCGGAAATGCACCTGGCTGTCGACGACGCCCGGCAACACGTGCAGGCCGCCGGCATCCAGCAGGACGTCGGCGCGCCACGTGCCGTGCAACGCGCCCAATGCGACGACACGGCCGTCCACGCACGCAACATCGATCTGCTCGGCCCCGTTGGGTGTCATCACCGTGCCGCCATGCACGAGCAGGTCGGCGTGACGTCGCTTCAGCGCGTCGCTCGCGCCTCCTTCACGTCGGTTGCGCTCGTCCATGACTCAGAACTCGTTCTGGATGTGCTTGTAGCCCAGCACCAGCGCATTGTTCGTGCGTGCAACGTCCTCTGAGAAATCGCTCGCGTCGGCCGTCACCTGCGGCAACGCGGCGAGATCGGTTTCCGGCCCGATGCGCTCGGTCGAACGCACGTAGAAACCCGGCGGCAGGTGGCAGCCGTCGACGACCGCGTTGTAGCGCACCACGCAGCCGTCGTCGATCGTGCAGTTGAACAGCACGCTGTTGAAGCCGACGAACACGCCGTTACCGACCTTGCACGGCCCGTGGACGATCGCGCGATGCGCGATCGACGTGTGCCGGCCGATGGTGACGCTCGCGCCCGACTTCGAATGGATCACCACGCCATCCTGGATGTTCGAATGCGCGCCGATCACGATCGGCGCGATCCGGCCGCCGGCATCCGTTTCGTCGGCACGGATCACCGCGTACGGGCCGATGAACACGTTCTCCTCGACGATCACTAGCCCGCACAGAATGGCGGTCGGATCGACGAAGGCGCTCGGGTGAATCTGCGGCAGGTCGCCGCGCGGGTTCTTTCTGATCATCAGGATTCCTGCCTTGAAATGGGGCGGCCGCGCTTGATCCGCTCGAACAGGCCCGGATCGCGCCACTGCCCGGCGATGGCCGGCGCGAACACGATGTCGTCCAGGTCGATGCGGCCCATGCGCGGGTTGAACGCATCGTCGCGAAAGCACTGCGCGTAACCGGTCTCGGTCTCGTGAACGATGATCGAATGCAGTCGCACGCCGGCTTCGCCGTTCGTCATGCGGGTGCAGGACAGCGCCGCATCGACGAGGCGAAAGAACACGCGCGAGAACTGCTCGGCGCTCGGCGACACGGGCAGCAGCACCCAGCGCTCGGAATGCCGGCGCATGCTCTCGACATAGCAAGGATCGTCATCCGACCACAGCGTCACTGCGTGGTCGAACGCGTCGATCAGGTCGCGCACGTCGCCCTTGAGCAGCCCGAAGTCGTAGATCATCTGCCCGTGATCCAGCGCATGCGCTTCGAGCAGCAGCTCGACGCGGTACGAATGGCCGTGGATCGAATGCGAGCAGCGTCGCGTGCTGCAGCCGCGCACGACGTGCGCGTTCTCGAACCGGAACAGCTTGCGGATCAGCATGCGTCGGCGCCTTCGCGAACCGGCGCGGCCCAGGCCACCGCATCGTGCGGATGCAGGCTTTCCAGATGGCGCACGTGCACGCGCGGGGTCGCATGGTGGCCGTCCAGCGCGGCCTGG
Organism: Burkholderia sp. HI2714; assembly: GCF_002223085.1. Lineage (NCBI taxonomy): Bacteria > Pseudomonadati > Pseudomonadota > Betaproteobacteria > Burkholderiales > Burkholderiaceae > Burkholderia > Burkholderia sp. HI2714. The sequence continues at coordinate 396,664 of NZ_NKFM01000035.1, read as the reverse complement.
ACCCGTCGCGCGGCATCCTCGACGAACATCAGGTTGCCGCCGTTCAGCACCGCGAATGCCTGCTCGTCCGCGCGCTTGACGGCCGTCTGCACCGGCGTGCCGAGCGCGTGCTCGATGCGATCGATCAGGTCGATCAGCCGCAGCGTCGCACCATCGGCGGGCAGCGCCACGCTGACGACGGCTTCGCTGCGCTGGCTGTGCGGCGTGGCCGCCGTCGCGTGCCGTTTCAGCCACGCGGCGACTGCCGCCGGCTCCACGCGATCGTCGCGGCCGAACGCCGCCAGGAACGCCTGCTCGACCCAGTGCCGCGACAGCGCGGCGGAGCACGGGCACGTCGACGAATAGACGACTGTCACCTGCGCGCGCAACTCGAACCGGGAGCCGGTCAGCGTCGCGTCGATCCGGACCGGATAGGCTTTCCATCCGGCCAGCCCGTCCGTCACCAGCGCGGCGCGGCGTGCCAGCAGGTCGAAGCGCAACCGTAGCCGCGCGCTGCGCGTGTCGCAGTCGCGATGGCTGTCGACCATCGCGTGCAGCACACGCTGAAGGCCGGCCGGCGACAGCGCCGCGCCATCGCCGAGCCCGTCGAGCAGACGGTACAGCCGCGACATGTGGATGCCCTTCACGTGCGGCGCTGGGAGATCGACCTGCACGTCGGCGCGCGCATGCACGTCGCGCCGGCAGCCGGGCTCGGCCACTGCAACGGGCAGGTCGATGCCCTGCATGCCGACCCATTCGAGCGGGCGGCCGCCCGGCGCGGCACCGGTCAGGGAAATATCGGGAAGGGGTGCGTTCATGCTCGGAATCCGGTGGAGCGCCTTCTCCATCCGGATCGATGCAGGAAGCGCGTTCAGGTCAGGGCCAGTCGCGAAACGGGTTGTCCCACGTGGTCCAGTGTTCGGGGCCGGTGGCCATCTCGGCGTCGGTCAGCAGACACGCGTCGAAGCGCGCGCGCAGCGCGGGCTCGTCCATGTCCATGCCGATCAGCACGAGTTCCTGCCGCGCATCGCCGACGTGCTCGTCCCAGCGCGCACGGATCTGCGCGACGGCTTCCGCGTCCTGCGGCCAGCGCTCGGGCGGCGTGGCCGCCCACCAGTAGCCGGCCGGCCCGTGCCGCGCGACCGCGCCGGCCTGCGACCACGAACCCGCGACGGTCGGATGGGTGGCGAGCCAGAAGAACCCCTTCGAGCGGACGACGCCCGGCCATTCGCTTTCGACGAGATCGAAGAAGCGCTGCGGGTGGAACGGTCGACGCGCGCGATACACGAAGCTGCGGATCCCGTACTCGTCGGTCTCGGGCGTGTGCGTGCCGCGCATCTCCTGCAGCCAGCCCGGCGCACGCGACGCGGCTTCGAAGTCGAACAGGCCGGTGTCGAGCACGCGCTCGAGCGGCACCTTGCCGAATTCGGCGATCTCGATCCGTGCGCGCGGGTTCAAGCCGCGCAGCAGCGCAACCAGCCGCTCGCGCGCGCTTGCGTCGATCAGGTCGATCTTGTTGATCACGATCACGTCGCAGAACTCGATCTGGTCGATCAGCAGATCGACGACCGTGCGCGCATCCTCCTCGCCCATCGATTCGCCGCGCGACTGCAGGCTGTCGCGCGATGCGTAGTCGCGCAGGAAATTGAACGCATCGACCACCGTCACCATCGTGTCGAGCCGCGCGACTTCGCCGAGGCTGCGGCCGTCCTCGCCTTCGAACGTGAACGTCTCGGCCACCGGCAGCGGCTCCGAGATGCCGGTCGATTCGATCACGAGCTGGTCGAACCGCCCTTCGCGCGCGAGCCGGTCGACCTCGATCAGCAGATCCTCGCGCAGCGTGCAGCAGATGCAGCCGTTGCTCATCTCGACCAGCTTCTCGTCGGTGCGCGACAGCCCCGCGCCGCCGTCGCGCACGAGCGCGGCGTCGATGTTGACCTCGGACATGTCGTTGACGATGACCGCGACGCGCCGGCCCTCGCGATTGTTGAGGATGTGGTTGAGCAGCGTCGTCTTGCCGGCGCCGAGGAAGCCGGACAGGACGGTCACGGGAAGCCGCGTGGACGGGGAGAGTGCGGTGCTCATCGGGCGATTCCGGAAGGAGGGTGGGCGATCATCGAGTGATACATTGTATCGCAACGATATAACATATCATTTCAGACGTCCAGCATGCCGGTTAGGTTTTGTCCGGAGCGGACCGCGCCGCTCCGGCATCACGCCGATTACGCCGTCACGTATAGAGCGACGCCTGCGGCAACTCGCCCGTCAACGCGAACCGGCCCACGTCGCGCAGCCGGTAGTCGAGCGGATCGTGCAGCGTATGCGTGCGCGCGTTCCGCCAGAAGCGGTCGAGGCCGAGCGACGCGGCCGTCGCGCGTGCGCCGCACGCGTCGAACAGCGCCTCGCCGTTCTCGAGCGCCGCGCGCTGCGCGACGATCTTCGCCTCCGATACCGCGAGCGCCACCTCGGCGCGCTCGTCCGCCGTCAGCGCATCCTGCCGCGCCCATGCACGCTGCAACGCGGCGGCCGCGCGATCGGCCAGCGCCGCCGCGGCGATCGCCCGCACGCGCATGTCGCCGAAGCGCTGCAGCGTGTACGGATCGTCGCTCGCCTGCGCGACGTCCGACTGAATCCACGGGCGGCCATGCTTCAACACGTAGTCGCGCGCTTCCGCCAGCGCGCCTTCCGCGAGCCCAACGAACAGGTTGGTCAGCACGAGCTGCGACACGAGCGTGCGCAGCGTCGCACGCGGGGTCGGCGGCGCCTCGGAACGGTGCAGCACTTCGTCTGCTGCCAGCGCCACGCCGTCGAAGCGCACGCTGCCGCTGTCGGTCTGGCGCTGGCCGATCGGATCCCAGTCTTCGTTGACCGTGATCCCCGTGCGATCGGTCGGCACCACGCCGAACACGGTGCGGCCGGTCTCCGGATCGTGCGCGGACACCGTCATCCGCTGCGAGCCGCGCGTGCCCGAACAGAAGCCCTTCACGCCATCGAGCCGGTAACCGCCGTCAGGCGTCGCCGTGGCCACGAGCCGCGTGTCGAGCGGATTGACCGCATTGCCCCACCACCATTGCCGCTCGACCGTGCCGCGCAGATAGCGCTCGCGCTGCGCGGGGTTGCCCCACACGTCGACGCTCACCACCTGCAGGCACTGGAACCCGACGAGATGCGCGAGCGCGCTGTCGACGCGCGCGATCTGCCGGATCGCATCGTAGATCTCGGTCCACGCGGCTTCCCGCCCGCCGAACGCACGCGGCACCGCGAGCGTCAGCAGGCCCGCATCGGCGAGCCATTGCTTCTCCCGCGCCGCATGACCGCCCGCGCGGTCGCGCGCGGCGGCCGTGGTGCGCAACGCGTCGATCGCTCGCGCCAGCGCGGCGGGGTCGAAAGCAGGCGTATCGGTATCGGGCGCGAAGGTCGCCGGGCCGCGTGGATCGTTCATGCGACGGCTTCCTGCGCAACCGCTTCGCCCGACAGCGGGACGAGCGCGTCGAGCTGGCGGCCGGTCAGCCGCGACAGGATCTCGCGCCGCCAGTCGTCGTAGATCGCGCGGTATTCGGCGATATCCGCGCCGAATACGTGCGCGGTGTGCGCGTACTCGTCGTGCAGGTAATCGTCGAGCCGCGCCTGCGTTTCCTCGTCGGCCGCGATCACGCGATCGATCAGCGCGTCACGCTCGGCTGCCGGCAGCGCCTTCAACGTGTCGAACCACCACTGGACGATCTGCACACGATGCCACTCCTCGTCCGGCCGGATCCGGTTCTCGCCATGCTCGCGCATCGCGGAATCGCCGATACGGCCGCTCTTGCGCTGGATCCACAGCTTCGCGAGGATATGCAGCTCGTAGTGCCATTCGAATGCGAGAAAACCCGCGACGTCGCGCACCGCGATGTCGCCGATGCGGGCCCAATGCGCGGCGACGAGCCGGTCGACTTCCGGCAGCGGGTCACGCCCCGTCAGTTCGGTCACGCGTTCGCGGCCGATCACCGCGTGCGCGCCGTCGTCGCCGAGCTGGCGCGACAGGATCAGCTGGAAATGCGGATCGTCGCGGAACAGCGTGTCGATCGCCTTCGCGACGACCTGCACGATGAACAGGTCGTGCGACGCCATCTTCGTGTAGTAGTCGGCGACGGCGGCCAGTTCGTCGTCGTTGCGCGGCTCGCGCGGCGGCGTCGCGAGCTTGGCCGGGAAGTCAGGACGATGGCGTCGCGCCACGTCGAGAAACAGCGATTCCTCGAATTGTCCGTTCCATTCGCGCGGCGCGCCGATGGGCAAGGTCATAGTGTTCTTTCTCTCAGGATCATGAATGAAGCGAGCAGGCGCTTGTGGCGTCGCTCAGGTACGCCGGGTCACACGTCGGACCAGGCGGTCGCCCGTGATTTGCACGGCCGAGACGAGCGCGATCAGGATCACGATCACGGTCGCCATGACGGTGGTGTCGAAACGCTGGTAGCCGTAGCGGATCGCGAGATCGCCGAGGCCGCCCGCGCCGACGGCGCCCGCCATCGCCGTCGAGCCGATCAGCGCGACGACGGTAATGGTGAAGCCGCCGAGCATGCCGGGCAGCGCTTCGGGCAGCAGCACGTGCCAGACGATGTGGCGGCGCTTCGCGCCCATCGCGAGCGCGGCCTCGATCAGCCCGCGGTCGACTTCGCGCAGGCTCACCTCGGCGATCCGCGCGAAGAACGGGATCGCGGCGATCGAAAGCGGCACGACGGCCGCCCAAACGCCGATCGTCGTGCCGATCAGCACGCGCGTGAACGGCAGCAGCGCAACGAGCAGGATGATGAACGGTGTCGAGCGGAACACGTTGACGAGCGCGCCGAGCACCGCATTCACGCCGCGCCGCTCGTAGATGCCGCCGGGCGCGGTCGTCACGAGGATCACCGCGAGCGGGATGCCGATCAGCGCGGCAATCACGGCCGACGCGGCAACCATCGACAGCGTGTCGCGGATCGCGTCGAGCAGTTCGGGCCACCAGAGGTCAAACATAGCCGAGCACCTCCGCGTGATTCGCGTGGCGGCGCGCGCGTTCGAGCAGCGCCGCCACCGCGCCGCCGCGGGCGGTCGATTGGCTGACGTCGTCCGCACGCGGGGATGCCGCGATCACGAGCCGCCCTTGCGCATGCCCCTGGATGCGCTCGATCCCGCCGTGCAGGAACCGCACCGAGCCGCCGAGCGCCACCGCGAGCGCGCCGACATCCGGCTCGCCGCCGCTCTCGCCCGTATAGCGGACGTCGAGCACGACCTGCGCGCCGTCAGGCAACGCGGCCTGGTCGGGCAGCGGCTGCACGCGCGCGGCCAGTTCGGCCGGCAGGTCGTGCACGAGCGTGCTGAGCAGTGCGCGCGTCGCGCCGTGACGCGGATCGCCGAACACGCGCCACACGGGGCCCGTTTCGACGACTTCGCCCTGTTCGATCACCGCGACCGTGTCGCACACCGCGCGGATCACTTCCATCTCGTGCGTGATCAGCACGATCGTCAGCCCGAGGCGGCGGTTGATGTCGGCGAGCAGCGCAAGGATCGACTGCGTCGTCTCGGGATCGAGCGCCGACGTCGCCTCGTCGCACAGCAGCACCTCCGGATCGTGCACGAGCGCGCGGGCAATGCCGACGCGCTGCTTCTGCCCGCCCGACAGGCTGGCCGGATACGCGTCGCGCTTCGCGGCGAGCCCGACGAGTTCGAGCAGCGCCTCGACCTTGCGCACGCGCTCGGTCTTCGGCACGCCGGCGATCTTCAGCGGCAGCGCGACGTTCTCGAACACCGTCTTCGCGGACAGCAGGTTGAAATGCTGGAACACCATGCCGGTGCGGCGCCGCAGCGCGACGAGGCCATCCTCGTCGAGCGCGCCGACATCGACGCCCTGCACGCGCACGCGGCCCGAACTCGGCCGTTCGAGCCCGTTCACGAGCCGCAGCAGCGTCGACTTCCCGGCGCCGCTGCGGCCGATGATCCCGAATACTTCGCCGCGCCGCACGTCGAGCGTCACGTCGCGCAATGCAGCGGCATGGCCGCGCGGCGTCGCGAACACCTTGCCGACCTGCTCCAGCGACACGGCGGCGCCGCCGGCGCGGGTCGATTCGGCCGACGCGGCCGCTTCGTCATGTGCCGTTGCCTCTGCGCCCGCACGTACTGCCGATGTCTCGACGAAACCCAACGTATCGAACAATTGCGTCATCGCTTCGCTCCGTCACGTTCACGCATGCGCGGGATGCGCGGGTTCGGCCACGGCGGCCGGACGGTGCTGCGCGCCCGTGTGCCACGCGGGCAGGCGCGGGCCCGCGCCGAACAGCTTCTCGCGCAGCGTCGGCGCGGGATCGTAGTCTTCCTTGTAGACGCCGCGGTTCTGCAGCTCGGGCACGACCCAGTCGACGAAATCCTCGAACGACTCGGGCATCACGGTGCGCGTCAGGTTGAAGCCGTCGATGCCGGTCTCGTCGATCCACGACTGCAACTCGTCCGCGACCTGCGACGGCGAGCCGACGATCGGCGCATAGCGGCCGCCGAGCGACATCTGTTCGAGCATGCGCCGCACGGTCCACGTGCCGGTCGTGCTCTTGCGCGAGATCGCGTCGACGGCCGACTGGATCGAATCGGTCTTCACGTACGAGATCGGTTCGTCGAGGCCGTATTTCGCGAAGTCGATGCCGGTCGAACTCGCGAAATGCGCGAGGCCGGCTTCCGGGCTCGCGTAGCGCCGGTATTCGTCGAACTTTTCGCGGGCGAGCAATTCGGTCTCGGCGGTCACGACGCTCACGCCGGCAAAGATCTTGATCGAAGCCGGGTCGCGGCCCTGCCGTGCGGCGGCGGCGCGAATGTCGAGCGTGGCCGCGCGCGCGGCGGCCTTGCTTTGCCCGTTCACGAACACGCATTCCGCGTGACGGCCCGCGAACTCGACGCCGCGTGCGGACGAACCGGCCTGGTACAGCACCGGCGTGCGTTGCAACGACGGCTCGCTCAGATGAATCGCGTCGATCGAGTAGAACGGCCCGTCGTGCTTCACGCGCCGCACCTTGCCCGGCTGCGCGAACACGCGCGCCTGCGCGTCGCGGATCACCGCATCGTCGTCCCAGCTCTGTTCCCACAGCTTGTAGACGACGTCCATGTAGTCGTCCGCGCGCTCGTAGCGGTCGTCGTGGCCGATCTGCTGCGCGAGGCCCATCCCGCGCGCGGCGCTGTCGAGATAACCGGTGACGATGTTCCAGCCCACGCGCCCTTTCGTCAGATGATCGAGCGTCGACATGCGGCGCGCGAACAGGTAAGGCGGTTCATAGGTCAGGTTCGCGGTCACGCCGAAGCCGAGGTGCCGCGTGACCTGCGCCATCGCGGGCACGAGCAGCAGCGGATCGTTGACGGGTACCTGCACCGACTCGCGCAGCGCGGCGTCCGGGCCGCCGCCGAACACGTCGTACACGCCGACGATGTCCGCCAGGAAGATCCCGTCGAACTTGCCGCGTTCGAGCGTCTTCGCGAGGTCGGCCCAGTAGTCGAGATCGGTGTAGTGCGCGGAGCGGTCGCGCGGATGGGTCCACAGCCCGTGGTTGATGTGCCCGACGCAGTTCATGTTGAACGCGTTGAGCAGGATCTTCTTTCGGTTCGCCGTCGTCATGCCCGCCTCCGTCACCACGCGATTGCGTACAGCGAGCCGAACGCGTTGTCGAGCGCCTTGCGCACGGCCGGCGACTGCTGGTAGATCGCGATGAACTTGCGGATGCGCGGATCGTTCACGCTGTCCGGCCGCACGACCCACTGGATCGCGAAGATCTTGTTCTCGGTGCCGTCGAACAGCAGCGCGCTGTTCGGGTCGGTCGTGCCGGCGAGCTTGATGAAGCTCGGGTAGCCCTGCGCGAGATCGACGTCGTCGAGCGAACGCGCGAGCTGCGACGCTTCGAGCGGAATGATCTTCAGGTGCTTCGGGTTCGACACGATGTCGTGCGTCGTCGCGCGGTAGTCGGCGCCCGGCTTCAGCGTGATGAGCCCTGCACGCTGCAGCAGCAACAGCCCGCGCCCGCCGTTCACCGGATCGTTCGCGATCGCGACCTTCGCGCCGTCCTTCAGCTCGCTGAAGCTTTTCACCTTCTTCGAATAGAGGCCGATCTTCATGATCGTGCCGGGTGCGATCGACACGAAGTTGTAGCCGCCCTGCTTGTTCGCGTTCTCGAGGAACGGGATGTGCTGGAAGTAGTTGACGTCGATGTCCTTGTTCGCGAGCGCCGCGTTCGGCGTATTCCAGTCGGTGAATTCGACGATCTTCACGTCGAGCCCCTGCGCCTTCGCCTCCTTCGCGGCGACCTTCAGCGCCTCGATCTGCGGGCTGGTCGAGATGCCGACCTTCAGCGGCGCGGTGTCGGCCTGCGCGCCGTTGAGCAACGCGACGCCAAGCACGGCGGCAGCCAGCAGACGCGCGACGCGGCCGGCGGATAAGCGGGCGGAAAAAACGGCATGCAGCATGAAACCACTCTCCTGTCCAAAGACGGTATCGACGGATGAGCGACGCCGCGGCGAACGCGCGGGCGTTCTCCGGACAGTCGTCGTCGCATCGGAAATAGATCAGGCGATGATAGAGAGCGGCGCAGGGGCGGTCTACGAAGCGATTGTGCGAAGAAAATCGCGCGCGGCGATATGGCGGGCGGCCATGCGGGATCGGGGGCCTGACCGGGCGCCTGGCCGGCCTCTTGGCCGAAATCTCGGCCTGGGCGCCGGGCGAATTCCGAAATCTCGGCCAGCCGGTCGGGCCGCCCTTTCCGCAGACGAAACAAACCCCTTATAAATCAATGCATTAAAAATATTTCGGCAGGCCGGATTTCTGGCACGGGGGTTGCGTAATAGACGGGCACACGATGCCGCGAAGCCATGCAGGCATACCAACATCAGGAGACACGTCTTGCAGACCTCTATCCATACCCCATCCCATCCGGAGCCGGTTTCCGACGCCGTCGCCGCCCCGCGCGAGCGCTTCTGGCCGGAAGGCTGGTGGAAACTGATGGAAATCCGCATCGGCATCATTCCGCTGCCCGTCTACTTCATCCTGCTCGCGCTGATCGTCGGCTTCTCGGTGACCGGCAAGGTGCCCGGCGAGATCTCGATGGCGATCGCGGTGCTCGCGTTCTTCGGCTTCACCTGCGCGGAACTGGGCAAGCGCCTGCCGCTGCTGCGCAACATCGGCGCGGCCGCGATCTTCGCGACCTTCGTGCCGTCGGCGCTCACGTACTACCACGTACTGCCCAAGCCGGTGCTGAACCTGACCGTCGAGTTCACGAAGTCGACCAACTTCCTGTACCTGTTCATCGCGTCGATCATCGTCGGCAGCATCCTGAGCATGGATCGCCGCGTGCTGATCCAGGGCTTCGTGAAGATCTTCATCCCGCTCGCGGCCGGCTCGGTCGCGGCCGCGATCGTCGGCACGGCGGTCGGCACCGCGCTCGGACTCGGCGCACGCCACACGCTGCTGTACATCGTCGTGCCGATCATGGCGGGCGGCGTCGGCGAGGGCGCGATTCCGCTGTCGATCGGCTATTCGGAACTGATGCACCTGCCGCAAGGCGAGATGTTCGCGATGGTGCTGCCGCCGGTGATGCTCGGCAGCCTGACCGCGATCATCCTGTCGGGCGCGCTCGACATGCTCGGCAAGCGCCTCCCGCACCTGACCGGCAACGGCCGCCTGCAGGTCGGCGAATCGGGCGACATGACGCCCGAGAACGAGGAAATCCGCGGCCACGTCGACGTCTCGCACATCGCGGGCGCCGGCATCACGGCCATCACGCTTTACCTGGTCGGCCTGATGGCGCACAAGCTGTTCGGCCTGCCCGCGCCGGTCGCGATGCTGTTCCTCGCGGTGCTCGTGAAGCTCGCGCGCGCGGTGTCGCCGCCGCTGCAGGAAGGCGCGTTCGTCGTCTACAAGTTCTTCTCGACCGCGGTCACGTACCCGCTGCTGTTCGCGATCGGCGTCGCGATGACGCCGTGGGACAAGCTGACCGCCGCGTTCACGATCGTCAACGTCGTCACCATCGTGTCGACCGTCGCGACGCTGATGGGCACCGGTTTCGTGGTCGGCCGCCTGATGAAGATGTACCCTATCGACACCGCAATCGTGAACGCCTGCCACAGCGGGCAAGGCGGCACCGGCGACGTCGCGATCCTGACTGCCGCGAACCGGATGCAGCTGATGCCGTTCGCGCAGATCGCGACGCGTATCGGCGGCGCGATCGTCGTCACGGTCACGCTAATCCTGGTCGCCCACTTCGGATGACGCGCCGCCGCGCGCACCGTCGCGCAGGCCGCTTTGCACGCGCCGCCGCCGGCCTAGCCGGCGCGCGGCGCGCGTCGTTCGGGGCGTCGTTTCGGACGTCGCGCCGGGCGGACGATTGCGGGCTTCGATGAGGGCGAACGTGCAGAAGAGCTTCAAGGGAATCCCGTGGTGGGGCTGGGCATCGGCCGGCGTGCTGTACGTGTGCGTGGCGGCCGCGGCCGTCGATTTCGCGTGGGAACGTGCGATCGACGCGCTCGAGGAAACCGGTGCGCACCGGCTCGACCTGTATGCGTCGAGCCTGAAGAGCGAGCTCGGCCGCTTCGAGATCCTGCCCGGCCTGGTCGCGCGGCAGGACGGCGTGCGCACGATGCTGAAAGCCGCCCCGCAGGACGCCCCCGCGCTCGTGCACACGGTCAACACCTACCTCGAAGCCGTGAACCGCGACGCGGGCAGCGGCGCGGTCGACGTGATCGACCTGCAGGGCAATGTGATCGCCGCCAGCAACTGGAACGAGACGCTCAGCTTCGTCGGCACCAACGTGTCGTACCGGCCGTACTTCAAGGACGCGCTCGCGCGCGGCAGCGGCCGCTTCTTCGGCATCGGCACCAACACCGGCGTGCCGGGCGTCTACTTCGCCAGCGCGGTGCGTGACGACGGCGTGCCGATCGGCGTGGCCGCCGTGAAGATCAGCGTCGATCCGCTCGAATCGGCGTGGCGCGCGCCGGGCGTTGCCGCGATGGTCGTCGACAGCAACGGCGTGGTCGTGATCTCGACCGAACCGGCATGGAAATTCACCGCGCTGCGCCCGATCACCGCACAGCAGCAGCGCGACATCCAGGCGTCGCGCCAGTACGCAGGCCGCACGGTCGACGCGCTGCCGTACCGCCATATCGGCGACCGCAGCGCGGCCGCGTGGTTCGGCACCTTCCCCGATACGCACCACAGCGGCCGCACCACGCGCTATCTCGTGATGTCGCGCCCCGCGCCGCAGGCCGGCGATTCGCTGATGGTGCTGCTCGACATCGCGGGCGCGCGGCGCCAGCAGCAGACGGCCTTCGTGTTCGTCACCGGCGCGTTCCTGATCGCCGCGCTGCTGGCCGGCTATGCGATCCAGCGACGCCGCGCGATCGTCGCGCGGCTGAACGCGCAGGACGCGCTGCGGCGGGCGAACGACCAGCTCGAGCTGACCGTCGCGCAGCGCACGGCCGCGCTGACGGCCGCGAACGAACGGATGCAGCGCGAGATCGTCGAACGCGAACGCACCGAGCAGCGGCTGCGCGCGTCGCAGCAGGAAGTCGTGCATGCGGGCAAGCTCGCGGTGCTCGGGCAGATGGCCGCCGGCCTCACGCACGAGCTGAACCAGCCGCTCGTCGCGATCCGCACGCTGTGCGACAACGCGCGCACGTTCTTCGAGCGCGGCCAGCCCGCGCCGGCGCTCGCCAATCTCGAACGGATCGGCAAGCTCGTCGACAGCATGGCGGTGCTCACCGGTGAGCTGAAGACCTTCGCGCGCAAGCCCGACGTCGAACGCGTCGCGGTGTCGCTGAACGAGGCCGTCGCGCATGCGCGGCTCATCTACGATGCGCGGATCCGCGACGAAGGCGTGCAGCTCGACGTGAACATCGCACCCGGCACAGTCGTGTCGGCCGAATCGAGCCAGTTGCAGCAGGTGATCGTGAACCTGCTCGGTAACGCGCTCGACGCGGTGCACGACGCGAGCGTGCGCCGCATCGTCATCGAGGCCGCCGGGCCGGACGAAGCCGGCCGCGTGCGCTTCACCGTCGCCGACAGCGGCGCGGGCATCGCGCCCGAAGTGCTGCCGCACCTGTTCGAGCCGTTCGTCACGACCAAGCCGCGCGGCCAGGGCCTCGGGCTCGGCCTCGCGATCACGTCGCGCATCGTCGAGGCGTTCGGCGCGAAGATCGCCGCGACGAACCGCGACGAAGGCGGCGCGCAGTTCAGTATCGAATTCGCGGCGGCCACGCTGCAAAGGACAGAGCATGGAAGATGAGATTCGGGTGCTGGTCGTCGAGGACGATGAAAACGTCCGGATCGGCGTCGAGCAGGCGGTAGCGCTTGCCGGCTTCGCGGTCGATGCGTTCGCGTCGGCCGCCGACGCACTGCATCACGTCGCGCCCGGTGCGCCGGTCGTGATCGTGTCGGACGTGCGGATGCCGGGCATCGACGGGCTGCAGCTGCTCGATCGCGTGATGGCCATCGACGCGCAGATCCCGGTCGTGCTAATCAGCGGTCATGCCGACATCTCGACGGCCGTCGGCGCGATGCAGGTCGGCGCGTACGACTTCATCGAGAAGCCGTTCTCGTCGGACGTGATCGCGGGGCGCGTCGCGCGCGCGGTCGAGAAGCGCCGCCTGACGCTCGAGGTGCAGGGGCTGCGCGCGGCGCTGAATAACTGGCAGGGCATCGAGGCGTTCGTGCTCGGCAAGTCGCCCGCGATGGCCGACGTGCGCAAGAAGATCCTGCGCCTCGCCGATACGTCGGTGTCGGTGCTGATCACCGGCGAAACCGGCACCGGCAAGGAACTGATCGCGCGCAGCCTGCACGATTTCGGCGGCCGGCGCGACGCGCATTTCGTCGCGCTGAACTGCGGCGGTTTGCCGGAGCAGGTCTTCGAGAGCGAACTGTTCGGTCATGAAGCCGGCGCGTTCACCGGCGCGATCAAGAAGCGCATCGGCAAGATCGAATGGGCGGACGGCGGCACGCTGTTCCTCGACGAGATCGAGACGATGCCGATTTCGCTGCAGGTCAAGATGCTGCGCGTGCTGCAGGAGCGCGTGGTCGAGCGGCTCGGCGCGAACGAGCTGATTCCGGTCGACTGCCGCGTGGTCGCTGCGTCGAAGGCCGATCTTGCCGAGCTCGCGGCCGACGGCCGCTTTCGCGCGGACCTCTTGTACCGCCTCAACGTCGCGCAGATCGAACTGCCGCCGCTGCGCGAGCGGCGCGAGGACGTGCCGCTGCTGTTCGAGCATTTCGTGCTCGCGGCCGCGCGCCGCTTCGGGCAGCCGGCACCGGTCGTCACGGCTGCGCAGGTATCCGAACTGATGACGCATGCGTGGCCCGGCAACGTGCGCGAGCTGCAGAACGTGGCCGACCGCTTCGTGCTCGGGCTGACCGGCGACAGCCTGCTGTCGTCCGGCGGCACGCCGGCCGCGGGCGGCACGCTCGCGGAACAGCTCGCGTATTTCGAGCGGATGCTGATCGAGGACATGCTGCAGCGTCACAACGGCAACGTTGCGGACGCAAGCGAAGCGCTTGGCATGCCGAAGAAAACGCTCTATCACAAGCTGCGCAACCTGCGGATTCCCGCGCGCGGCGACGCGGCGGCCGATGGCGGCGAATGACGCGAACGAGGACACGCACTCCAGCATGGATCGCATCGAAGTCACCGAACAGGGCCGCATCACCGGCCACTTGATCCGCGGCGTCACGCACGCGCAGAAGACCTTCCGCCCGAGCGACTGGCCCGAGCGCCTCGCGGGCGTCATCACGCTGTTCGTCGGCGAACGGCGGCCCGGCTATCCGTGCGCGCTGTCGCGGCTCGCGATGCCCGTCGTCGACGGCAACGTCAAATGCCTGTTCGTGTCGGACGAATTGCGCACCGTGTGTGCGGACGCGTTCGATTTCGCGATGCAGTTCGCGGCCGACAACGACCTCCCCGTCGTGCTTCAGACCGCGCCCGCGTTGACCGTGCGCTGACGCGCGGGCCGCTTTCGCGGCTCGCGTACCTGCTTCCCGTTTTCCCAAGGTGCCATGCGCGGATGCGCAGGTCGCCGCACGCCTGTTTCTAGCGTTTCTGGCGTTTCCGGCGCCGCGACCAATCGTTAGACGATTGAAAGCATCGATACCCTTCCCCTTCCGACAAGGGTTTCCAGCCGAGCCATCAATAAAATTGATCGTCACGATGAAAATTATGCGTTTTCCTTGCAGGTCGCCGTGATGCATAGTTGCGTCGTGTTGACGCACCTTTGAGTCTTTCAGTCATGAACATGCGAATCGAGCCGTCCGTGCTCGCGAACCCCGACCTGCAATTTGCGACGCTTTCGTCAGGCATCAGCCTGCCGTATGTCGAGCGGGGCAGCGGCGCGCCGATGGTGTTCGTGCACGGCTCGCTGTGCGACTACCGCTACTGGGATCCGCAGCTCGCGTCGCTGTCGGCCCACTACCGCTGCATCGCGCCGAGCCTCAGCCATTACTGGCCGGCCGTCGAAGCGGGCATCCAGGACGAGTTCAGTTGGCAGAACCATGTGGATGAGCTCGCCGAATTCATCGACGCGCTCGATCTCGGCCCCGTGCATCTCGTCGGCCACTCGCGCGGCGGCAGCGTCGCGTTCAACGTCGCGCGCCAACATCCGCATCTCGTCGAATCGCTGACGCTCGCCGATCCGGGCGGCCCGCTGCAACAGCCGGGCGTGCGCGAAGCCGCGCTGCCGGCCGCCGCACTCGCGCTGCGCACGAAGGCCGTGAACCTGATCGATCAAGGCGAAGTCGAAGCCGGCCTCGAAATGTTCGTCGATTCCGTGAGCCTGCCGGGTGCATGGAAGAAGAGCACGTCGCGCTTCCGCACGATGGCGATCGACAACGCGAGCACGCTGCCGAAGCAGTTGCGCGACCCGCTGCCTGCGTACACGCAGCACACGGCCGGCGACATCGCATGCCGCACGCTGCTGATCGACGGCCAGCGCAGCCCGAAGATGTTCCGCAACAACGTCGACACGCTGTCGCAATGGATCGGCAATGCGCAACGGCAGACCGTCGCCGGCGCGTCGCACGGGATGAACGCCGCGAGCCCTGCCGTGTTCAACCGTTACGTGCACGAGTTCGTCGCCGCGTAAGTGCTCCCGGGCGGCTTCTGCGCCGCCCGTTCTCCTCGCTGTTCAACGACGATGCGGATACACGCCGCATCGCCGCTTCATCAACCGACGTGCGTCACCGGCGCGTCCGTCCCGTCAATCTGCCTGCGCCATTCCGCCAACGCGGCTTACCACACAGCCGGTTCCGGCTCCGCCTTGCGCGTGACCGCATCCGGCAATCCGAACACGCTGTCGAACGCCCAGTTGTACGTGAACGTGAAGATCGGGAAGAACACGATCAGCACCGCGTCGTACAAGAACGCCTGCAGCAGCGACACGTCGAGCCACCACGCGATCAACGGAATCAGGAACGTCACGAGCGCAACCTGGAAGCCGATCGCATGCAGCACGCGGCGCCCGACCGTGCGCGTCGTCGCCGCGCTTCTGCGCTCCCACGCCTCGAACGCGAGGTTGTACAGGAAATTGACGGTGACACCCGTCGTCGAGATCATCACGCCCATCGCGCCGCTCGTCGCCACGCTCGCGCCGCTCAGCATGCCGAGCACCGACGATGCGATCAGGATGCCGAGCACTTCGAACACCACGACGTAGACTATGCGTCTCTTCCACCCTTGCATGACCATCCACCTTCTATCGAACGAGGTGGCGAGACTATCAGCGGGTAGCGTGTCCGCAAAAGTCAGGTCCTTTCAATTTTTCTGACAGGAGGCCAGTGCATGCTGACCAGCGACCACATCGACATGCTGCTGACCGTCATCGACAAAGGCTCGTTTTCCGCCGCCGCGCGGGCGCTCGGCCGCACGCCGTCCGCGATCAGCATGGCGATCGCGAACCTCGAGGCCGAACTCGACCTCGTGCTGTTCGACCGCGGCACGCGCGAACCGACGCCGACCGCCGCGATGGCCGCGCTGCTGCCCGACGCGCGCTCGATCGCCGAGCGCCTGCACGCGCTGCGCGCGCATGCGCAGCACCTGTCGGAAGGCGTCGAGGATACGTTGCGGCTCGGCCTCGCCGCCGAACTCGACGGCGCGCCCGTCGCCCGCGCGCTGACGGCCGTCGCCGCGAAATACCCGGCGCTCGCGATCAGCATCGTCACGGCGCCGCAGGACGTGATCGTCGATGCGCTGCATCGCGGCGCCGTCGATCTCTGTGTCGCGTATGGCGGGCTCGACCTGCATCCGCAGGAACAGATCCACGGGCTGTGGACCGAGACGCTCGTCGCGGTCGCCGCGCCGAGCCATCCGGCGATCGCCGAATGCGCGCAACCCGAGGCGATCGAGCGGTTGTCGGGCTTCCGGCAGATCGTGATCGCCGATCCCGAGCGGCCGCTGACCGACGTGCGGCCGTTGATCGGCAACCGCACGTGGAAGGTGACCGACATGGCGACCGCAATCGCGCTCGTGAAGGCCGGACATGGCTGGGCGAACCTGCCCGAATCCGTGACCAGCCGATACGTCGCCGACGGCGAGCTCGCGCCGCTCGTGTTCGCGAACATCCGCAACGGGCTGCCGCTGCCCGTGTTCCTGAGGCGGCCGAAGCACACGGGGCTCGGCAAGGCGGCCAGCGAACTGGTTCGCGCGCTGCGGGCTGCAGGCGATGAAAAGTGACCGGCGTGGCGGCGAGCGCCGCCACGCCGTCGGTCAACGCCATACGGCTTGACCGTTAGTTGCGATCAATGCGCTGCCGCCGCCGCGCTCTGGATCGAATCGACGAGCGACGCGTTGTCGTAGCGTCGTCCGGCAATGCCCCATCCACCATCGACCGCATGGACGACGTTCACCCACACCTGCGCGGGCGTCAGCCGCCCGCCGGCGCGGTGCAGCACGATCGCCGTCGCCCGTTCGACGAATTGCCGCTGACGGTCGGGCGCCGCGAGCGCCACGGCGGGCAGCTTCAGCTCGACGAACGCGGCGGGTTCCGCGCGTCCATGCACGAAGGTCCGGTTTCGCGGCAGCACGTTGAGCGTGCCCACTACGTTCGGCGCCAGGAACGCATTCCCGGCCAATCCCTCGACTTCCAGCAGCGCATCGGTCAACTCGGCAAACACCGGCCCCTCGTCGTCCGGCGTGAAAACCCCTTCGGATACGGTCAGCGTAATCGGCATTGCACTTTCTCCTGTTCAGGTCATCGGTTGGGTGACGTGATATAAATACCAGTCACTCTCTATACATTAGACACTGATCACTCTCTATGCAAGATAAAGAGTGATCGCTCTGAAGCGAGCCTGTCATGCGTTATTCCGTCGAGCACAAGCACGAAACCCGTACGCGCATCCTCGATGCCGCGAGCCGGCTGTTCCGCGAGGAGGGGTATGGCGGCTCCGGCATCGGTCCGCTGACGAAGGCGGCGGGGGTCACCAACGGCGCGTTCTACGGCCATTTCAAAACGAAGGGTGAAGCGTTCCGGCAGGTCGTCCTCGATGGCCTCGCCCAGCTCCGGCAAGGCGTCGCGACGTTCAAGGCCGAGCATGGCGCGCGCTGGCGGCGCCCGTTCGCGTCGTTCTACCTCGGTCCGCGGCGCACCTGTGAACTCGGTGAAAGCTGTGCGCTGCCGAGCCTGTCCCCGGAAGTGATGCGCGCCGATGACGAAACGCGCGATGCGTATGAACAGGCACTGCGGCAGATCGTCGACGAAGTGTCGGCCGGGATGGACAACCCACCCGATGACGATCGGGCCATCGCGTTTCTTGCGCTGCTGTCGGGCGGCGTCACGCTCGCGCGCGCAGTGCGCGATCCCGAACTCGCGCAGCGCATCGCCGATGCGGTCGGCCGTTACGCGGTGGTCATCGCCGAACGCACGGACGTGAAACCGGAGCAACCGGCCTGACCGCCCTGACTGACCGCCAATAAAAAACCCCGATCCGCATCGTCACGGATCGGGGTTCTTCGATCGACCGCCGGTTTCGGCGAGCCGGTTCGTCAACGCGCCGCCACGTCCTCCTTGACGGACGCCGCATCGCCCACCGCCGTCGGCACCGGCCCCCATCCGCCGCCCAGCGCGCGGATCAGGTTCACGGTCGACACGGCCTGCGCGCCGGTCAACTGGTTCGACTGCAATTGCGACTGCAGCACCGAGCGCTCGCTGTCGATCACGTCGAGATACGCGACCTCGCCTTCCTGATACTGCGTGCGCGACAATGTCGCCGCGCGGCGCGACGCGTTGACGGCCGCATCCTGCGCGCGGATCTGGTCGTCGAGCAGGCGCAGGTCGGCGAGATTGTCCTCGACCTCGCGGAACGCGACGAGCACCTGCTGCCGGTAGTTCGCAACCTGCTCGTCGTACTGCGCGCGTGCCTGCT
This sequence comes from Burkholderia sp. HI2714, assembly GCF_002223085.1. NCBI lineage: Bacteria > Pseudomonadati > Pseudomonadota > Betaproteobacteria > Burkholderiales > Burkholderiaceae > Burkholderia > Burkholderia sp. HI2714. The sequence continues at coordinate 378,306 of NZ_NKFM01000035.1, read as the reverse complement.
GCACGCCGGCCGCACGGCGCCCGCCGTCGAACAGCGGCAGCGTCAGCGCGGTGCCGGCGAACGGCCCGAGCAGGAACGTGCGGCTCGACCACAGGAACAGGTTGCCGAGCGTCGATGCTTCATAGCCGAACGCCCCCGTGATGTCGAGCTTCGGGAAGTACGCCGACTTCGCGAGGCCGATCCGCGCGTTCGCCGCCGCCATCGCACGTTCGGCCGCCGACACGTCCGGACGGCGCTCGAGCAGCGCGGACGGCAGGCCCGGCGGCACCTTCACCGCAACCGGCACGATCGGCGTTTCCTTGAACGCGAAATCCGCGGGCGCCTTGCCGAGCAGGATCGCGAGCGCATGCTCGGACGCCGCGCGCCGGCGCGCGACGCCGACCGCATCGGCCTGCGCGGTTGCCAGCTCGTTCTTCGCGCGCGACACGTCGAGCTCGCTGATGTCGCCTTCGTTGAAGCGGCGCTGCACGAGCTTCAGTGCCTGCTCGCGCAGCTCCACCGTGCGGCGGTACAGGTCCTGGTCGGAATCGAGCTGACGCAGTTCGAAGTAGTTCTGCGCGACGTCCGCCTGCAGCGCGAGCTGCACCGATCGGAACAGTGCTTCGCTCTGCGCCTGGTCGGCACGCGACGCCTCGACGTTGCGGCCGACGCGGCCGAACAGGTCGGCTTCATACGACACCGTGCCCTGCGCGCGCCACAGCGTCGCGTTGGTCGGGCCCGTGCCCTGCGGCTGGAACTGCGACGCCGACGACAGCCCTTCGCGCGTCGGCCCGAAACCGGCGCCGACCTGCGGGAACCACTGCGAGCGCGCCGAACGCGTCGCCGCGCGCGCTTCCTCGACACGTGCGGCCGCGGCCTTCAGGTTCTGGTTCGCGGCGAGCGCCTGCGTCTCGAGCGAATCGAGCACCGGGTCGCCGAACACCTTCCACCATTCGCCGCGATGCGCGCTGTCCGACGGCTCGGCCGTCTTCCACGTGCCGGCCTGCTCGCCGGCGGCAAGCGTCGGCGCTTCCTTGAATGCGGCGGGCGTCGGCGCATCCGGGCGCTTGTAGTCAGGCCCCACCGCGCACGCGGCGAGCAGCGTCGCGAGCAGGGTGCTCGCGGCCGCCACCTTTGCGAAGCGCATCAGGCCATTCGTGTTGTGCAAGTTATTCATCTTCCTGTCCTCAAGCATCCGAAGCCGGCACGTGCTGGGACGGCACACCGTAGCCGGCCGAGTCCTTCCCGGCGACGTGGATCTTGCCGCCCGCGAGCGTGCGCAGCACGACGTAGAACACCGGCGTCAGCATCAGCCCGAACAGCGTCACGCCAAGCATCCCGAAGAACACCGCGACACCCATCGCATGGCGCATTTCCGAACCGGCACCCGTCGACGTGACGAGCGGCACCACACCCATGATGAAGGCGATCGACGTCATCAGGATCGGGCGCAGCCGCAGCCGGCTCGCCTCGATCGCGGCCTCGAGCGGCGTCCTGCCGTCGTGTTCGAGTTCACGCGCGAATTCGACGATCAGGATCGCGTTCTTCGCCGACAGCCCCACCAGCACCATCAAGCCGATCTGCGTGAAGATGTTGTTGTCGCCCTGTGTGAGCCACACGCCCGTCAGCGCCGACAGAATGCTCATCGGCACGATCAGGATCACCGCGAGCGGCAGCGTCAGGCTTTCATACAACGCGGCGAGCACGAGGAACACGAGCAGCACGCTGATCGGGAACACGTACATCGCCGAATCGCCGGCAAGAATCTGCTGGTACGTGAGGTCGGTCCATTCGAACCGCACGCCGCGCGGCAGCGTTTCATGCGCGATGCGTTCGATCGCGGCCTGCGCCTGCCCCGACGAGAAGCCCGGCGCCGGGCCGCCGTTGATGTCGGCCGCCGTGTAGCCGTTGTAGCGCACGACCATTTCCGGGCCGAACGTCGGCGTCACCGTGACGAGCGACGACAGCGGCACCATCTCGCCCTTGTCGTTGCGCGTCTTCAACTGCAGGATGTCGTCCGCACGCTGGCGGAACGGTGCATCGGCCTGCACGCGCACCTGGTACACGCGCCCGAAGCGGTTGAAGTCGTTCACGTACAGCGAGCCGAGATACACCTGCATCGTGTTGAACACGTCGGTCACCGGCACGCCCAACTGCTTCGCCTTCACGCGATCGAGATCGACGTTGAGCTGCGGCACGTTGATCTGGTAGCTCGTGAACAACGGGCCAAGCTCAGGCGCCTGCTGCGCGCGCTTGATGAAGTCGTTGGTCGCATCCGCGAGCCGCGCATAGCCGACCGCGCCGCGATCCTCCACCTGCATCTTGAACCCGCCCAGCGTACCGAGGCCGAGCACCGGCGGCGGGGGGAACACCGCGACGAACGAGTCCTTCATCGCGCCGTACTTCTGGTTCAGCGCACCCGCGATCGCGCCGGCCGACAGCGCCTTGCCGTGCCGTTCCGAGAACGGCTTCAGCGTGACGAACACGATGCCCGCGCTCGAGCTGTTCGTGAAGCCGTTCACCGACAGCCCCGGGAACGCGACCGCGCTCTCGACACCCGGCTGCTTCAGCGCGATCGAGCCCATGTCGCGGATCACCTTCTCGGTGCGGTCGAGCGACGCACCGTTCGGCAGCTGCGCGAACGCGATCAGGTATTCCTTGTCCTGCGCGGGCACGAAGCCGCCCGGCACGACCTTCGACACGAGCACGGTCGCACCCACCAGCACGAGGTACACGCCGAGCATCAGCGTCTTGCGCGACAGCACGCCGCGCACGCCGCGGCCGTAGTTCTCCGCACCGCGATGGAACACCTTGTTGAAGCCGCGGAAGAAGCCGCCGAGCACGCGGTTCATCACGCGCGTGAGCCAGTCTTCCTTGTCGCCGTGACCCTTCAGCAGGATCGCGGACAGCGCCGGCGACAACGTCAGCGAGTTGAACGCCGAGATCACCGTCGAGATCGCGATGGTCATCGCGAACTGCTTGTAGAACTGACCGGTCAGGCCCGACATGAACGCGAGCGGCACGAACACGGCGACGAGCGTCAGCGCGATCGCGATGATCGGCCCGCTCACTTCCTGCATCGCCTTGTAGGTCGCCGCGCGTGCGTTCATCCCGCTCTCGATGTTCCGCTCGACGTTCTCGACCACCACGATCGCATCGTCGACCACGATCCCGATCGCGAGCACCATCCCGAACAATGACAACGCATTGATCGAATACCCGAACGCGAGCAGCAGCGAGAACGTGCCGATGATCGACACCGGCACCGCGATCAGCGGAATCAGCGACGCGCGCCAGGTCTGCAGGAACACGATCACGACGATCACGACCAGCGCGATCGCTTCGAGCAGCGTGTGCACGACGGCCTTGATCGACGAACGCACGAACTGCGTCGGGTCATAGACGATCTTGTAGTCGACGCCCGCGGGCATGTCCTGCTTCAGCTCGGCCATCGTCTTGCGCACTTCGTCCGAGATCTGCAGCGAGTTCGCGCCCGGCGACTGGTTGATCGCCATCGCGACGGCCGGCTTGTTGTCGAGCAGCGAGCGCAGCCCGTATTCGGATGCGTCGAGCTGGATCCGCGCGATGTCGCGCAGGTGCGTGACGCCGCCGTCCGGCGTCGTCTTCACGACGATGTCGCCGAACTCGTCTTCCGTCTGCAAGCGACCGCGCGCGTTCACCGACAACTGCAGCGGCGTACCCGGCAGCGACGGCGACGCGCCGATCACGCCGGCCGCGACCTGCACGTTCTGCTCGCGGATCGCCTGCACGACGTCCTCGGCCGACAGCCCGCGCTGCGCGACCTTCTGCGGATCGAGCCACACGCGCATCGCGTAGTCGCCCGAACCCCACAGCTGCACCTGGCCGACGCCCTGGATCCGCGACAGGCGATCCTTCACGTTGATCAGCGCGTAGTTGCGCAGGTAGGTCATGTCGTAGCGGTTGTCCGGCGAGATCAGGTGGACCACCATCGTCAGCGTCGGCGAGCTCTTCACCGTCGTGATGCCGAGCCGCTGCACGTCTTCCGGCAGGCGCGGCAGCGCCTGGTTCACGCGGTTCTGCACGAGCTGCGTGGCTTTGTCCGGATCGGTGCCGAGCTTGAACGTGACGGTGATCGTCATGTTGCCGTCGCTGTTCGCCTGCGACTGCATGTAGAGCATGTCCTCGACGCCGTTGATCTGCTCTTCGAGCGGCGACGCGACTGTCTCTGCGATCACTTTCGGGTTCGCGCCCGGGTACTGCGCCTTCACGATCACGGACGGCGGCACGACTTCCGGATATTCGGAGATCGGCAGCAGGAACATCGCGATCACCCCGCCGAGCAGGATGATCACCGATAGGACTCCTGCAAAGATCGGCCGGTCGATAAAGAATTTGGAAATGTTCATGTGTGGCTCTGTCTGGTTGAACGCGGATACGAAGCGGCGGGCCGCTTACGAATCCGCCTTCGCCGGGGCGGCCGGCTTCGCGTTGCCCGCCAAAGGCGCGGACGGCGCGTCACCGCCCGTCATCGGGACCATGTGCGGCTTCACCTGTTCGCCGGGGCGCACGCGTTGCGTACCGTTCACGATCACGCGATCGCCGGCGGAGAGCCCGCTCACGATCACGCGCCGGTTGCCGTGCTGCATCCCCTGCTGCACTTCGCGGTACGACACGCGGCCTTGCTGGTCGACGACGAACACGAACTTCTTGTCCTGGTCGGTGTTGATCGCCGCGTCGTCGACGAGCAGTGCCTCGTGCGGCGCGCTGCCGCCCACCTTCACGCGTGCGTAGAGGCCCGGGACGAGCGCGCCGTCGGCGTTGTCGAAGCGCGCGCGTACGCGGATCGTGCCGGACGACGTATCGAGCCGGTTGTCGACCGAGTCGATCTCGCCGCTGCGCGAGTAGCCGGTTTCGTTCGCGAGGCCGAGCTCGACCGGCACCTTGCGGCCGCTGCGCGCGCCGTTGATGTATTGCAGGTAGGTCTGCTCGTCCGCGTCGAACGATGCGTAGATCGGCGACACCGACACCAGCGTCGTCAGCGGCGCGGCCGCTGCGCCGGCCGACACGACGTTGCCGAGCGTGATTTCCGCGCGCGACACGCGGCCCGACACAGGCGCCGTGATCCGCGTATAGCCGAGGTTGATGCGCGCCGTTTCCAGCGCGGCTTCGGCGGCCTTCAGGTTCGCCGTCGCCTCGCGGGCCGCATTCTGCTTCTCGTCGTAGTCGCGCTTCGCGATCGCGTTGTCGCCGATCAGCCGCTGCGCGCGCTGCCAGTCGGTCTGCGCGTAGCCGTTGCGCGCCTGCGCGGCCGCGAGCTGCGCGGCCGCACGGTCGGTTTCGGCCTGGTACGGGCGCGGGTCGATCACGAACAGCACGTCGCCCTTCTTCACGAGCGCGCCGTCCTTGAAGTTCACCGCGACGATCGTGCCCGACACCTGCGGGCGCACGTCGACTTTCTCGACCGCCTCGAGGCGGCCCGAATAACTCTGCCAGTCGGTCACGGTCTGCGGCACGACGGTCGCGACGTCGACTTCGGGCAGCGGTGCTGCCGCTTTCTCCGGTGCGTTCGCGTTCACGCGCATCGCGCCGAACGTTCCGAGGCCGACGACGGCGAGCGTCACGATCGCCGCTGTCGCGATTCGGGAACGGGAGGTGCGTAGGATGGCCATGTGGATCTCCAGTAAACGTGGATTGGTTTTGGTTATTCGGAACGATTCGGCTGGCGCGCCTGGAAGCGGCACTGGAAGAAGCGCACGGCTTCCTCGAAGGCGGCTTCGTGCGTCGCGAGCGCGGCGTGCGTGATGTCCGGATAGCGGATCACCTGCGTGAGCACGCCCGACGAGATCAGGCAGCCCGCATATTTCTCCGCTTCGACGTGCAGCACGTCGTTCTGCGCGGTGACGACGAGCGTTGGCGGCAGCCCCGCGAGGCGCACCGATTCGAGCGGCGCCGCGTACGGGTGCATGCGTTGCGCGGCCTGCGGCAGATAAGCGCGATAACAGGCCGCGCATTCGCGCGGAGTGATGTCGGAGGCGAGGCGATCGGCATCGCCGATGCGCGTCATGCTCGGGTCGAGCATCGGCCCGAACAGCGCCTGCGCGACGATCGACACTTCGCCGCGATCGCGCGCGATGAACGCGAGGCAGTTCGCGAGCTGGCCGCCCGCGTCATGACCCGCGACACCGATCTTCTTCGGGTTGCCGCCGAACGCGCGGGCGCGCGTCGCGGCCCACACGGCAGCGCGATACGCATCCTCCGGCGCGGCCGGAAAAGGGAAGGCCGGCGCGAGCGAATAGTCGACCGACACTACGAGCGCTGGTAAGCGTTCTGCTAAAAAACGCGCGGCGAAATCGGCGTCTTCGAGCGAACCGCGGACGAAACCGCCACCGTGGAAATAAAGCACTACTGGCAGCCCGGTCTTGTCCGGGCGGCGGTAGAGGCGCAGCACGATGTCCTGCGCGTAGCCGGGAATTTCCACTTCGGTGACCGTCAGCGCCGCGCCCGCCGTGGCTTGCGCGGGTAATGCGGCCTTCAGGAATTTGCTGAATTCAGAAGCGTCCATGACGATGCAGCATCCATTTCGAGATGGAACGAATTCTGGGTCCGGCAGACATTGGGATAAATGCCTATAATCCGGCAACACAATTCAACGCCCCCGAACAATCCGAGGCTGCGTTTACCCACGAGGTAGCGCAGCCTTGTCGTTCCGGGGGCTCATTAGATTGCGGAGGTTGTGATGGACCGGCTTCAGGCCATGCAGGTGTTTACTCGCGTCGTCGATACAAGCAGCTTCACCAAGGCAGCAGAAACGCTCAGCTTGCCGCGAGCGTCCGTCACGACGATCATCCAGAATCTCGAAGCATTCCTCGGTGTGCGGCTGATGCACCGGACCACGCGCCGGCTGTCGCTCACGCCGGACGGCGCCGCGTACTACGAACGATGCGTGCGGATCCTCGCGGACGTCGAGGAAACCGAGGCGAGCTTCCAGGCGAACAACCGGAAGCCGCACGGAAAGTTGCGTATCGACATGCCGGGTTCGATCGGGCGGCTGCTCGTGATTCCGTCGCTGTGCGAATTTCATACGCGCTATCCGGACATCGACCTGCAGCTCGGCCTGTCCGACCGGCCGGTCGACCTGCTGCAGGAAGGGGTCGATTGCGTGATCCGCGTCGGCGCCCTGCAGGACTCGTCGCTCGTCGCGCGCCGGGTCGGCCTGTTCGAATGCGTGACGGTCGCGTCGCCCGACTATCTCGAGCGCCATGGCGAACCGCAGACGATCGACGACTTGAACCAGCACAAGGCGGTCAACTACTTCTCGAGCCGCACGGGCCGCACGATCGACTGGACCTTCCTGATCGAAGGCAAGGAAGTCGAGATGAAGATGGAGGGCATCGTGTCGGTGAACGACGCGGATGCGTACGTGACCTGCGGGATCGAAGGCTTCGGCCTGATCCAGCCGCCGCTCTTCATGGTGCTGCCGCATCTGCGCGAAGGCCGGCTCAAGGAAGTGCTGCCGGGCGTCAAGCCGCTGCCGATGCCGATCTCGGTCGTCTATCCGCACAGCCGCCATCTGTCGCCGAAGGTGCGCGTGTTCGTCGACTGGATCGCCGAGGTGTTCGATCGCTGCCCGCTGCTGAGCGGCAAGGGCAGCCTCGACGCGACGTGCAGCAAGCGCACGTTCGAGGAAGCCGAACGCGCGCCGGCGCTCGACACGCCGGTCATCAACGAGTGGGTCGCGTAATCGTCTGAACTGCACGCGCGGGCTGCGAGGCCTGCGCGTCGCCCCGCCTCCGCGCCACGTACCCGCCCGGCGCACCCGATCCTTCCCGAATCCGCAGCAAACCTTTGTGCCAGCCGACGCAATCGCCCGCAGGCGTCGTCGCGCCCCGTCGCCGCACCCGTGCGAGGCCCGCTGCAAGCAGGTGCGGGCGATTTCCGCATAACCCTGCCGAGCGTACGGATGTCGATTGTTCCACTGACACGACAATTCAATTCGCATCTGCCGCATTTATCGCGACGGAACAGATACCTAGAGTAAACCCTGTCGCGCACCTCGTTGCGCATCGAACAGATCCCGCTTGATGGGACCGGAGTAAGCGCTCTAGCGCCAACTCCGACTTGCTTTGCATGGGATCTGAGTAAGCGCTGAAGCGCTAACTCATATCGACATAGGAGTTTCGCCATGAACCGCCGCCATCTTCTCTCCGCCCTCGCCCTCACGCTCGCCGTGTCCGCCCCGGCCTTCGCCGATTCGGGTACGCCGTATGCCGGCGACTACGGCAACACGTCGTGGTACTCGCAGCACGCTGGCCCGCGCACGCGCGCCGAGGTGAACGCGGAAGTCGAGCAAGCGCGCAAGGACGGCACGCTCGCGTACCTGCGCAAGGCCAACTCGTATCCGCAAGGGCTCGAACTGGCGCAAGGCCCGTATCGCTCGATGCCGGAAAGCAACCAGCTCGCCGGCGGAGGCCGGTAAATGCGCAACGCCGCGCAACGGGTTGCCCCGCGCGCGGCGTCGAGACACACCTATCGACGACTCGCTGAGTCAGTTAGTTGCAGGAGTACATGATGAACGATCAACTTCCTTCGCCGCTCGATCACTGGGACGACACCACACCGGTCTGGACGCCGTTCCGTTCGGCCCCGCACTCGCATTGACCCTCGACTGAAACGTCGTGTGGATTTCAACGACGCGGCACGCCATCACGCCATTCACCCCAGTGCGTGACAATGTCCTGCACCAGCGGATTGCCCGCGCGGTACAGGTTTTCGGTTGCCGGGGCGAAGAAGGTGCATCTGGAGTCGCTCGTGCATTTGATGGATACACGGGACGGCCATTGTCGATAACGGGCGAGCGTGCTGCCATCGCAGCGCAAACATTGCCGCGTCGACACAATCTATAACATTGGACAGCCACGATGCGGACATCCAGATGCGCCGCCACTCGGCCTAGCGCTTGACGAACGCAGACTTGCCTGACAAGCGAATCTCACGAACAGGCTCCATTGCTGTAAGCCATGTCGGCCATTGCCCACAGCGGTGCTGATCGCGTTGCCGTCGCGTCGCGCTGCACGCGGAGGTTCGCCTCTGCGCCGAAACCACGCCTAATCGTCATCCTTCTCGTTCACAGTTTCCAATAATCGGTGCCCACGGAAGCACGCGTCATCGACTGGTTCGGCACATCCGACATCGAAACCCGACGCACGCTGATAAACGGACTCGACGCCCTGGCTGACGTCATGGCAAGGCTGGACGCCAGGAACTTCGTCCGCACAGGATCAGATGCCGACCGCGCCACCGGCTGTCTACCCAATTTGACGTCCTTCTCCGCCTAAAGGCGGAGGATTCCCACACCTGGCGATGCACGTCCGCATCGGAGAATGTTCAGCGCAGCGTTGATATCACGATCATGCACGACACCACAGTCACTGCAGGCCCACTCTCTTATTCTCAGTCCCGCGATACCTTTCGGCCGCGTCGTGCTGTCTTTCGACCCGCACGCCGAACAGGACTGGGTAGAACCGCTTTCGTCGACTTCCTCGAACGTGACTCCGTGCGCCATCGCCTTGTAACGGAGCTTGTCCCGGAAGGACGACCAGGATGCGTCGTAGACGCTCTTCGCCATCCTGGTTCCGGCGAGTTTGACAGCCGACACGTTGCCGACCGCGATGTAATCGAAGCGCTGCACCAGATCGAGCGCGAGCTTATGCTGGAAGTCGGCGCGGGCATTCGCGACCTTGACGTGCAGCTTCGCGATATGCCGCTTGTGCTTTCGCGCCCGTTGCGCTTTCGCGAGCTTCTCGGCCGCTCGTCGACCGAACTGGTCATTGGGCAGCTTCTCGCCGATCGAAAGTGTGGCGAAGTCTTTCAGGCCGAGATCGATGCCGACACCGGAACGGATAGGTCGGGCCGGAACATCGGGCATCTCGATCACGATGTTGAGAAACCAGTTGCCGCGTGCATCCTGCGCAAAGTTGGTCCCGTCCTTGATCTTGCCTTCGGGAAGCGATCGGCTGTTGAATACGCGAAACGTGTTGCCGGCGAAACGGAACGCGTCACCCTCGCGCTTCAGATCACGGCCCTTCAGTGGCACCCAGCCCAGCGATTTCCTGCCGCGATAGCGCAGGGAGGGCCGACGGTGTTGACTGCGCGACTTCGCATATTGCTCGCACGTCGCGTTGACCGTGCCGGAGTGAATGCCGAGCGCCCTGCTGCTCCCCGTCGTCAACACGTTCAGATCGAATCCCGTCGGCCACTTCTTGCTCCACTTGAGCGCGTGCTTCTGCGTGTCGTTGCAGAAGTTCCAGACGTAGTTCACCGCGCGGCTCTGCTTGTTAAGCAAGCCGTTGAGCGACTTCACCCGGTAGCGATAGACGAGGATCATGCTGGTGATCCTAACGCGTGGTAGAAGCTGCCTGTCAACAGCACGCCTTTCCTTCCCGCCATCCATGGCGGGGTTTCTCGGAGCAAATTCGTATGAAGCGCACCTTCTTCTCCTTGCTGATTGCCGTCTTGCTTGGCCCGGTGCAAGCAAACGCGTGCAAAGTCCTGCTCACCGACAGCATCCAGTTGCCGTTGCACTCGACCGAGATAAGCAACAGCGCGAGGCTCAGCCTCGTCAGGCACTATCTGACGGCGCGAGAGTGGACACAGGAAGGCGCGATGGCCACGATCGATGCGCTTGCATACGAATGGGAGCACAAGCCGGCTCAATTGGCCAGGCAACGTGGCGAACAGATGAAATCCTTTCTCGTCGGACTCGGTATGGCACCGGACGATGTCTACGTACAAGAACGCATCTTCGCTCGCAAGGACGGCGAGCTCGACGCCGACAGCGCGAAGCAAATCTGGGTGCAATTCGTTCCGAAATGTCCGCCGGCCGGATGTCAGCAACTTTGCAATACGCCGGGGCTGGAAGGAATCGCCAGCTACGCGATAACACCTGCCACGCCCGGACCGCCTCCGGATGCCGACCGTCTGACGTGCGGCGACGATCCTGCCCCTGCGCGCACCCGCGTCGTGACCACCACGCGCTGGACCGAACGAACGAGCGATAACCCGCTGACGCTTCTGGATGATCAAAAGCGACCGCTGGCACGGACCTGCTATCGGATCAGCACGAGCGCCGCCCGATATTCGGGCATGACCGATGAACGTGGTCGAACCAGGCCCGTGCAGTTATTGGGGCCCGAATACACGAAAATCGAAATCAGAATCGAGAGACCGGACAGGTCCACTCCGTAGCAGCCCCCGACCTTTGCTCATCGCCGGCGGCGCAGTCGCATCCTGCGCTGCCGGAGGCCATCCGGCCCACTTGATCAACGGGACAGCACATCAATCTGCACCGTCCCATCGGATCAAATCAACTCAACGACGCGGCACGCCGTCGCGCCATTCGCCCCAGTGCGTGACGATGTCCTGAACGAGCGGATTGCCCGCGCGGTACAGGTTTTCTGTCGCCGGGGCGAAGCCGCCCTGATCCGCGTAGTTCAGCAGGTTGTCGGCACTCGTCTGCCCCGCATACGGCCGGTCGAAATCGGACCCCGTGCGCAGCACCGCCACGCGCGACAGGTCGACCCGCTTCACGCTCGCCGCCCGCTTGAGCGCTTCATACGTCGCGTTGTCTTCCTGCGCGGTCATGCAGTACGTGCCCTTGCCGTCGGTCAGGATCTTCGTCCACTGGCGCGCGCGCTCGCCGATCAGCGTGCCCGAGAACCACGTGTTGCCCGATGACGTATCGCACTGGATCACCGTCGGCGGCCGGTTCGCCGGCGCGTAGTTGAACTTCGCACGTGCAGCCTGCGCCTGCGCGCTGTCGGCGAGCACGACGTTGCGCGACAGCGCGACCGCGGCGTCGGTCAGCTGCGGGTTGAGCTGGAACACCTCGGTGCGATAGTCGAGCGGCGGCTTGTCGTTCGGGCTCTTCGTGTTGATGCCGAGGAAGCCGGTATTCCAGCCGGCCGGAATCTCGCGTGCATCGAGCTCCCACTGCAGGCTGAAATCGACCAGGTATTTCGACCAGGCGGCCGAACCGACCGTGCCTTGCGCGGGGTCGACACCCGCGATGCCGGAGATCAGGAAGTACGTGCGGCGCAGATCGAAGCGCTGCGAGAACGTGAGCGCCATGATCGTCGCCGACGCATTCGCATAGCCCATGCCGGTCGTGACCACGCATACGTCCTGCTTGTTGCAATGCACGTTCGGGTAGTCGGGCGACAGGCCGGGCACGGCGATGTCGCGCCACGGGCCGATCCGGTCGAGCCAGGCCTGGCCCTCCGGACCGAACATCGTGATGATCATGACCTTGACCGGGCGGCCCTGTGCACCGGTCTCGGCGAATGCATTGTTGCCCTGGTTGTCCTGCGCGATCGACGGCGCGGTCGCACAGGCTGCGAGCGAGAATGCAGCGGCGGAAAGAATGGAGCGAGTCAGCATCGGCGTTCCTTGTTTCGATGATGTTGGGTGAGAACGGCTCTCGTAGACTGCGCGTCGGAGTATAGAACGGGCGTGCCCGATGCGGAACCCGACTACGAAACGGCGACGGTGCATCGGTGCGGGTCTGGTACACGCGGGAATGACGAAGGAAATGGTCTCCGCGCGTCGACACACCATCAGGAATACTATCCGGTTGCTCGGCACCGACACGTCAATCGCACTTGCACGCGTGTAACCCGGCAAACCGCTACAACCGCGCCAGCCCCGCCACCCCGTAACCCAGCACGACAAGCGCCGCAACCACATGGCTCGCGGCGAGCAGCGCCGGCGACTTCACGATCCGGCCGATCACGCTGCCGCCGAATGCGAACACGAGCTGCCCCGCGAGGCTGCCGGCAAACACGCACGCGGCACCGAGCAGCCAGTGCCGATGCGCACCGGCCGCAGCCGTTGCATAGCCGTAGAACAACAGGATCGTGAGCGGGTTCGCCAGCGTGACGAAGAACATCGATGAAAACGGCCGGCTGCCTGGCGGCCGCGCATCACCGTCGAGCGTGTGGCGGCGATCCCGCAGCGCCTGCCACAGCATCCGCGCGCCCATTGCGAGCAGCACGAGCGCGCCGACCAGGCGAAACAGCGACAGATGTGCGGCGAGCGTGCTCGCGAGCATCGCGCCGAGCGTGAACGCGACGACCGCATAGCAGCCGTCGGCCGTCGCGACGCCCACCGCCGCGCGCACACCACTCGCGGTGCCGGCGCGCATCCCGTAGTTCGCGATCATCAGCGCGACGGGCCCGACCGACAGCGCGATCATCAGCCCGAACAGGAAGTCGTTCATCGGTCGTCGATACCTTCTCGATGGAAGGCATCGATTCTAGCGACCGCAAAAAATCCTGTGTGTCGCTTGAGCGTCACGCGACGTCGACGCGTGCAGGCCCGTCCACCATCTCTCCGATCACGCCCGCGCGGTCGAAGCCGTCCGCCCGGAAGCACGCGAGCACGTCGTCGACGGCCTCGGGGGCGCACGCGACCAGCAGGCCGCCCGACGTCTGCGGATCGGTCAGCAGCGCCTGCGCGACGGGCGGCAGCGTAGCGGCCAATTGCACGTCGGCGCCATACGCGGCCCAGTTGCGGCCCGACGCGCCGGTAAATACGCCATCGGCGACGAACGCCTCGACGCCCGCGAGCCACGGCAACGACGCATAGTGCACGCGCGCGGTGAGGTGTGCGCCACGTGCCAGCTCGAGCGTGTGGCCGAGCAGCCCGAAGCCCGTGACGTCGGTCAGCGCATGCACGCCCGGCAGCGCGGCGAGCTCGGCGCCCGGCCGGTTCAGCTTGGTGGTAGTCGCGACCATCTGCGCGTAGCCCGCGGCATCGAGCTGGTTCTTCTTCAGCGCGGCGGACAGCACGCCGACGCCGAGCGGCTTGCCGAGCACGAGCACGTCGCCCGCGCGTGCAGCTGCGTTGCGCTTCACGCGCGACGGGTGCACGACGCCGATCGCCGCGAGCCCGTAGATCGGCTCGACCGAATCGATCGAATGGCCGCCCGCGACCGGAATGCCGGCATCCGCGCACACCGATTCGCCGCCGCGCAGCACGGCCGCGATCGTCTCGTGCGGCAGCACGTTGATCGGCATGCCGACCAGCGCGAGCGCGAGGATCGGCTTGCCACCCATCGCGTAGACGTCGGACAGCGCGTTGGTAGCCGCGATGCGGCCGAAGTCGAACGGATCGTCGACGATCGGCATGAAGAAGTCGGTGGTCGCGACGATCGCCTGCTCGTCGTTGAGGCGGTAGACGGCCGCGTCGTCGGACGTCTCGGTGCCGACCAGCAGATCCGGGAACAGCGCGGGCGGCGTCGCGCGCTTCAGCAGCTCGGACAGCACGCCCGGCGCGATCTTGCAGCCGCAGCCGCCGCCATGTGACAGGCTCGTGAGGCGCGGAACGGCAGGCTGGGCTTGGGTGGCTTCGGTCATGGTCGGCATCCGGTGAATAACAACACGCCATTATCGACAATTCCATGCGAGTGCGCCCGATACCCACATAATGACGGCGCCTCCTCCGCTCCCGCCCCTGTCCGCCTCTTCGTCCATGGACCACCTCTTCATCGGCCTCGTGCTGTGCTCCGCGTTGCTGCACGCGATCTGGAATGCCTTCCTCCACGTGAGCGAAGACCGGCTCGTCCAGCTCGGCACGATGTCGCTGCCGTATTTCGCGTTCGGTGTCGTCGGCGCCGCGCTGCTGCCCGCGCCGGCGCCCGCCGCGTGGCCGTACATCGCCGCATCGGCCGCGCTCGAGGTCGCGTACTGCTTCACGCTGGCGCGCGCGTACCGCAGCGGCGAATTTGGGCAGATCTATCCGATTGCACGCGGGATTTCTCCGCTGCTCGTGTCGGTGCTGGCGCTCGCGATCCTGCACGAGCGGCCGACGCCGTTCGGCTTCGCGGGCATCGCGCTCGTGTCGTTCGGCATCATGTCGCTCGCACTGCGACGCGGCTTCCGGTTCTCCGGCGAAGGCGTGCCGTTTGCGCTGCTCACGGGCGTGTTCATCGCCGCGTATTCGATCTGCGACGGCATCGGCTCGCGCGTGTCCGGCAGCGCGCTCGGCTACATCGCGTGGGTGTACGTACTGTGGAGCGTGCCGCAGTTCGTGCTGGTCTGCGCGGTGCGTGGCGGCCCGCGCGCGGTGCTCGGCTCGCGCACCGCGCTCACGCAGGGCGCGATCGCCGGCACGATCTCGCTCGCGGCGTACGGGATCGTGATCCTCGCGTACCGGTACTTGCCGGTCGGGACGGTGTCGGCGCTGCGCGAAACGAGCTCGATCTTCGCGGTCGCGATCGGCTGGCTCGTGATGCGCGAGCGGCCCGGCGCGCAGCGGCTTGCCGCGTGCGCGCTGGTGGTGGTTGGCGCGGCGCTGATCCGGCTGTAGGCAGCAAGCGCGCCCGCGCCTGCCACCGCGTCAGAACTTGTGGCGGATGCCCGTCACCGCGACGATCTGCGTGCGCGTGCTCGACGGATTCGAGATGCCTTCGATCGCGGCCACCGTGTTCGACGACGCACGCTGGTAGAACGCGTTCACGTAGATATCGGTGCGCTTCGACAGGAAATACTGCGCACCGACGCTCGTCTGCAGGTAGTGCGAGCTCGGCTTCGGCCCCTGCGACGCGAGCACCTGCGTGTAGGTTTCGCCGAGCGCGAACTGCAGCGCGGGCGTCATCAGGTAGCGCACGCTGCCCTCGTAGTTGTTGAAGCGCATCGCGCCACCCGTCTGCAGGTTGATCAGCGAACTCGTGTACAGCAGCCCGAACGTCGCGGCGCCCCACGCATACGCGCCGCCCGCGCCCCAGATCTGCTGGCGCGTCACGCCCTTGATGAACGTGTAGTAGTTGTCGGATGCCGCCGCGCCGGTGGTGTCGAGCGCCGGACGATCGACGCGCACGTAGGCCGCGCCGAGTTGCAGCGGCCCGTTCTCGTAGCTCGTGCCGATGCTCCACACGCGGTTTTGCGCGAACGACGTCGAATTCGAGAAGCCGTACAGGCCGACCGCGCGCAAGCCATACCAGGTGGGCGTCTGGTACTGCACCGAGTTGTTGGTGCGGAACGTGTTGTTCAGGTCGTCGGTGTCGAACGGGTGCAGCGCATATTGAGTAAGGGCGGTGGTCGCGCCGATCTGCAGCGGCTCCAGCACTTCCTGCGCCGCGTTGTACTGGCGGCCCATCGTCAGCGTACCCCAGCGGTCGTTTTCCAGCCCGACGTACGCGCGGCGCCCGAACAGACGGCCGCCCTGGCTCGCGGCGCCGCTCTCGATGTTGAAGCCGTTCTCGAGCCGGAACACCGCGCGCGTGCCACCGCCGAGGTCTTCCTTGCCGAGCAGCCCGAAGCGCGTGCCCTGCTCGTTGCCGCCGGTTGCCTGCCACGCGGCGTGGCCGTTCTGGTTGTTGGTGTACGTGATCCCCGAATCGACCACGCCGTACAGCGTCACGCTCGACTGTGCGTGCGCGTGCATCGCACCCGCCGCCGTTGCGATACCCGCCAGCGCGACTGCCACCCCTTTTCGCTTCATCTCCAACCCCTTTTATCGACTGAATATGGGGAGCGATTTGTTTCGCTCGACACGTGTTTTATTGAATAAAACATCGTCTTATTCATTGTCGAATTCTGCGATTTGAAGCGTCAAGCGATGCCAAAAATCGCACACGGGAGTCGAATACCCCTGAATCTACAGTCGTTTCAATGAATGAAACAAGCCCAATAACCACGGGCATTACAGCCCGATCTCGACGCGTAATCCCGGTATCGCAAAAAGCCCTTGACCGCGATTTTCAGTCGTTGTGAAATATTGATACGATGTTTTAATGATTAAAACAAACGCACGAGACGCTTCGAGAAACTAGGTAAAGAACCTGATCCCCATGCTGACGTTTAATTGCAACAACGCGACTGCCGGCGCATCGCTTGCGTATTTCGTCGCGACGCCGACTGTGCCGGCCCTGCCGATCGTCGTCGACTCGCCGCACAGCGGCATCGCGTATCCGCCTGACTTCGCCACCATTGCGCCCGATGACGCGATCCGCACGACGTGGGACGCGTACATCGACGAACTGTGGGCCGGCACGCCCGCGCGTGGCGGCACGCTGCTCGGCGCGACGTTTCCGCGCGCATACATCGATCCGAACCGCGCGGAAACCGACATCGACGCGATGCTGCTCGCCGAGCCGTGGCCCGAGCCGCTTGCGCCGCAGCCGTACACGCAGCGCGGGATGGGGCTGATCCGGCGCGACGCGCTGCCCGGCGTGCCGCTGTACGACCGCAAGCTGTCGCTCGAAGAAGTACGCAACCGGATCGACGCGTACTACCTGCCGTACCGCCGCGCGCTCGCCGGCATCGCCGAGCCGCTGCACGCCGCGCACGCCGCGCTGTGGCATATCGACTGCCATTCGATGAAGTCGCGCGGCAACGCGATGAACGTCGACGCGGGCGAATGGCGGCCGGACGTCGTCGTCAGCGACCGGCGCGGCACGACCGCGGATCCGGCCTTCACCGGGTGGACCGCGCAGTGGTTCGCCGACGCCGGCTATCGCGTGCAGGTCAACGACCCGTACCAGGGCGGCGACCTGCTGACCGCGCTCGCCGATCCCGCACGGCAGCGCCACAGCATCCAGATCGAATTCAACCGCGCGCTGTACATGGACGAGGCCGCATTCGCGAAACACGCGGGCTTCGCCACGCTGAAGCGCTCGGTCGACGCGTACCTCGATGCACTCGCCGATTACGTCCGCGCGCGCATCGCGCCGCAGGGAGACCCCGCATGACGACCTATATCGTCGACGCCGTCGACAGCGCGCTGAAGCTGCTGACCTACGTGGCCGAACACCCGAACCTCGGCGTGACCGAGCTCGCATCGCAGCTCGGCATCAACAAGTCACGCACGTACCGGATGCTGTGCACGCTCGAACTGCACCGCTTCGTCGTGCAGGACCCGCGCACGTCCACCTATGCGCTCGGCCCGCAGGCGTTCGTGATCGGCGTGGCGGCGTCGCAGCAGAACGCGCTCGTGCGCGCCGCGCACCGGCACATGCTCGCGCTCAACCAGGCGATCAACGAGACCATCGTGCTGCGCGTGCGCGAAGGGCTCGAATCGGTGTGCGTCGCGCGGTGCGAAACGACGCACACGGTGCGTACCGTCGGCGCGGTCGGCAATCGCCGGCCAATCAATTTCGGCGCATCGGGCAAGGTGCTGCTCGCGTTCGCGCCCGACCCGGTGCGCGACGAATATCTCGCGCAACTGCGCAGGAACGGGCAGGCCGACGATCCGGCGAAGCTCGCCGGCGAACTCGACGCGGTCGCGCGCAAGGGCTACGCGGTGAGCAGCGGCGAGGTGACGCCCGGCGCGGTCGGGATCGCGGTGCCGGTGCGCGACCTGACCGGCGCGACAGTCGCGTCGGTCAGCGTGACGGGGCCCGAGGTGCGCGTGAGCCACGCCGACATCCCCGACTATCTCGAGCGCCTGCAGGCATGCAGCCTCGCCATTTCCGCCGAACTCGGCTACGTCCCGGCGCGCGCCGCGCTGCAACCGGCCTGACGGCCCGCTTCTTCTTCGACGAGGATCCGATGTCCGCCTCTTCTCCGAACCCTGCCGGCGCACGCGCCTCCGACGCCACCCCGCTTGCGGCACCGGCTGATGCAGCGACCCACGACGCGGCCGGCAATGCGCCCGGCGACGCATCGGCCCACGCCGGCCGCGCGCCGCATCCGCGCGGCAAGATGCTGCATCCGGTCGTGATGATGCTGTGGGTGCTGGCGGTCGCGATCGCACTCACCTGGATCGTCGATTCCGGCCGCTTCGAGCGCAACGGCCGGCTCGTCGTGCCGGGCACCTATCACGTGGTGCCGAAGACCACAGCGCTCACGACGCTCGTTGCACCAACAATCAGCCACAGCACGCCCACGCATGCGATGCCCGCGAGCCTCGTCTCGGCATTCGTCGCGATACCGGAAGGATTGCTGAAGAACGCGCCGCTGATCGTGATGGTGATGTTCGTCGGCGGGATGTTCGGCGTGATGCGCCGCACCGGTGTGGTCGATGCGGGCATCGACCGGCTGCTGCAGCTCACCGGCAACAATGTGTACCTGCTCACGCCGATGCTGATGATCCTGATCGGGCTCGGCAGCACGCTGCTCGGCTTCATCTCCGAGTATCTCGTGATCATTCCGATGGTCGTCGTGATCGCGCGGCGCCTGGGTCTCTCCGACCTCTACGCGGTCGCACTGGTCGCGCTTGCCGCGAAGATCGGCTATATCGCATCGGTCACGAACCCGCTCGCACTGGCCGTCGCGCAGCCGCTGGTCGGCGTGCCGCTGTTCAGCGGCGTGGCGCTGCGCGCGGCCGTGTTCGTCGTTTTCCTGACGATCGGCATCCTGTACCTGCTGCGCTACGTGCGCAGCACCGGCTATCGCGCCGGACAGACCGCAACCGGCCACGCCGCGGACGCAACCGCGAAGCTGTCGCTGCGCCACAAGGCGACACTGGTCGTGTTCGCAGCGGCGGTCGCGATGCTGATCTACGGCACGCGCGAACTGAAGTGGGGCAACATCGAGCTGGCGGCGTTCTACACGGCCGTGAGCATCGTGACGGCCATCATCGGCGGGCTCGATTCGCGCAGCGCGGCGGACGCGTTCGTCGACGGGATGAAGAACATGATCCTCGCGGCGCTGCTGATGGGGCTCGCAGCGTCCGTCGAACTGCTGCTGCAGAACAGCCTCGTGCTCGACACGCTGATCAATTTCTTCACGCGACTCGCGGACGGGCAGTCGCCGGTGTGGGTCGCGAACGGGCTGATGGGGGTGCAGATGGTGCTCGACGTGTTCATTCCGTCGGTGTCGGGCAAGGCCGCGGTCAGCATGCCGATCATCGGGCCGATCGCGCAGCTGTCGGGCGTGAGCGGCCAGACGTCGGTGCTCGCGTTCGTGCTCGGCGGCGGGCTGACGAACCTCGTCACGCCGACGTCCGGGATGCTGCTCGCGTATCTGGCTACCGCACGCGTCGATTTCGGTGCGTGGATCCGCTTCGTGCTGCCGCTGTTCCTGGCGCTGCTCGCACTGTCGTGCGTCGTGCTGACGTTCGCGGTGTGGATCGGGTATTGAGGTTCACGGCAGGGTCTGCGGAATGCACGTGCTCTTCGCGGTGCGGAGAGCACACCGCCGTCCGGTATCGATGGCCGCGGCGGGCATCGCAACGCGATACCGCCACCGAATGCGCCGCTCAAGCCACCTCGACCACCCGGCCAAACGCCCGCTCGTCGATCGCCTCGGCGAGCGTCGCGAACGCGGTCGCGATCTCGTCCTCCGGCACGCACGCATACCCGAGCAGCAACCCCGACGCCGCACGTTCGCGGTCCGCGTAATACCCGGACAACGGCCGCACGACGATATTGCGTTCGAGCGCGGCCTGCGCGACCGCGCGATCGTCGACGCCTGCCGGCAACTGCGTGACCAGATGCAGCCCCGCATCGCTGCCGAGCGCGTGCAGCGTGTTGCCGTAGCGCTGCGCGACCGCGTCGAGCAGCACCTCGCGGCGCTGCCCATACAACGTACGCATCTTGCGGATATGCGACACGAAGTGCCCTTCCGCGATGAATTCGGCCAGCACCGCCTGCTGCAGCAACTGCCCTTCGCGATACAGCTCGGCGCTGGCGGTCGCGAAACTTTCCGCGAGCGGCTCCGGTGCAACCAGGTAGCCGACCCGCAGCCCCGGGAACAGCGTCTTGCCGAAGCTGCCGACATAGATCACCTGCCCGGCCGTATCGAGCCCCTGCAGCGACGCGAGCGGCCGGCTGCCGTAGCGGAATTCGCTGTCGTAGTCGTCCTCGATGATCCAGCAGCCGTGCTGGCGCGCGTATTCGAGCAGCATCCGCCGCCGCGCGAGGCTCATCACCATCCCGAGCGGATACTGGTGCGACGGCGTGACGAGCATCAGCTTCGGCGGTTCGGCGAGATCGGCGGCCGATGGCGCGATGCCTTCGTCGTCGACCGGAATCGGCCGCGTCGTCAGCCCCGACACGTTCAGCACGCTACGCACGCCCCAGTAGCACGGATCCTCGGTCCAGATCGCGTCGCCCGGGTCGGTCAAGAGCCGCACCGCGAGGTCGATCGACTGGTGGATCCCGGTCGTGATCACGATCTGCTCGGGCGTGCAGCGCACCGAGCGCGACGTGCGCAGGTAGTCGGCCAGCGCCTCGCGCAGCAGCGCGAGCCCGCCGCCCGGCGCGTAGGTCAGCAGGTCGGGACGCAGGCGCCGCCAGTACTTGTTGTGCAGCCGCGTCCACACGCGCGCCGGAAATCGCGACACATCGGGCACGCCCGGCATGAACGCGCCGCCCTGCCGCTTCGACACGCCGGCGCCTTCGACGAGCCGCGTGCCGCGCGCGGACAGCCGCCGCGCGGAGGCCTGCACGAGCGCCGGGCGCGCGGCGGCCGCGTCGGGCGGCGCGCCAACGATCTCGTCCGGCGCGCTGTCGGCGACGAACGTGCCGCGGCCGGTCGCCGAGTTCACGTAGCCTTCGAGCGCAAGCTGTTCGTAAACCTGCGTGACCGTGTTGCGGGCGATCCCGAGTTCGGCGGCCAGGAGCCGCGACGACGGCACGCGCGTGCCGGCCGGCAGTTCGCGCGACAGGATCGCCTGTTGCAGCAGCCGGTGAAGCTGCCGGTAGATCGGCTGTTCGCCGCCGCGCACGAGGCGCTGCGCCAGCCAGTCCGACAACACGCTCGCGCGCATGATTGGCTCCTGAATATTTATTGAAATGGCTCTGATTGCCAGAGCCAAATGTGATTATAGTCGCCTCCATGGGCTGTCGAAGCGCCCGATTTTCACCTCACCGGAAAGAACATCAAGGAGATGACCGTGAAGAATGCCGACCTGCAGGCCCGCAAGAACGCCGCCACCCCGCGCGGCGTTGGCGTGATGTGCGATTTCTACGCAGCCCGCGCCGAGAACGCGGAACTGTGGGATGTCGAAGGCCGCCGCTTCATCGATTTCGCCGCCGGCATCGCGGTGCTGAACACCGGCCACCGCCACCCGAAGATCGTCAAGGCGATCGCGGATCAGCTGAACAACTTCACGCACACCGCTTACCAGATCGTCCCGTACGCGTCGTACGTCGAGCTGGCTGAGAAGATCAACGACCGCGCGCCGGGCGATTTCCCGAAGAAGACCGCGTTCTTCACGACCGGCGCCGAAGCCGTCGAGAACGCGATCAAGATCGCGCGTGCAGCGACCGGCCGTCCGGGCGTCATCGCCTTCTCGGGCGGCTTCCACGGCCGCACGATGATGG
This sequence comes from Burkholderia sp. HI2714, assembly GCF_002223085.1. Lineage (NCBI taxonomy): Bacteria > Pseudomonadati > Pseudomonadota > Betaproteobacteria > Burkholderiales > Burkholderiaceae > Burkholderia > Burkholderia sp. HI2714. Next base: position 356,081 of record NZ_NKFM01000035.1, on the reverse strand, counting down.
GCATGGCGCTGACCGGCAAGGTCGCCCCGTACAAGCTGAACTTCGGCCCGTTCCCGGGCGACGTGTTCCACGCCCCGTACCCGAACGCCGTGCACGGCGTGACGACCGCCGACTCGATCAAGGCGATCGAGATGCTGTTCAAGGCCGACATCGATCCGAAGCGCGTCGCCGCGATCATCTTCGAACCGGTCCAGGGCGAAGGCGGCTTCAACCCGGCGCCGGCCGAGTTCGTGCGCGCGCTGCGCAAGATCTGTAACGAACACGGCATCCTGCTGATCGCCGACGAAGTGCAGACGGGCTTCGCGCGTACCGGCAAGCTGTTCGCGATGCAGCACTACGACGTGCTGGCCGACCTGATCACGATGGCGAAGAGCCTCGCGGGCGGCATGCCGCTGTCGGGCGTCGTCGGCCGTGCGGACGTGATGGACGCGGCGGCTCCGGGCGGCCTCGGCGGCACGTACGCGGGCAACCCGCTGGCCGTCGCGTCGGCGCACGCGGTGCTCGAGATCATCGACGAAGAGAAGCTGTGCGAGCGCGCGACGCAACTCGGCGACGTGCTGAAGGCGAAGCTGAACGCGCTGCAGGCCGACGTGCCGCAGATCGCCGACGTGCGCGGCCCGGGCGCGATGATCGCGGTCGAGTTCCTGAAGCCGGGTTCGGGCGAGCCGGATGCGGAATTCACGAAGCGCGTGCAGACGCGTGCGCTCGAGCGCGGCCTGCTGCTGCTCGTGTGCGGCGTGTACTCGAACGTCGTGCGCTTCCTGTTCCCGCTGACGATCCCGCAAGCCGTGTTCGACGAAGCGCTCGTGATCCTCGAGGAAGTGCTGAAGGAAACGGTCGGCGTGCCGGCCTGAGTGTCCGCCGACTTCATCCACTGAATGCGCCGCCGCCGTCTTCATGACGGCGGCGGCCGTTTCATCCGTCCTTTTCGAAGCAGGTGATTCATATGAGCACTGTGCAGGAAACCCTGGCACTGAAAGACCCGTCGCTGTTCCGTCAGCAGGCGTACGTCAACGGCGAATGGCAAGGCGCGACGAACGGCGAGACGTTCGAAGTCCGCAACCCGGCGACGGGCGGCCTGCTCGGCACGGTGCCGGCGATGGGCACGGCCGAAACGCGTCACGCGATCGAAGCCGCGAACGCCGCATGGCCGGCGTGGCGCAAGAAGACCGCGAAGGAACGTGCGGTCGTCCTGCGCAAGTGGCACGACCTGATGATGGAAAACGCCGACGATCTCGCGCTGATCCTGACCACCGAGCAGGGCAAGTCGCTGGCCGAAGCGAAGGGCGAGATCGGCTACGCGGCATCGTTCCTCGAGTGGTTCGCGGAAGAAGGCAAGCGCGTGTACGGCGACACGATCCCGACGCCGGCGAGCGACAAGCGCATCGTCGTGACGAAGGAAGCGATCGGCGTGTGCGCGGCGATCACGCCGTGGAACTTCCCGGCGGCGATGATCACGCGCAAGGTCGGCCCGGCACTCGCGGCGGGCTGCCCGATCGTCGTGAAGCCGGCCGAGGCGACGCCGTTCTCCGCGCTCGCGATGGCCGTGCTGGCCGAGCGCGCGGGCGTGCCGGCCGGCGTGTTCAGCGTCGTCACGGGCGACCCGAAGGCGATCGGCGGCGAGCTGACGTCGAACCCGATCGTGCGCAAGCTGTCGTTCACGGGCTCGACGCCGGTCGGCCGCCTGCTGATGTCGCAATGCGCGGCGACGGTCAAGAAGGTGTCGCTGGAGCTCGGCGGCAACGCACCGTTCATCGTGTTCGACGACGCCGATCTCGATGCGGCCGTGCAGGGCGCGATCGCGTCGAAGTACCGCAACAGCGGCCAGACCTGCGTGTGCACGAACCGCTTCTACGTGCATGAAGCCGTGTACGACCAGTTCGCGCAGAAGCTCGCGGCAGCCGTCGGCCAGCTGAAGGTGGGCCGCGGCACGGAGCCGGGCGTTACGCAAGGCCCGCTGATCAACGAAGCCGCCGTGTTGAAGGTCGAGGCGCACATCGAGGACGCGCTCGCGAAGGGTGCGACCGTCGTGACGGGCGGCAAGCGCCACGCACTCGGCCACGGCTTCTTCGAGCCGACCGTGCTGACGGGTGTCACGCCGGCGATGAAGGTCGCGAAGGAAGAGACGTTCGGGCCGCTCGCGCCGCTGTTCAAGTTCGGCAGCGACGATGAAGTGATCCGCCTCGCGAACGATACCGAGTTCGGCCTGGCCGCGTACTTCTACAGCCGCGACATCGGCCGCGTGTGGAAGGTGGCGGAAGCGCTCGAATACGGGATGGTCGGCGTGAACACGGGCCTGATCTCGAACGAAGTCGCGCCGTTCGGTGGCGTGAAGCAGTCGGGCCTCGGCCGCGAAGGCTCGCACTACGGCATCGACGACTACGTCGTGATCAAGTACCTCTGCCTCGCCGTCTGACGGTTCGGGGCCTGCCGCTTCGGTGACAGGCCCTGACCGCCCGGCCGGAACCGGGCGGTCCGACGCGGGCCGGTACCCCTCTCCGCCGTGCCCGCGTCATCTCCCCCTCCTCTCCTCCCCCTTTCCCTTCCCCCTCACCGTTTCACGGGACCGCGATCACCGCATCGGCTTTGGTCGAACGGCTGACCACCGTCATCGCGCCACACCAGGCCCGCCACGCCCCTCCTCTCGCACAAAGCCGAAAAACGAAAGCCATCCCGACATCGGTACAAGCCTGCACCCACCAACCTTTCAAATTTGATACGATTCAATTTCATTTTGAAAGATTCCGGGATGCCGGACCGAGGTTGCCGGCGCCCGGCGCGAACGTGGTTCGACCGACTGCGCACCAGGCGCAGGCGGTCGTCGTGGTTCTTCGAGCCACGCTCAACGAGGATGCTGTTCATGGAAAGCCACGTAGGATCAACGTGCCTGCGCGCCCAACTCAAGCGGGGGCTGCTCGAGATCAGAGTCGACGCCGCCGCCCTGCCCCCCGCGAACCTGTTCGGTTTCGCGGAGCGCCGGAATCCCAAGCGAGCATTCCTCTTCGTATCCAAGGTCCTGGGCCGCCACATCCCGGTGCGCCCGTCGATCATGGCGGCGAGCTTCGAGCGCCTCGCGGCCGGAATTCCGGCGGACCTGCCCGGACCGGTACTGGTGATCGGCATGGCCGAAACCGCAGTGGGCCTCGGTGCCGGCGTGCACCGCGCCTATCGTGCGGGCCGCCCTGACAGCGTGTACCTCACCAGTACCCGTCATCCGCTGGGTACCCGCGTCTTTGCTCGATTCGAGGAAGAACACAGCCATGCGAGCGCTCATCTGATCCACTTGCCGGTCGATCCCGAGATTCGTGACCTGATGCTGAAGGCTCGATCGCTGATCCTGGTCGATGACGAAGCCTCCACCGGCAAGACCTTCCTGAACCTGCACCGCGCGCTGGTCGAAGCAGGTCTGAGCAACGTCCAGCGAGTGGTGACCTGCGTCCTGACGGACTGGACTGCCGGTGCCGCTCGTCACGCCATCGGGGAACCGGTCACCGCGGTATCGCTGCTGACCGGCGCCTACCAGTTCCACGAGGATCAGTCGGCGCCCCTCCCGGACATGCCGAACGTCGGCACCGTTTCCATGGGCGAATGGCCTCTCTCGCCCTGCAATGACTGGGGACGTCTGGGCGTTCGGGATGTGGACGACACGCTCGCGCCGGACGTTCAGGTCCAGCCCGGCGAGAAAGTCATTGTCGTCGGTACCGGCGAGTTCGTCTGGCGTCCTTTTCTGCTGGCGGAACGCCTGGAGCGATCTGGCGCGGATGTCCACTTCAGCTCGACCTCGCGGTCCCCCATCGCCCTGGGCCACGCCATCGAGCACGCGCTGTCGTTCCCCGACAACTACGGCCTCGGTATTCCGAACTTCCTCTACAACGTGAAGCCCGGTCAGTTCGACCGGGTCCTGATCTGCACGGAAACCCCCGCCCAGGCACTCCCTGTGGAACTCGTCGACGCACTGAACGCAGAGGTGATTGTCGATGAGCGGTAACCGTCCCCTGGCATTCGTCGACCTCGACGACACCCTGTTCCAGACCGCCCGCAAGATGGCTGAAGGTGTCCCGCGCACGGCAGCCACGCTGGACGTGCACGGTCAGCCAAACGGCTTCATGGACCCAGTCCAGCACGCGTTCATCACGTGGCTGCTCGCCACCGCCGACGTCGTTCCGGTCACCGCGCGCAGCGTGGAGGCATACGGCCGCGTCATGCTTCCCTTCACCGAAGGCGCAATCTGCTCGCATGGCGGCGTCATGCTCCGCCCCGACGGGTTACGCGATCGAAGCTGGCACGGGCGAATGGCCGAGGCCCTCCAGAGCGTTCAGGACCGACTGCCGGCACTGTGCGAGGCCACGCTGGCGATCGGCAGGGAACTCGGCTACTCACTCCGCGGCTGGGTGGTGGAAGAAGAAGGCTTGCGCCAATACGTCGTGGTCAAGCACAACGCGTCCGACGACGCGGTGCTCGCCGAGGTGCTGGCCGGCGTTCGGTCCCGGCGCATGGTGGACGGCATGCACGTTCACGCCAACGGCAACAACCTCGCCTTCCTGCCAACGGGGCTGGCCAAGCGCGCGGCCGTTCACGAGTGGTTGCGCCGCGACCGTGAGAGCCACGGCGAGCGACCGGTCCTGGGCTTCGGCGACAGCATCACCGATCTGGGGTACATGGACCTCTGCCACATGTGGGCGACACCGGCGCGCAGCCAGCTTGCGAATTGGGTGACGGGGACGATCCATGGGTAATCGCCTCGCGAGCCTGAACACCGTCGGCAGCGGCAGCTACGCCGCCGAAGACGTGCACTTCCTTCTGCGACACGTGCGGATGAGCGTCACCGACATCGAGGAGAAGGAGCGCCTGATTCAGACGAATCAAAAACACTACTCGGAAATGATCGGCCTCGAGCAGGCGCCCTCCGACGTGCACAAGCTCCTTTATGCCCGCGCGCTGCTGCAGAACGGCGCCCGCATGGCTTCGGATGTGCAGTCCCTGGCGATGGCGCTGAGCGCCGCCTACACCGGGCCGGACGTCGCCCTGGTCTCGTTTGTTCGCGCCGGCCTGCCGCTTGGCGTGCTGCTGCGCCGGGCACTCGTGGAGATGGGGCGCGACGCCCGCCACTACGGGATCAGCATCATTCGCGATCGCGGGATCGACACGGTTGCGCTGGAAGCCATCATCCGGCTGCATGGCGCCGAAAACATCGTCTTCGTCGATGGCTGGACCGGCAAGGGCGCCATTTCAGGCGAGCTCGCACGGACCCTCGCGGACGACACGCGCTTCCCCGAAGGTCCGCGCCTCGTGGTTCTGGCCGATCCTTGCGGCCGCGCGTGGCTGGCGGCCTCCGCGCAAGACTGGACCATTCCGTCCGGCATTCTCGGCGCAACCGTTTCCGGGCTGGTGTCCCGCTCCATCTGGCCGACTCAAGGCGGGCTGCATGGTTGCGTGGTCTACGAACACCTGCGCGAACACGATGTCACGCGCGAGTTCATCGACAGGATCGACGCCGAACGTCGGGCCCTTGCAGACGCCCGACCTGCCGCTCCATGGACCAACGATCAGCGACTGACGCTCCAGGCGTCCGCGGACGGCGTGGTGTCCGCGTTGGCAACCCGCTTCGACATCGGCAACCTGAACCGCGTGAAACCGGGTATCGCCGAGGCAACCCGAGCGGTCCTGCGCCGTGTGCCGGATCGTGTGCTGGTACGTGACCGCAATGACAGCGACGTTCAGTTGCTGCTGCACCTCACCGAACGCGCGGGCGTGACCGTCGAGGAAGCGGGCGCCGATCTGGGTCCGTACTGCGCGGTCACAATCATTCGGAGCGCGAATTGATTAAGACCATCTCTCCGTTCGCCCTCGGCGCGACGCTGTACATGCCGGCCACCCGCAGCGACATTCTGGATGTGGTTTCCGGCACCAGGCTCCCGGAGCTGCGCTCGCTGGTGGTCTGCCTGGAAGACGCGGTGGCGGCAATCGACGTCGACGGCGCGCTGGCGAACCTGCGGGCGCTCCTCGTGAATATCGATGCCCGGGGTGGGCGCGCCGAATCCGGTCCCTTGCTGTTCGTTCGGCCACGTGACGCCGCGATGGCGGCGGTACTGAACGACTGGCCGCTGATGAAGCACGTCGACGGGTTCGTCGTACCCAAGTTGACGCTGCGATCCCTTTCATCGTGGGAAAACGCGGTCAGTCATCCTGACCTGTACCTCATGCCGACACTGGAGACGGCCGACGTTTACGACCCGGGCGCAATGGTAGAGCTTGGCTCGGCCCTGAAGGCCAACCTGAACCGACGCATCATCGCGCTGCGAATCGGCGGCAACGACCTGATGGGTTGTCTTGGTCTGCGGCGCAATCCGGCCACCACGCTCTACAGCACGCCCCTCAGCTACGTGATTCCCATGCTTGCCGGAATCATGGGGGCCCAGGGCTTTGCCCTGACCGCGCCCGTCTTCGAGCAACTCGCCACGCCCCATCTCCTGAACGAGGAGCTGGAACTGGACATCGCTCATGGCCTGGTAGGGAAGACGGCCATTCACCCGAGCCAGATCCGCATCATCCAGGAGGCGCTGCGCGTGAGCCTCGAGGACTTCAACTGCGCCACGCTGATCGTCAACGAGGCGGCCCCTGCCGTTTTCAAGCACAACGACGCGATGTGCGAGCCGGCAACCCACTACAAGTGGGCGGTCAACATCCTCGAACGCGCCAAGTGGCACGGCGTGAAGCCCACCGCCCCGAGTAATGGCGAGCACGGCGTCCGACTGGCGGAGGCCGGCTGATGAGCGTGGAAATGCGTGAGGCTGCCCTCAAAGGCGCACGGTCTACCGTCCGCCGGCTCGATGTCGGCCGAGTAGCAGCAGCGACCCGCATCCGGACCGCGAGTGAGCGGCTGCCGCGCAACACGATTCATGGCGACGCTTTCCCCGTGTGGCGGCAATCCCGCTCGCGGTTTAGCAAAGCCGGGGACTCTGGAATGTGACTCCGTCCGATCCCTCACACGAACACTGAACACCGAACACTGAAGATCAACAAGGAGCGTAAAGATGGCACTCACCCTGAGCAAGAATCAGAGCATCTCGCTGGAAAAAACCGCGGGCCGTGGCTTGACCTCGATTAGTCTGGGCCTGGGTTGGGACCCGGTAAAGTCCGGCGGCTTCTTCTCCAAGATGCTGGGCGGCGGCAGCAACGACATCGACCTCGATGCTTCCTGCATCCTGCTGGACGGCGACATGAAATCCGTCGACCTGGTCTGGTTCCGACAACTGGAATCCAGGGACGGCGCCATCGAGCACTCCGGCGACAACCTGACGGGTGAAGGTGACGGCGACGATGAAACCATCCATGTCGACCTGCAGCGCCTGCCGGGCACCATCCAGCACCTGGTGTTCACCGTGAACAGCTTCCGCGGTCAGACGTTCGACCAGGTCGAAAACGCCTACTGCCGCATCCTCGACGACGCCCAAAACAAGGAGCTGGCGCGCTTCAACCTGGCGGAGAAAGGTCGCCACACCGGTGTCGTAATGGCCAGCCTCAGCCGTGGCGGCGGCGGCTGGGAATTCAAGGCGATCGGCCAGTCCACCCACGGCCGCACCGCGGACGATCTCGTCAATCTGGCGATTCAGGCGGTGCGAGCATGACGACACTGGTACCTGGCGGCAATGCGCCGGTGGCCACCGGCCAATTGCGTGTGGACATCAACTACGCGCCGATTCCCGGCGCGGAGATCGATATTTCTGCATTCGCGCTCACTGCTGCCGCGAAGGTCCGAGGCGATGGCGACATGTGCTTCTACGGCCAAACCAGCGTCCTGGGTGGCGCGGTTCAGTTGACCACCACGACGGCCGGCCGGGCAACGTTCACCGTGGATCTCGCTCGGATCGACCCTGCCGTCGAGAAAGTCGCGCTCACCGCGACCATCCACGAGAACAAGGCGACCTTCGATCGCGTTTCGATGCTGGCACTGGCCGTGACGGGAGGGATCGAGGCGCAGATCCCGACTGCCGGGATGAATGAGACTGCGCTGATCCTCGGGGAGTTTTACCGCCGTCAGGACGCATGGAAGTTCCGCTGTGTCGCACAAGGCTTTGCGGGCGGCCTGGAGCCGCTGGCCAAGCACTTCGGAGTCGACGTTGCCGCGCCGTCCGGTAGCCCGACGCAGAGCCCTCCCGCGCCGCCCCCGGCGCCCGTACCGGCGCCGGCGCTCGCGCCGGTCCCGCCTGGCGCACCGGCGTCCACGATCCGACTCAGCAAGGTCACGCTCGACAAATCACGCCCCAGCATCAGTCTGGAGAAGACCGCGGCCGGCTTCGGTGAAATCAAGGTGAACCTGAACTGGAACCAGGGGACGAGTGGGCTGCTCGGCGGCTTCCTGGGAAAACACGGTGCCATCGATCTGGACCTGGGTTGCCTGTTTGAAATGCAGGACGGACTCAAAGGGGCCGTGCAGGCGCTCGGCAAGCGTTTCGGCGATCTGCGGGCGGAACCCTACATCCAGCTGATGGGAGATGACCGTACCGGCTCGGTTGCCGATGGCGAGTGGCTTCGCATCAATGGGCAACAGTGGAACAAGATCGAACGCATCCTGATTTTCGCGTTCATCTACGACGGCGCGCCGAACTGGAAGGCAACGGACGGTGTCGTCACCATTTTCGTGCCCGGCCAGTCCGAAATCGAAGTTCGCATGAATGAGGAGGGAGGCCGCCACGGCATGTGCGCGATTGCCCTGCTTGAAAACGTGAACGGGGCCGTCAAGGTCTCTCGTCGAGTCGACTTCCACCCCGGACACGAGGAAATGGATCGTGCCTACGGCTGGGGGATGCGCTGGAAAGCAGGCTCCAAGTAACCCATGACCCGGCGGGGCCGTCCGGCCCCGCTCACTGAGAGGAAACACATGCTCGACTGGCTGAAAACCAACGCGGCCAAAGCCCGCGAAACCTTGACCATCGAAGTCGCCAAATTCAAGAACCGAACGTTCATGGAGGCGACCGCCAATGCTTGCGCGCTGATCTCCGCCGCGGATGGCGAGATCAAATCCGAAGAGAAGCTGAAGATGGTCGGCTTCATCAACAACTCCCCGGAATTGAAGGTCTTCAACCTGAGCGACGTGATCGCGGTGTTCAGCGACGCCTGCGGCAAGTTCGAATTCGATTTCCAGATCGGCCAGGCCGAGGCGCTGAAGGCCATCGGCAAGATCAAGGGCAAGGACGGCGAAGCACGTTTGCTGGTGCGCGTGGCCTGTGCCATCGGCGCATCCGACGGCCATTTCGACGACAAGGAAAAAGCGGCTTGCCGCCTGATTTGCCTGGAGCTCGGCTTGAACCCGGTCGACTTCGAACTGTAGGAAACCGAAACGTGGAAACGACACACATTGGCTTCCCGCCGTTGACCATGGCGGTATTCGTCGGCCTGGCGCTGGCCGCCCTGCTGCTGGACATGGTTACCCACCGCGACGACAAGCCGGTCACCCTCGCCCGGGCGTCCATCTGGTCGGTATTCTGGGTGGCCATCTCCCTTGCATTCGCCGGCTTCCTGTACGTGCAGCACGGCGCGGAAGTGGCCAGCCTGTTCCTGACCGGTTATGCACTGGAGAAGGTCCTCTCCGTCGACAACCTGTTCGTCTTCATGGCGATCTTCGCCTGGTTCAAGGTCCCGGACGGCTTGCGTCACCGCATCCTGCACTGGGGCATCATCGGGGCCATCGTATTCCGTGGTGTCTTCGTCGTCATCGGTACCGGCCTGCTGGCATTCGGGCCCTGGGTCGAGATCGCCTTTGCGCTGATCGTGGCGTGGACCGCCGTCATGATGCTCAAGGGCGGTGACGACGATGACGAGGCGAAGGATTACTCGCAGCATCTTGCTTGCCGCTTCGCGAAAAAGCTCTTCCCCGTATGGCCCAGGCTGCACGGCCACCACTTTTTCGTGAGCCGCAAGAAGCTCGAGTCGGAAGTACGGACGGCCGAACGGGACATGAGCCTGGCGGCCAAAGGCGGCCTTTTCGCTACGCCGCTGTTCCTCTGCCTGGTCGTGATCGAAGTGTCCGACGTCCTGTTCGCGTTCGACTCGGTCCCGGCGGTCATCGCAGTCAGCCGTGAACCCCTGATCGTCTACTCGGCGATGCTGTTCGCCATCCTTGGCCTCCGCACGCTGTATTTCGTTCTGGAAGCGCTGAAGCGCTACGTGGTGCATCTGGAAAAGGCCGTGATCGTATTGCTGTTCTTCATCGCGGCGAAGCTGGGCCTGAACGCGACCGACCATCTGTTCCACCACGGTATCAGCATCTCCCCGAACACCAGCCTGCTCATCGTACTGGTGGTCCTGGCAATCGGAATCCTGGCCAGCGTGATCTTCCCGAACAAGGAAGACGCGCAAGCCGAAAATCAGTAACCCGTCACAACCCAAAGGAGCTGTTTTCATGGCACTGACTCTTCAAAAAGGCGGCAACCTCTCCCTGTCCAAAACCGACCCGAGCCTGACCAGAATCCTGGTTGGCCTGGGCTGGGACCCGCGCGCAACCGATGGTGCCGAGTTCGATCTGGACGCCAGCGCCTTCCTGCTGGGGGCCAACGGCAAAGTCCGCGGTGAAGCCGACTTCATCTTCTACAACCAGTTGCGCAGCCAGGACGGCTCCGTCGAACATACCGGCGACAACCGTACCGGCGCGGGCGACGGCGATGACGAAGTCCTCAAGGTCGACCTGAGCCGCGTTCCGGCCGACATCGACAAGATCGCCTTCACGGTCACCATCCACGACGCCGAAGCGCGCAAGCAGAACTTCGGCCAGGTCAGCAATTCGTTCATCCGTGTCGTGAACGAGATTTCCGGCGCCGAGGTGGTCCGCTACGACCTGGCGGAAGACGCCTCCACCGAAACCGCGATGATCTTCGCGGAGTTGTACCGCAGCAGCGGCGAGTGGAAATTCCGCGCCGTGGGCCAAGGCTACGCCGGCGGCCTGCGTGCCCTGGCCAACGGCTACGGCATGAACTTCTGAACGGTCTCCTCACCTGAACAAGGAATCACACCATGGCTGTAAGTCTGTCCAAAGGCGGTAACGTCTCCCTGTCGAAAGAGGCCCCGGGCCTGAGCGAAATCGTCGTCGGCCTGGGCTGGGACCCGCGCGTCACCGACGGCACCGAGTTCGACCTCGACGCCTCGGTCTTCGTCACCGGTGAAAACGGCAAAGTCCTGAACGACGCCAGCTTCATCTTCTACAACAACAAGAAGTCCGCGGACGGTTCCATCGAGCACCTGGGCGATAACCGTTCCGGCCAGGGCGACGGCGACGACGAGCAGGTCAACGTGAAGCTGGCCGGTCTGGCGGCCGACGTGAAGAAGCTGGTCTTCGCCGTCACGATTCACGATGCCGAAGCCCGCAAGCAGTCATTCGGCCAAGTGAGCAACGCCTATATCCGCGTCGTCAACAAGGCCGACGGCAAGGAAATCGCCCGCTACGACCTGTCCGAAGACGCATCGACCGAAACCGCCATGATCTTCGGCGAGCTGTATCGCCACAACGACGAATTCAAGTTCAAGGCGATCGGACAAGGTTTCGCGGGTGGCCTGAAGCCGCTGGCAGAAGCTCACGGTGTGAGCATCGGCTGATCCGAAAGGCAGGAAAATCCGTGGTTTGACCGATCACGCCGTTCAGTTCGCAACTGAACGGCGTACACCACGCGTGAGGTCGGTCGAAATGCGTGAAGGCCAACGAGGCAAGCCACACTCACCGAAACACGTTCACCGCATCCACCAGCCGCGTCGCCTGCTGCTTCAGGCTCTCCGACGCCGCCGTGCTCTGCTCGACCAGCGCCGCGTTCTGCTGCGTGATGTTGTCCAGGTGCACCACCGCCTGGTCGACCTGCGACACGCCCGTGCTCTGCTCGACCGTCGACGAGCTGATCTCCGCGATCAGGTCCGACACGCGCTTCACCTGCGCGACGATATCCTCCATCGTCTTGCCCGCCTCGTCCACGCGCCGCGCGCCCGATTCGACGCGCTCGACGCTCGCGCCGATCAGCGTCTTGATCTCCTTCGCCGCGTTCGCGCTGCGCTGCGCGAGCGCTCGCACCTCACCCGCGACCACCGCGAAGCCGCGCCCCTGCTCGCCTGCGCGTGCCGCTTCCACGGCCGCGTTCAGCGCAAGGATGTTGGTCTGGAACGCGATGCCGTCGATCACGCCGATGATGTCGGCGATCTTGCGCGAGCTGGCCGTGATGTCGCTCATCGTCGCGACGACCTCGCCCACCGCCTGGCCGCCGCGTCCGGCCGCCTCGCTCGCCGACATCGCGAGCCGGTTCGCCTGCAGCGCGGTCTCCGCGTTGCTGTCGACGGTCGCCGTCATCTCGGCCATCGATGCGGCCGTCTCCTGCACGCTCGACGCCGCCTGCTCGGTGCGCGCGCTCAGGTCGTTGTTGCCCTGCGCGATCTCGTTGCTCGCGCGCTGCACGTTGTGCACCTGCTCGCTGACGTCGTCGACGAGCCAGCGGAACATCAAACCGAGCTGGTTGATCGTGCGCAGCGTCATGCCGATCTCGTCGACACGGTTCATCCGCACGCCGCGCCGGCTTTCGCCGGTCGCGACGTTCAACGCCTGGTCGTGCAGCCGCTTCAGCGGACGCACGATCTGCGCGTCGAGCCACAGGCCGGCCGCCGCCGCCACGCCGACCGTCACGCCGGCAAACGCCGCGAGCGCGCCGCCCGCCAGCCCGCATGCCCAGCCCGCACCGACGACCGCCGGCGCGAGCACGCACAGCGCCGAGTGCACGCGCGCGCGCACCGACATCGTCTGCGACAGCGACGCGATGCGCAGCAGCCCCGTGCGGATCACCAGCCCCTTGTGGAACCGGCGCTGGCCGGCCTTGCCTTCGCGGAACGCGCGATACAGCGCATCGGCGGCCTCGGACTCGTCGTGCGGCGCCTTCGTCCGCACCGACATGTAGCCTTGCGGCTCGCCGTTGCGCATCACGGGAATCGCGTTCGCACGCACCCAGTAGTGATCGCCGTTCTTGCGGCGGTTCTTCACCAGCGCGGTCCACGGCTCGCCGCGCCTGAGCGTCGCCCACATGTCGGCAAACGCTTCGCGCGGCATGTCCGGGTGGCGCACCGCGTTGTGCGGCTGGCCGACGAGTTCCTCGTTCGTGAAGCCGCTCACCTGTGCGAACGTCGTGTTGGCGTAGGTGATGATGCTGTCCGCGTCGGTCGTCGACATCAGCGTGACGTCGTCGGGAAAATCGAATTCCTGTTGGGTAACGGGCTGGTTATTGCGCATGCAAGGCTCCGAAAAGCGGATCTGACGTCCGCGTCGCGCTGACTTCACGCTCAGTAGCCGAAAAACGGTTTATCGCTTTACGACGGTTTTCATCTTACTGTCGGCATATTGGGGAAAAACCTTACCCTTTCTTCGCATAAAATATTCAATTCGGCGGTCACCATGATTTCGATCAAATAATCCGGCAATATTCGCCGCGCGTGTTCATCCACATGTCACGCCACGCTGCCCGGTCAACCCGTGCGGCAGGACAATGCGTATCGGCCGTTGCACACGGCGAAACGATTCCGTCTATCCTGCTCCATTCAACCGGTATTCGAATTCGATGAAAAAGGAATTGCACGAACTGAATCGGCTGTCGTGGAATACGGCGACAGTCGCGCATAACAGCCATAAAGGCGATCAGGCCGTATTTTTTCGCGCAGGCGGCTCGACGCTCTTTCCGGAAGAACGCGAACTGCTCGGCGACGTCAGCGGGCTGCGGCTCCTGCACCTGCAGTGCAACGCGGGGCAGGACACGCTGAGCCTCGTGCGCGACGGCGCGAACGCGACGGGCGTCGACATCTCCGACGAAGCGATCACCTTCGCACGGCAACTGTCGGCCGACGCGGGGCTGCCCGCGCGCTTCGAGCGCGCCGACGTGCTCGACTGGATGCCCGAGGCCGCGGCGCGCGGCGAACGCTTCGATCGCGTGTTCACGTCGTACGGCGCCATCTACGGGCTGTCCGACCTGAACGCATGGGCGCGCGGGATCGCCGCGCTGCTCGCGCCCGGCGGCCGTTTCGCGATGGTCGAGTTCCATCCGTTCGCACTGTATTTCGACGAACACTGGAAGCCGCACTACGACTATTTCCAGACCGACGCGACCGAGGAGCCGGCAGGTGTCGGCGATTACGTTGCCGTATCCGGCACGGGGCTCGGCGCACAGCACGACCATCCGGGCGTCGTCGATTTCGCGAACCCGCATCCGAGCTACGAGTTCATGTGGGGCATCGGCGAAGTCGTGAACGCGCTCGTATCGGCCGGGCTCGCGATCGACCGCCTGACCGAATATCCGTATTCGAACGGCTGGAAAGGCTTCGACCGCATGCGCGAGCTCGACGGCCGCCGGATGGTGCCGCCCGACGGGATGCCGCGCCTGCCGCTGATGTATGCGATCGCCGCGCATCGGGAGGCCGCATGACGCGCCGCACCGCCGCCGAACGCGACGCACTGTCCGCCCGCCTGCTCACGCGCGACGACGTGCCGCTCGTATGGACCATCGACCGGCGCGAAATCATCGAGCACCTGTATGTGCTGCGCGACGGCGTGCTGCATCTGGTGCCCGAGTTCTACGACGTCCGTGGCTGGCCCGACGGCGAAGCCGACCACTACACGCCGATCCTGCTCGACTGCCACGATCGCGGCGGCTGGTGCGTCGGCATGTTCGACGGCGCGCGGCTCGTCGCGGCGGTCGTCGTCGACAGCCAGCCGCTCGGCCCGCACGGCGACATGCTGCAGTTGAAGTTCCTGCACGTGAGCCACGACTGGCGCGGCTGCGGGCTCGGCGAGCAGCTCTACCGCGCGGCCCGTGAGCAGGCGCGCGCGATGGGCGCTGCGCGCCTGTATGTGTCGGCGACGCCGTCGCAGAACACGATCGACTTCTACCTGCGGCTCGGCTTCACGGTCAGCGCATCGCCCGACCCGGCGCTGTATGCGCTCGAGCCGGAAGACATTCATCTGGAAGCGCCGACGGCCTGACGCACCGGCGCGCGGGTGAAGCGTAGAATTTCCCGCTTTGCCACGGCCGCCATCGGCCATCGCGGCATCACGGAGAGCGAAATTGCAGAACGAAGCGCGGCCGCAAGCCATGCCGAAAATCCTCGTCAGCATGTGCGTGGTCGGTCATCCGGTCCGCTACAACGGCTCGGCCAGGACCGCCGCACACGAGGCGCTCGAACGGTGGCAGCGCGAAGGGCGCCTCGTGCCCGTCTGCCCCGAGCTTGCCGGCGGCTTCAGCGTGCCGCGCCCGCCCGCCGAAATCGCCGGCGGCGAATCGGGGCAGCGGGTGCTGTCGGGCGCCGCGCGCATCGTCGACGTGAACGGCAACGACGTGACGGCGCCGTTCGTGTCCGGCGCGCACACCGCGCTGGCCCTCGCGCGCGCGCACGATTGCCGCTTCGCGATCCTGGCCGACGGCAGTCCGTCGTGCGGCAGCACGTTCATTTATGACGGGAGTTTCGAGAACCGGCGGCACGCGGGCGCCGGTGTCACGGCGGCGTTGCTGCGCGAGCATGGCATCGAAGTGTTCGCGGACACCGAGATCGACGCGCGCGATGCGCGCCTCGAGCAGTTGTCGCAGGCCGGTTAACGACGATGCGCGAAGCGGCGCGTGCGCTGCCGCTTCGCCGTGTGACGCAGGTCAGACGCGCTCGATCGCGATCGCGATGCCCTGGCCGACGCCGATGCACATCGTGCACAGCGCAAAGCGGCCGTTCGTGCGATGCAGTTGATACATCGCGGTCGTCACGAGACGCGCGCCCGACGCGCCGAGCGGATGGCCCAGTGCGATCGCGCCGCCGTTCGGGTTCACGCGCGGATCGTCGTCGGCAACACCGAGCATGCGCAGCACCGCGAGACCTTGCGACGCGAATGCCTCGTTCAGCTCGATCACGTCGAACTGGTCGATCGTCATCCCGAGCCGGGCGAGCAGCTTCTGCGTGGCCGGCGCGGGGCCGATGCCCATCACGCGCGGCGCGACACCCGCCGTCGCGATACCCAGCACGCGTGCGCGCGGCGTCAGGCCGTAGCGCTTCGCGGTTTCCTCGTTCGCGAGCAGCAGCGCGGCGGCGCCGTCGTTGACGCCCGATGCGTTGCCGGCCGTCACCGAGCCGTCCGGGCGCACGACGCCCTTCAGCTTCGCGAGCGTTTCGAGCGACGTCTCGCGCGGATGCTCGTCGCGCGAAACCACCACCGGATCGCCTTTCTTCTGCGGAATCGTGACAGCAACGATTTCGTCGGCGAGCGTACCGTCCTGCTGCGCACGCGCGGCTTTTTGCTGGCTGCGCAGCGCGAACAGATCCTGGTCGGCGCGGCTGACGTTGTAGTCGACCGCGACGTTTTCGGCCGTCTCGGGCATCGAATCGACGCCATACAGCTGTTTCATCAGCGGATTGATGAAGCGCCAGCCGATCGTCGTATCGTAGATGTCGGCCTGCCGCGCGAACGCGCTCGCGGCCTTGCCCATCACGAACGGCGCGCGCGTCATGCTCTCGACGCCGCCCGCGACCATCAGCGCGGCCTCGCCGGACTTGATCGCACGCGCGGCCACGCCGACCGCATCCATCCCGGAACCGCACAGGCGGTTGATCGTCGAACCCGGCACGCCCTGCGGCAGCCCTGCGAGCAGCGCCGACATGCGCGCGACGTTGCGGTTGTCCTCGCCGGCCTGGTTCGCGCAGCCGTAGATCACGTCGTCGATCGCCGTCCAGTCGACGTCGCGGTTGCGCTCGACGAGCGCCTTGAGCGGCACCGCGCCCAGGTCGTCGGCGCGCACGCCGGACAGTGCACCGCCGTAACGCCCGATCGGCGTACGGATCGCATCACACAGAAAAGCTTCGGTCATCAGTGTCTCCGGTCCCAGGACAGGCTGGGGGAATGAACAGGGCGCGCCCCTTGCATTGCCCGTCGGGATGCGCTTAAATGTTCTATATACGAACATAAGATCGTGTATCGAACGTTCAACGCATCATAGGGAGTGCGGGGACGACCTGTCAAGCGCGCGGTCCGCCGCGCGGTTGGCGTGTCAGGCCCCATGCGCTATCTTCTCGGCTGCACGATATTCCAGGCGCTCATGACAACCGAAGACACTCAGACGAAACCCGGCGACTCCTATGTCCAGTCGTTCGCGCGCGGCCTTGCGGTGATCCGCGCGTTCGACGCGGCCCGTCCGGAGCAGACGCTCACCGAGGTCGCCTCGGCCACCGGGCTCACGCGCGCGGGCGCGCGCCGGATCCTGCTCACGCTGCAGACGCTCGGCTACGTCGAGGCCGACGGCCGGCTGTTCCGGCTCACGCCGAAGATCCTCGAACTCGGCTTCGCGTACCTCACGTCGATGCCGTTCTGGAATCTCGCCGATCCCGTGATGGAGCAGCTGTCCGCGCAGATCCACGAAAGCTGCTCGGCGGCCGTGCTCGATCGCACCGAGATCGTCTACGTGCTGCGCGTGCCGACCCGCAAGATCATGACGATCAACCTGTCGATCGGCAGCCGGCTGCCCGCGTACTGCACGTCGATGGGCCGCGTGCTGCTGTCCGCGCTCGACGACGCCGAGCTCGACGAGACGCTCGCGCAAAGCGGCATCCGCGCGCATACGCCGCGCACGATCACCGATCTCGGCGAACTGAAGGCGGCGATCGCGCAGGTGCGCCAGCAGGGCTGGGCGGTGGTCGACCAGGAACTCGAAGTGGGCCTGATGTCGTTGTCCGCGCCGATCCGCAACCGGCGTGGGCAGATCATCGCGGCGATGAACATCAGCGGCAACGCGCAGCGGCATACCGCGAAGCAAATGGTGAAGGAGTTTCTCGGGCCGCTGCAGCAGGCCGCGCAGACGGTGTCGGAGCTGGTGGCGCGGCGGGGGTGAGCGCGAGCCGTCACGCAACGCTTCGGCCTCGTGGAACCCGCGCGCCTGGTCGTCCTGGGCCGACAGCAGCCCGCACATAGGCGGACCACGGTGGCGTGAAGCGCTGCGCCTGTTCGTCGAGCCTTCTCGACTGTACCGGTGCCGGGGACGATTCGCCAGACACTGTCTGGCGGATTGGCGTGGTTAAGAAGAATGATCGGTTCTGCTGCAAGTTCCGACGACCGAACCCAAGACCGTCCCAATGTGTCCAGCTCAATTGTCGTATCAGCGATACGACAATCTGCTCGTCCGGAAAGGTGACGGCAATCTGCACCACGCGGCGAAAATTCTTCACGGCGAGGCCACCGCCGTCATCTTCCGTCAACGGCGCCGACATCGGCGTGCTGCCGAACCGTCGTCGCAGTGAAATAAAAAAACGGGCGGCACAGGCCGCCCGCCAAACTCCAATCGCTCTGCAACATCTTTCTTTCAAAACACGGAGCGAACTCCGCGTCGCTCAATTTACGGGCATGCGTACGCCCGATCAATTTGACAGGAACGAAATTGCGTTCCGAATCCGTCGGACAAAGTATCGTCACGCGCCGAGCAACATCCCCTTGCGCACCGGCACCGTGCCCGTCACGCGGCCGAGCGGCGCGCCGGCCGTGACGAACCGAATCGCGCGGCGCATGTAGAACACGCCGTCGGTCGCGCTCGAGATCGTCGTGACCGCATCGGTCAGCGGATCGACGATGTCGAACAGCGGATCGCCCGCACGGATCGTCGCGCCGATCGCCGCACGGTGCACGAGAATCCCGCTCACCGGCGCATGGAACTGCTCGCTGCCGGCCAGCGGCGTGGCCGGCGCGGCGAGCGGCGGTAGCGGCTTGCGTTCGCCCTGCACCGCGCCGCGCCACACGAGATAATCGACGAGCGCATCGGCATCGCGTTCCGCGTAGTCGTACGTCACGTCACGCTGGCCGCGGCACTCGACGGTCACCGCCACGGCGCCGGCCGCCATCGGCGTGCCCGCCGGCAAGTGCTGCCGCAATTGCGACCACAGCAGGTGATGCGCATCGTCGAACGCGTGCCCGCCCGAATCCTCGGCAAGCAGCGACACCTCCGAGCCGAGATAACGCGCGAGCGGCTCGACTTCCGGCCATGCGGTATCGCTCGTGTACACGTGCATCACAGCTTCGAGCGAACAATGCAGGTCGATCACGACCTCGGCATCGAGCGACAGCTTCAGTAGCGCGAGCTGCAGCGCATCGAACTCCGTGCGCGGCGCGATCTCGTCGAGCGCCGCGCCGACGCATTCGCGCACGATCGCGCGATTGCGTTCGCCGTCGTCGCCTAGCCGGTCACGCGCACGCGCGGCGATTTCCGCAAGCGGCAGGAAGCCACGATTGAAGTTGCGGCCGCTCGCCAGGTCGAAACGGCCGATGAACTGCCCGAGCAGATGATGATTGAGACCGATCGGATTTGCGACCGGCACGAGCACGATCTCGGCCGCGAGCCGGCCGTCAGCATCGAGCTGTGCAAGACGCTGCTTCAGCACGAACGCCGCGAGCATCGCGGGCGTCTCGTCCGCGTGCAGCGCGGCCTGCAGGTAGATCTTGCGGCCGGTGTCGGCCGGCCCGAAATGAAAGCTCGTCAGCGTGCGCTGCGTGCCGATCGACGGCGACAGGAGCGGCGTGGTGCGAATCTGCATCGATGGTCTCGAACGAAATGAAAACGAAGAAGCGGGTGAAACGTCGAGGTGGCTCGGCGCTCAGTCGCCGTACGGGTTGAAGTCGAAATACTTCCTGGCGATCCGGTCGTACGTGCCGTCCTTCAGCATCGATGCGATCGCGCCGTCGATCGACGCCTTGAGCGCCGTATCCGACTGCCGCATGCCGATGCCGACGCCGCGATCGCCCATGTCGAGCGGCGCGCCGACGAACGCGAAGCCCTTGCCCTTCGGCGTGCGCAGGAAGCCGTAGTCGGCTTCCACGGTGCCGAGCAACGCCGCGTCGAGGCGGCCGTTGACGAGATCGGCGAACACGTCGTCCTGGCTCTTGTACGGCACCACGCTGACACCGGCCGCCGCCCAGTGCGCGAGCGCCCACGATTCGAACTGCGTGCCCGACTGCACGCCGACGCGCTTGCCCGCAAGCGACGCGGTCGTGCTGTCGACGCCGCTCCCGGGCCGGGCGACGAGCCGCGACTTGAAGCGGAACAGCTTCGACGAGAACAGGATCTGCTTCTCGCGCTTCTCGGTGATCGCCATCGACGACAGGATCGCGTCGATCTTGCGCGCCTGCAGCGCGGGAATCATCCCGGAGAATTCGAGCTCGACCCACTGGCAGCGCAACTGCGCACGGCGGCAGATCTCGTTGCCGAGATCGACGTCGAAGCCCTTCAGGCTGCCGTCGGGCGCCTTCGAATCCATCGGCGGATAGGTCGGATCGATGCCGAGGCGCACGGGGCGCGTATCGAGTGCGTGCGCGGAACCGGCCGCGAACGCAAGGCATAGGGAAACGAGCGGCAGGAAGGTACGTTTCATGGTCGACGAAGGCGGGACGATGGGCAAACGGCACGAGCCGGACTGCCTGCGATCGTAGTGCGCACACGCCGCCGCCGGAATCGCCCGCTGCCTTATCATGATCACTTTTCCCGATCACCGGCCCCGCGCTTGCCCATGGCGTTCACGCTCTCCCAGCTCCGCATCTTCCAGGCCGTCGTCGAGCACGGCAGCCTGCGCGCCGCCGCACGCGCGCTCGACCTCGCGCAGAGCGGCGTCACGCAGCAACTGCAGAGTCTCGAGGCGACGCTCGGCGCGACGCTGTTCACGCGCACCAATCGCGGGATCGTGCCGACGGCCGTCGGCCAGCGGCTGCTCGCGCGCTCCGGTTCGATCCTCGGCGAATGCGAACAGGTCGAGCGGGAAATCCGGCAACTGAGCGGCGCGTACGAAGGCACCGTCACGCTCGGCCTCGTGGCCGAGCCGCTGATCGACGCGTTCGCGCCCGTGCTGAGCGCGTTCCGCGCGCGCTTCGACAAGGTCGACGTGCACCTGCGCACCGGCACGTCGCGGATGATGATCGGCTGGCTGCGGGAAAGCGCGGTCGATTTCGCGATCGCGCTGGTCGCGAAGCAGACCGACACGACCGATCTCGCGGTCACGCCGCTGCGTACGTCGGCGCCGGTGGTCGTGTGTCGCAACGGTCACCCGGCGATGCACGCGCAATCGCTCGCTGAACTGGCCGACTACGCGTGGGTGTCGACGCGCTCACCGAACCTGAGCGCCGATCCCGTCGTCAACCGGCTGCTCGCGTACTTCGACGTATACGGCCTGCCGCCGCCGACAATCCTCGCCACCGTCGAAGGGATGTTCGAGACGCTGCAACTCGTCACGCAGACCGATTGCCTGTCGCTCGAAACCGAAGCCGTGACGCGGCACGGGCCGTTTGCCGGCGCGCTCGCGAAAGTGCCCGTGCGCGAGCAGGCCGAATCGCAGGACATCTGCCTGCTGCAGCGCGCAGCCGTGCCGCTGACGCCGGCCGCCCAGGAACTCGCGACGATGCTCGCGTCGTATCTGAGGATGGTGCGCGGGCGGTAAGCGCGTATCGCCGCTTGCCGCCCGTCGTGCTGCGCTGCGCCGCGCGTCAGTCGATCGAATCGCGCGCCGTCTCGCGCAGCATCGCGACCGCGATCAGCGACAGCACCACGCACGCGGCCACGTAGCCGGCCGGCGCGAGCTTGCTGCCGGTCGTCTTCACGAGCCACGTCGCGATCAGCTGCGCGGTGCCGCCGAAGATCGTCACCGCGAGCGCGTACGCGATCGAGATGCCGGTCGCCCGCACGTGGCGCGGCAGCGACTCGCACATCAGCGCCATTTCCGACGCCGAGCCGAGCGAATAGAACAGCAGCATCAGCGCGGTCAGCGGCAGGATCACCGACAGCGTCGGGTGATGATTCATCAGCCAGAACGCCGGGAACAGCAAGGCGACCAGCACGCCGCGGCCGACGAAGATCGGCAGGCGCCGGCTGCCGAGCCTGTCCGACAGCCAGCCGAACAGCGGGCACGTGACCAGCATCACGCAGCCCGATGCGACGCCGACGAACATCGACAGCTTCATCGGCAGGCCGAGCGTATGGATCGCGTAGGTCGGCATGTAGAACGTCAGGATGTAGGTCGACACCGTGCCGCCCATCACCGTGAGCATCAGCAGCAGCACCGTGCGCGTGTGCTTCGAGAACAGCTCGTGCAGCACGCCGCGTTCGATGCCGTGATGGCGGTCGCCGGGCGCATCGTCGGCGAGCCGGCGGCGCAGGTACATGCCGACCGGCGCGATCAGCACGCCGACGAGGAACGGCAGCCGCCAGCCCCAGCCTTCCAGCGCGTCCTTCGTCATCGTGTTCGACAGCAGCGCCGCGAAACCCGAGCCCATCAGCGCGGCGCCGCCCTGCGTCGCGAGCTGCCAGCTCGCGCGGAACGCGCGGCGCGACGTGCCGCCCTGCTCGAGCAGCGTCGACGTCGCCGCGCCGAATTCGCCGCCCTGCGAGAAGCCCTGCAGCAATCGCGCGAACACGACCAGCAGCGGCGCGGCCACGCCGACCTGCGCATAGGTCGGCGCGATCGCGATCAGGCCGGTGCCGAGCGCCATCAGCATGATCGTCAGGTTCAGCGCGGCCTTGCGCCCCTTGCGGTCCGCGTAGACGCCGAGCACGACGCTGCCGAGCGGCCGCGTGAAGAAGCCGGCGGCGAACGTCGCGACCGACAGCAGCAGCGACGTGGTCGGGTCGCTCGACGGGAAGAACAGCTTGCCGATCAGCACCGCGAAGAAGCCGTACACGGTGAAATCGAAGAATTCCAGCCAGTTGCCGATCACGGCCGCGGCGATCGCACCGCGCCGCGTGACGGCAGGCGTGCCGCGCGTGTCGGTGACGGTGGCTTCGGCCGGGCCGGGGTGCAGCGCGAGATGGTCTTTCTGCATCGCTATCCTCTACTCTGAATGCGGCCGGAAGCGCCGGCCGCTCGCCCCACCGCCGGCATCACTGCCCCAGGTAACGCTCCACGAGACGCGTCCAGAACGCCGCGCCGATCGGCAGATTGCGATCGTTGAAATCGTATTTCGGGTTGTGCACCATGCAGCCGTCCTCGCCTTCGCCGTTGCCGAGCCGCACGAACGAGCCCGGCCGCTGCTGCAGCATGAACGCGAAATCCTCGCTGCCCATCAGCAGGTCGGTCTGCTCGACCACGTGCGCATCGCCGACGAGTTCGCGCGCCACCTGTGCGGCGAAATCCGTTTCGGCATCCGTATTGACGACGACCGGATAGCCTTCGATGTATTCGACGTGCGCGGTTGCGCCATAGCTCGCGGCCTGCGTTTCGGCCAGCTCGGTGATGCGGCGCTTGAGCAGCGCGCGCACTTCCGGGCTGAACGAGCGCACGCTGAGTTCGAGGCGCGCGCCGTTCGGGATCACGTTGTTCGCGGTGCCCGCGTGCATCGAGCCGACCGTGACGACCGCCGGCTGCGACGGGTCGACGTTGCGCGCGACGATCGTCTGCAGCGCCATCACGATGCTCGCCGCGACGACCACCGGATCGACCGTCAGGTGCGGCCGGGCCGCGTGGCCGCCGACGCCTTCGATCGAGATGATCGCCTTGTCGCCGGCCGACATGAACGGGCCGCGCCGCGTGAGGAACACGCCCGGTGCCGCGCCCGGATGGTTGTGCATGCCGAAGACGGCATCGCACGGGAAGCGTTCGAACAGGCCGTCGTCGATCATCTTCTTCGCGCCGCTGTCGACGCCGTGCTCTTCCGCCGGCTGGAAATACAGGTGCACGGTGCCGGAGAAGTTGCGGGTCTTCGCGAGGTGCTGCGCGGCGCCGAGCAGCATCGTCGTGTGGCCGTCGTGGCCGCACGCGTGCATCTTGCCGTGCGTGCCGCTCGCGTAGGGCAGCCCCGTCGCCTCGATGATCGGCAGCGCATCCATGTCGGCGCGGATGCCGATGCTGCGCGTGCCGTCGCCCACGCGCAGCGTACCGACCACGCCCGTCTTGCCGACCCCGCGCGTCACCTGCCAGCCCCACTGTTCGAGCTTCTCGGCGACGAGCGCGGCCGTGTCGTGCTCCTCGTAGGCGAGTTCAGGGTGGTGATGGATGTGGTGACGGATCTCGCGCAACCCGCCGGCGGCGGGCATCAGATCCTCGACTTCGGTGAATCGGGTATCGGTGGACATCAAGGGGCTCCTGCTGTTTGTCTGCGCACGCAACGGATGCGTGCGGGAAAGCGAGCCACTATATCCAGCCGATATCGGTTCAATAAGATACGGAATTTTTCACCGTGATAAGGTTTGTTAATCAGGGTTAATCCGGGGATTGCGCCCCCGGATAGTAATAAGAGAAGCCCGGTTCCTCACTGTTGACGATCGAATCCCGCTGTTGCATCCAGCTCGCAAGCTCCGGGTAAGCGCTCCATTCCTGCGTTATCGGGACACGCACATCGCTCGTATACCCGTCGTCGCTCTGCACATACCACGCGACGGGGCGGTTGGCCGCGATCGTGTGAAAGCCCGGATCGACCGACTTGCCGCGCATCAGCGGGTACAACCGCTGCAATGCGTCGGTGACCTGCTGAATCAGCGGTGCCTCCATCTGCCGGCCGTCGCTGCGCGTGAACTGCGCACCCGGTCCGCACGAATAGAACAGGATCGGCTTTTTGCCGTCCCACCCCGCGCCGATGATCAGTGCCGCCTCCTGTTCGGGAGTCAGTACGTTGCCCACGGAATTGAGAAACCCCTTCGGGCCTGCATGTTGATCGACGCCGAAATAGCCCGGCGGCACAGGCAGCAACAATGGGTTGCGCCTGCCGGATTCATCGACGCCGAGCAAGCGGTTCTCCGGGTAGCTATCGAAGGCGTTGATGTACACGGCGAGATCGGCTTCTCGAGGTGGATAGCTCGGCAGTTGCGTGCGGCCGCCGCCCGCCCGCGCGTTGATCACGTCGACGAGTTGGCCGTTCCAGTTACGAATCAGCGGCTCGTTCATGTCGAAGCCGGCCGGGTACATGACCGACACGCTGCCTGCGTAATCGCGCATGAAATCCGCCCGCCAACCGTTCGCAGTCGAATCCATCCCGGTCGGATTCTCGGCCGCCCCGAGCCGCAGCGTCGCGACGACTCGGCCCGAATCGTCGACGATCGCGACGGCGGGATTGACAGGATCGCTGCCACCTTTCGTGCCGATGGCCATGTAGCGCGTGCCGGCCAGCCGACCGCCGCTGCTTGCCAGCGCCGAAATGAACGCGTCCATCAGGTCGCCGTTCTGGCGCACGGCGTCGTGTACGACCCAGCCGCCCGTCTTCTCGTCGATCTCGATCGCCGGCCACGTGGTCGCACGCCCCGAATGCTTATACGTGAAGCGGATCGGCTTCGTGTAGCCGCCATTGACCTCGATCTCGATCGGATACTCCAACGGCCGCCCGGCCTTGATCGTCCCGATCACCGCCGCTGGCGGCACCGTGCCGTCCGCCGCTATCCCGCGCTCATCGACGATTGCAATGCCGTGCGTCGACGTGGCGTTGCCGAACGTTCGCGCGTCAAACAGGGACTGGCTGGTGAGCGGTTGACCGAGACCGGGCAAGGTACCCGGGGGGAGCGAGACAAGGGTCAAACCGCTCTGCGCCGGGTTCTCGCTATCCCGCGCAAGCACGACGTAAGTCGCGTGGTCGATGCTGCCTTGCGAACCCAGCACGTTCGACAGGACATTCGCCAGTTCAACGGGATTCCGGCGGGTCGCGTCGGGAACCGTATAACTGCGTGTCGGCGGTATGGCCGTGCCCGGCCGCGCGGTGATCCATGAGTCTGCGGGGTGATACGCGCGCAACGGCGCATCGCTGTCGTCGACGCCGTTGGCGCGCGCGACGCCGAAACCAAGTGCCGTCAAGCCTGCCGAACTCGCCAGGCTCAGCCAGTCCTGTGCCGTCACCGGCTTGCCCGCCAGCGCCGCGTGCGTCAATACCGCCGCCTGTTGCGCCATCGCCGTGCCGTTCGTGACCATTGCCGCGCCGCCCAGCAGCCTGGACGTCGTGCTGCCCTGCCACGCCTGCATGATCTCCGCGAAGGCCGCCGTGCCCTGCATCCTGCCCTCCGTAGCGGTCGTCGCACGCGTCAACCACTGCGCCGGCAGCGTGTCGTCGAACGTCGTCACCGCTCGCATGCCGTTTACCGCCGCCAGCGCCTGCACGTTCGCGAACTGCTGCGCGTTCGTGCCTCGCGCCACGGTCGTCACCCGTGCCACGTCCGCATAGGCGCTCGCCCCCGACGCAAGCCGGTCGCCGATCGTCGCTGCCCGCGCGACTGTCCCGAATCCGCTCGCCGCCCCGCCGGACAGGTTCGCCGCCAGGCCCAGCCAGTTCACCCAATCGCCCCGTCCGCGCGCCGTCGACAGCTGCTTCGCCGCGTTGACCGTGCCGACCGTTGCGCTCCATGTGAGGTAGGCATCGGCAGCTTCCGACATCAGCGCGAACCACAGCGGCGCCGTCTCCGGCGCCGCCGCCAGCGCCAGCACACCTGCCGCCGCCGTCCCCGCGATCTGCAGGTCCGCGCCCCACCGCTCCCACCAGCCCATATCAGGCTTGTAGTCGACGAAGTACGCGGCATCCGTCAGGTCCTGCCCCTGCGCGTTCACCACCCAGTGCGGCTGCGCGATCATGAAACCCTTCGCGAAACCCGTGTGCGACTGCCAGTCCGCGTACCCGTGGCGTGCGGTCGGATCGGCCGGCCCCACGTCGACCAGCCCGCCGTTCGCCGAGAGCCCCTCCAGCAGCGTGAACGGCGTGCCCTTCTGATCCTGGCTTGGCCGGCGGCTGCTCCACCACTCGCCCGACAGCGACGCGAGCGTCACCGGCGCGAGCCCGCTCGGCGTGCGCACGCCCTCGCCCTGCTTCAGGTTGTCGACCGCCTGACCCAGCGTCGTCTTGTGGCCGCTCGCGTCGAACACCGTCTCGTTCGGGTCGTACAACGCGAACGTCCCGTCGGACAGCGCCTGCTCCTGCGCGAGCGTCGTCGGCATGTGCGCCACCGTCACGCCGTAGGCGGACCCGGCCGCATTCAGCAGCGCGGCGTCGCTGCCGAGCGTCTGCATCCCGTCCGGCAACGGCAGCCCCACCAGACCGCCGCCCGTGCTCACCGCCGGGCCCGCACCCGGCACGTACGCCGCATCGGTCGGCAGCGCCGATTGGCCCGGCGCGCTCACGCTCACGCCGGCGGCCGGCTTGCCCGTGTCCTGGTACCCGGTCTCGCGGGCGATCTCCTTGCCGAGCGGATCCATCGCATCGTCGCCCAGCATGTCCCGCGCGAGCTGCATCGGCTGGTCGTGCTTGCGAAGGCCGCCGAAGCCGAGATCCTCGCCCCACACCACCGAACCGCCCTTGCTGATCACCCGGTGCTGCGGGTTGAGCTTCGAATCGCGGCTTTCTCCACCGAAGGTCGGATCGTCGCGCGTCACCATCGTCTCGAGCGCGTGGCGCAGATCGGTCATGTCCTGGTTCTGCGCGCCGCCCGCCCACCAGTAGATGCGCGAAACCTGCGTCGGGTCGTTCGCGTTGCGCGTCCACGCAACCAGTTGCTCAGGAGAAAAAACCGGCTGCGTTCCCCCCGCGCCGAACATCTGATGCACGAGTTGCGCGGACAGGTCCGTACTGCCGCTTCCCTGCACCAGGTCGGCGAGCAGCCCGAGCTTTTCCGCATCGCGCTTGCGGGACCGCACCTCGTCTTCGATCGTCGCAAACAGCTGCTGCATGGCCGGATCGCCCGCCACGGCGTCCTTCAGTTGCGCGTAGATCACCGTCGACTGGTACTGCTGCAGCAGCGAGCCGGCGGCGTGCAATCGCGCGTTCACATCCGCGCCGGCGTCGCCGTTGGCCGGACAGACCCACGGCGGCGCGGCAGCGCCGGCGATGCTCGCGAGCGCGGCCTTCCCGAGATTGCCGACGAACGCGTCGCCCATCACCTGCTGATAGAGTCCGGGATCGGCCTGCTGCAGTCCGGCCGTCTCGGCGGTCAGCGTCTGCGCGGCGCTCACGTTGCCGGCGGAAGGATCCGCGCCGGGCGGCGTCGCCAACCGCTGGGCCGCCTGTACGCGGCCGATGATCTGCAGCGCGTCGAGTCCGCGCTGCCACTGCTGGAGCACCGCGCCGTCTGCCGGCGCATCCTGCCCCGGCGCCGCCTGAATTTGCTGCGCGAGCGCGATCTGAGCCTTCCACAGCGTGTCCACGTACGCCGGGTCCGATTGCCAGCCGCTGTCGTTCGGTGCACGCCCCGCCGCCGCATCGAGCGCCGCCGACAGTGCCGCGTGATACTGCGTGAGCGCGGTGCTCGCCGCGTCCCGCGCATGGCCATCTTGCGGATTCGCGGCAGCGCCCGCCTGCGCACGCTGCCACGCGTCATACGCGTGCTGCGCCTGCGCGATCAGCCCGTCCTTGCCATTGAGCGCCGCCAGGTCCGGCTTGATATCCTGCGCCCAGCCCGGCACCGCCGGCCGGCCGTCGGATGCCGGCGTGCCATCGACCGTCCGCGCGATCAGCGCGGGGGCGAGCACGTTCGCCGGGCCGGGCGCGCTGCCGTCCGGCGCCTGCTTCATCGCATCGAGCTGCTGCGCGGCCAGTTTCATCGGGTCCTGGCTCGGATCGCCGAGGTACTGCTGCATGATGTCCTGCTGCCCGGCGCGCACCGTCAACGCCGCCTGCACCAGCGTCGATTCGGACGCCGGCGTGCCGCCGAGCCACGCACGCGTGAGCACGATGGCCTCGCGCATCGTCATGCCGTCGTTCACGAGTCGCTGCATGTAATCCGCTGCGCGCCCGCCGTCCATCAGCGACGGGATCTGCTGCTGCGTGGCGAGCGTACTGCCGTCGGCCAGCGTACCGCCCTGCAGCGCGTCCGCGGCAGTCACCAGCGTATTCGCATCGAACAGCTGATCGCCCGACAGCTCGCCCGCCGCCCGTTCGATCGGATCCTGCGGCCCGTTCGCGTTGCCGTCGGCATTCGTCTGGCTGTCGGCCCGCGCCTGCTCGACGATCGCGGCCTGCGCCCAGGTCGCGTCGCCGATCGCCGCGTTCGCGAGCGCCCCGTTCCGGTCCGTCGCGGCCCTGGCCGCATCGAGCGCCTTCTGCAGCGTCTGCGCATTCACGGGGCCGCCGCCCAGTTGCGCGTCGAGCGCTGCCTGTGCCTGCGCGAGTGCACTGGCGTCGGCCGGCCGGACCGACACCGTTGCCGCCGTGGACGACGGTTTGAGCCCCGTGTACTTTTCGAGCGTCCCGGCGAGTTCGCTCGTCGGCGCTTCGTCGATGAGCGCCTGGTAGACCGCGGTCGATCGGTTGTGCTGCGGGTCGTGCAGGAACGTGAGCGACTGGAACGGGTTGCTCAGCGCCTCCGTGCCGCCTTCGTCGAGTTGCGTCTGTTGCTGCTGCAACTGCGTGCGCAGCGCGTCGACCTCCGGCCGGGTCGCCGCGTTCCGCGGCCCGCCGGCGTCGTCGATGATGCGCGCGAGTGGTCCGTAGTACGTATCGTCGCCGCGCGACGCATCGATGTGCTGGATCACGTCGGGCCCTTGCCGGATCAGCCCGTCGATCTTGCCCTGCATCTGCGTGAACAGCGCCTGCGCCAGCTCGGGCGACGCCTGCGCGAGCGGATCGAGCAGGTTCGCGATGCCCTGCAGGTTGTCCGGCACGCCGACCGCGCGCAGGGTGTGCTGCGTCGTATCCGATGCGAGCGTGTCGTGCAGCAGCGCCGGGAACAGCACCGTGCCCCGGTAGCCCGACAACGCCGTGCCCTCGGCGGTCAGCGTTGCCTGCGCGCCGGCGCCCTGCACGCCGGTAATGTCGCCGAACGCCGCGTTCTCCAGCACCGCCGTGCGCGGATCGCTCATCACCTGCTGGTACAGCGCGTCGGTCGGCGATACGCCCGCAAGCTGCTGCGTGAGCACCTGCGCGGCCTTCAGGTTCGCGGCCCCGTTCGCGTTCGCGCTTGCGGGCGCGGCCTCCATCGCATCGAGCACTTCGCTCGCATCGAGCGCGGTCGACAGGTCGCCCGCGGCGGGCCCGTGCATGCCGGCCGCCGTATTCGCCGCCAGCACCGCCCGCTCGGCGAACCAGCGCCGGTCGCGCTGCGACGGATCGGTCGCCCAGTCCGCCGTGCCGGTCGTGCCCGCCGCCGGCCGGCCGGCCGCGTCGTCGAGCTCGGTGCTCAACGCTGTGTGATAGGCGCGCCAGTCGGCCGCGATCTGCGCCGGGGCCGCGTGAGCGGCAGTGTCGTGCTGCAGCGACGTCCAGATGGTGTCCGCCCGCGTCGCGTCGGACGCAAGCGCCGGCGATGGCGCCGCGGTCGTCTTCAGCGCGGCAAGCGCGGCGCGCTGGTGCGCATCGTCGAACAGGTGCAGGCTCGCGACCTGCCGTGCGGCATCGCCCAACACGTCGCCCTGGCTCGCATCGGCGCCGTGGGCGAGTGCGTCTCCCTGAATCGTCAGCGCCGCTTCATCGAGCACCGTCTCGTTCTGCGTCGAGCCGCCAAACTGCACGCGCGCGGCGTTGACCGCCTCCGACCACGTGAGCCCGTCGTTCAGCCCCGCCTGGATCGCGCCGCGCGCATCGACGAGGCTCACGGCTGGCGCCGTGCTCGACGGGACCGCGGATGCGGTCGGGAGCGCGCCGTTCGACAGCGATCGGGCGGCAGCGTCGAGCGTGTCCTGATCGAACTGGTGCGTGAGCCCGACTTCGCTCTCCGCCTCCCCGATCGGATCGACGCCGGGGGACGTCGCTCGGTGATGGATCGCGTCGTACTGCGCCTGCAACAGGATCGCCGCGCGTGCGAGCGCGTCCGCCGCGCTCGCCGCATCCTTTTCGCGGAGCTTTCTGAGCGCGTCGGCAAGCGACGCGCCGTTCGACGGGGGCTGATCGCCGAGCTGCGCCTGCAGGCCCGCTTTCGCCGCCGATACGTCCGCCGCCGTGGGCGGCGGCGGCAGGGGCAGCGACGGCGGTTCGTAGTGCAGCGACGCAACGCGTCCGTCCGGTCCGATCAACATGCGGCCCCCTCTCGATGAA
This sequence comes from Burkholderia sp. HI2714, assembly GCF_002223085.1. Lineage (NCBI taxonomy): Bacteria > Pseudomonadati > Pseudomonadota > Betaproteobacteria > Burkholderiales > Burkholderiaceae > Burkholderia > Burkholderia sp. HI2714. The sequence goes on along the minus strand of NZ_NKFM01000035.1, from coordinate 325,141 downwards.
ATCGCTTTTCCCGCAGCGTCCATGCTAGGGGAAGCCTCGCGAGCGCCCATCCGCCCACTTCGTAGTTTCGAGTGGCTGCTCGGTAGGGACGCAACGCCGCGCATCTCGACACGGGGGCTGCCTACGCGGCCATACCCGGCAAGGCCGCAAGCCACCGCGGTGCGTGTCGATCGCGCGTGCCGATACAACGACGCCGTGCCCGCGCCTACTGCCCCCGACCAGTAAGCGCTTACCCCAAATGAGGGTGGACACGGGTGCCGGATCAATGTCGGCGAGACCAACGCCGTCTGCGCGCCATTGATTTTTGAGACGAACGGTCTATCAGTCGCCCATGGACCTGCGAACTGATCCGCCTCGCCGCCGCGGCAGGCCACCGAAACAGCCCGGGGACCTCGTCGCCACGCGGGACATGCTGCTGCGCACCGCAGTCGCCGTAGTGAGTACGGCAGCGCCGATCTCGAGGATGTTCATCATCGCGCGCAAGCTCGTGCTGTACCAACGGCGCGGCGGTGGCCAGTCGCAATTCTCGACCTTGCTGGAACTGAACGCGCGATCGGACCGCGTGCAAATGGCGCTGACCTACGCGAGCGAAAACCTGGCGAGCGATCTGTCGGTGGAACGCCTGGCAGAGGCGGCACGTTTGAGCCCGCGCCAATTCAGCCGCGTGTTCCGGGAGGAGACGGGGCAATCCCCCGCCAAGGCGGTTGAGCGGCTGCGCATCGAAGCCGCCCGCCTGATGATGGAAACGACGCGCCACCCGATCGAAATCATTGCGAGAGAAACCGGCTTCGGCGACCGCGAGCGCATGCGCCAAGCATTTCTGCGCGCGTTTGGGCAACCCCCGCAGACCATACAGCGAGCCTCCGGGGTTGCGCCGCTCATGAACTAGGACTGGTTGAACCAATCGGCGGACAGGTACGCGCCGTCTTGCTTGCCCAAACCGTGAGCGCTCGCTTCGCCCATCGCGAATGACGAGCGGGTCTCCGTCGATGAAGTGCCAGGGCTGCAGGCAGCTAGCGGTCCTGGCGGAAAATCTACTGCTCGCCGGGCGCCCACTCCGGACTATAGCCGCCAAGCGCCGGGTGGTACATTTCATCGCCGGAATGCTGCGTGAATTCGACATTGAGCCGATCCTCGCGCAAGCCGAGTATCTCCACGCAATGCGCGCAAAGTGCCTGCGCCACTTCCATGCGCTGCCCGGGCGGGCGACCCCGTCGGATATCCAGCATCATCACGGCAACCGGGACAGGCGCTTCGCCGGCCTCGGCAATACGCCAGACACCGCCTTGCCCCAACTCGCGGATCGCGACGCTGATACGCCGAATATCGACCGACATCATCCGCGCATAGGTCTCGCTCATTTTGGCGGCGAGCGATTGCTTGGTTTCCACCGAATAGTGGTCGTTCACGTCCAGTTGCAGATAGGGCATGGTATTCAGGATTCCGGGTGATTGATCGAACGCGTGCGGCATCGGCCTGTCCAGATACCGTCAGCCGATTCTGGCACCCGGCTCGCCGTCCTCACAATGTCGAATGAGCAATGATTCCGGACACTGGTTCAAAAACGACGCATGTTCGCGGAGCAGTCTCGCGACAGCCTCCCCGCGCTATGCAAATCCATACAGCTTCGCCGGGTTCGTGACGAATATCCGTTGCTGCCAGTCCGCACGCCCGATCCAGCCGGCGATCACGTCCAGCAAGCTCGCATCGTCCGGCTTGTGCGTCTTCTCCGTCGGGTGCGGCCAGTCGGTGCCCCACAGCATGCGCTCCGGCGCCATGTCGATCAGCGCCTTCGCGACCGGCGCGACATCGTCGTAGGCAGACGCGCCCGTCTTGCTGTCGACGTACGGCCCCGACAACGTGATCCACGTATGGCCCTTTTCGACGAGGCGTTGCGCGGTGCGAAACGCGGCCGACGACAGGCCACCGGGCTGCGGCACATGCGCGATATGGTCGATGACGAGCGGACAAGGCAGCACCGCAAGATGACGCTCGAGCTCCGGCAGCCGCGCGCCCTGCACCACCAGCTCGATATGCCATCCAAGGTTTGCGATGCGCGCGGCGAGTGGCGCCAGCATGTCGAGCGTCGTCGCGCCCGGATAGCTCAGGTTGAACCGGATCGCACGGACGCCGCCACGATCGAACGCCAGAAGTTCGTCGTCGCTCACGGTGCCGTCGACGACGGCCACGCCGCGCGCGTCGCCGCCGAACTGCGCGAGCGCCGCCAGCGTGCAGCGGTTGTCCGTCCCGTATGTCGACGGCGTCACGACCACGTTGCGCTTCACGCCGATCCGCGTCTGCACGCTCCGGTATTGCGCGACAGTCGCATTCGGCGGGCGCAGCGTCGTGCCCGGCGCGACCGGAAACCGATCGTCGTAGATGTGCATGTGACAGTCGATCGCCCCTTCGGGCAACTGGAACGCCGGCCGCTCGGTGCCGCTCGACCACGCTTCGTCGGCCGCGGCCAGCCTCGGCAATGCAGCCGAAGCCAGCGTGGCGCCCGCGATCCTGAGGAATTCGCGTCTCGCGATGCGCGCCATGATCAGATGGTCTCCGTCTTGCCGACCAGCTTGCCCGCCGAATGATTGCGCGTAAGCAGCAGCAGCGTCGCGACGCTCACGAGCGTGAGGATCGCGAGCGGCATCAACGCGAGCGCGTAGCTGCCCGTCGCCGCCTTCACCCACCCGTACACGTTCACCATCAGCCCGCCGCCAAGCAGGTTCGCGATCGCATTGACCGTCGCGAGCCCGGCCGCCACGGTGCTGTTGGACAGCATGTCGGTCGCAAGCGCCCAGAACGGGCCCTTGAAAGAATACGCGCCGACCAGCACCGCGCAGAGCATGCAGAGCGTCGGCAGCAGCGATCCGCTCAGCGACGTCGCGAACAGGCCCACGCCGATCAGCAGCATCGGCACGACCGTGTGCCAGCGCCGTTCGCCGACGCGGTCCGAGCGACGGCCCCAGTAGACCATCAGGACGGAGGCCACCGCGTAAGGCACCGAATTCAGCAGGCCGGTCTCCATGACGGTCAAGCCGAACGACTTCAGCAGTTGCGGCTGCCACACGGAGAGCGTGCTGCCTGCCGCGGAAGCGCACGTGTCGACGAGCGCGAGGCACAGCACGTAGCGGTTGCGGAACAGCTGCGTGAGCGGCAGCGACGGCACCTTCTTGCGCGTCTTGTGGCCGGCGGCCAGCGCGGTCGTGAGCCATGCGCGCTCGTCGTCGTCGAGCCACCTCGCGTCGTCCGGCTTGTTCGTCAGCACGAACAGGCACGCGATGCCGAGCAGCACGGTCGGAACGCCTTCGAGGATGAACAGCCAGTGCCATCCGCGCAGGCCCCAGACGCCGTCCATCTGCAACAGCAGCGCGGAGATCGGCGAGCCGACGAAGCTCGCGGCCGGAATCGCGACCATGAACGTCGCGACGATCCGCGCACGATACTGCGCGGGAATCCAGTACGACAGATAAAGCAGCACGCCGGGGAAAAAACCGGCCTCGGCCGCACCCAGCAGGAAACGCAGCACGTAGAACGTCGTCGCGTTGTGCACGAGCGCGGTCGCTGCCGACACGATGCCCCACGTGATCATGATCCGGGCGATCCAGATCCGCGCGCCGTATTTCTGCAGCGCGAGATTGCTCGGCACTTCGCAAAAGAAGTACGAAATGAAGAACAGACTGCTGCCGAAACCGAACACCTGCGCCGACATCCCGAGGTCATGGTTCATCTGCAACGACGCCATCCCGACGTTGCCCCGGTCGATGAAGGCAAGCAGGTAGCAGATCATCAAAAAGGGAATGAGTCGCCAGACGATCTTGCGTATGGTCCGGCGCTCGATCGCGGACGCTTCCATGAAACCGGTGTGCATGTTGTCTCCGTTTATTGTGCGCCTGAGCGCGTTTCTGTGAACCGTTGCCACGCGATGACCGCGATGACGCCGCAGGCGAGCACGGCGGCCATGGCGGCGAAGGTGTGTCGCACGCCGAGCGCCTCGGATGCGCTGCCGACGAGCAGATAACCGAACGGCATCGTGCCGTTGTAGGCCATGCCATACATCCCGACGAGCCCCCCGCGCACGTGATCCGGACACTGGCGCTGAATGGTCGCGTTCGTCGACGTGGCCGCGAACGTGAGGCTGAAGCCGAGTACATAGAACGCGGGGATCGATCCCGCCGCATCGGTGGTCGCGGCCAGCACGGCCAGCGCGCCGACGGCCGTCCACGGCGCATACGCGATGAACCGGTGCGAGGCGCGCGGCCCGAACGCCGACGACAGCAGCACCGCCGCGCTCAACGACCCGGCGCCGGCGCACGCGAAGAACACGCCGGTAAAGCGCGCCGCGTCGTGAAAGCCCTGGTCCGCGAGCAGCGGCACGAGCGTCTGGTAGCTGCCGGCAAACAGGCCGATGCACGCGAGAATCGGCAGATAGCGGGCCGAGAACGCATCGGACAGCACATAGCCGACCGCGTCGCGCAGGCCGCTCTCCGCGCGCGACGGGCGGTCCGCCGACGCAGTCCGGATCGACCGCACGCACGCCGCCATGAAGCACAGCGCGAGCGCATAGATCGCAAACGACGTCCTGGGGCCCAGCGTCGGATAGACGAAGCCGGCGATGGTCGGGCCGACCATGCGCCCGACGTTGTAGACCATCGTGTTCATCGCGACCGCGTTGGACGTGTGCGTCGCATCCTGCAGGCTCGTCAGCAGCAGCACCTGCCGCGCCGGCGTTTCCACCGCGCTCGACACGCCGATCGCCAGCGCATGCGCGAGGATCAGCTTCACGCCGAGCAGGCCGAGCAGCGACAACGTGAAGAGGCTGCCCGTCAGCAGCAGCGACGTCGTCAGCACGCATAGCGTCACGCGGCGCGCATTGGCCGAGCCGATGCGCGAGCCCGCCACCGGCGCGACGATCAGCTGCGGCCCGTACAGCAGGAAGTTGAGCAGCGCGAGGATCGCCGCCGAGCCGGACAGGTGATAGATCAGCAGATTCAGCGTGACGTTCTGCGTCCAGCTGCCGAGCACCGACGCGACCTGCCCGCTCAGGTAGCGCCGCAGCGACGCCTCCGACAGCGCGGGAAACAGCCTGTTCACCCACCCCGCTTGCGTTGCCACGTTCATGACAGCGCCTTTCCGCGCGTCTCGGGCGCGAACAACACGACCGCGGCCGCGGCGATGAACGCGACGATCGTCGTCGCGAGCCCGAGCACGAACCCGCCCGACGTCGACGCCAGCGAACCAATGACCAACGGCGCGATGAAACCGCCGAGCCGGCCGCCGTTGTATGCGAGACCCATGAAGAATCCGCGCGACGCCGTATTGCCGATGATCTCCGCGAGGAACGGGCCGGCACCCGCGAAGATGCCGTTCACGCTGAAGCCGGTCAGGAAGATCGCGGTCATCAGCAGCAACGGATTCGCCGACACGATGTATACGCCGACGGCCAGCGCACCGACCAGCAGGTACGCCAGGAACATCGGCCGCCGGCCGAGCCGGTCGACCCATGCCGAGAACAGCAGGAACCCGGCGATCGCACCGAACTGCAGCGCCAGCACGAACTTCAGGCTATGCACGAAGTCGAGGTGCTTCACCGTGACGAGGAACGTCGGCGTCCACGTGAATACACCCCAGTAGAGGTACTGCAGAAAGAAGATGAAGCAGAAGGCGGTGAGCAGGCCGCGCACGTTCAGCTTCTCGCGACTTGCCGTGTCGAGCTTGCGGGCCAGCGACTTCGCGTGCCTGCGTTCGAGCCAGATCGGCGATTCCGGCGTCTTGCGCGCGACCCAGAACAGAATGAAGAACGGCGACGCGCCGATCAGGAACAGCAGACGCCAGCTGTCGCCGGCCAATCCGTCATGCGCGGCGCCGACGATGCCCGAGATCGCGATCGCGAGAATCGCGCCGATCGGCAAGCCCATCTGCATCAGGGCACCGCCCTTGCCGCGCCGGCTCGGGTGCCAGGTCTCCGCGATGAGCGCCGCGCCGGCGGTCCAGGTTCCGCCCATGCCGAGCGCGCCGAAAAAGCGCAACGTGGCGAACGAGTGCGCGTCGGGCGCAAATGCGATCAGGCCGGAAAACAGCGAGTAGATGCCGACGCAGAGCAGCGCGGTGCGCACGCGCCCGATCCGGTCCGACACGAAGCCGAACAGAATGCCGCCGACGATCTGTCCGGCCGCCGTGACGCTGGTGAACATGCCGAGCTGCGCCTTGCTCAGCCCGAACTGCAACGCGAGCGTCGGCAGCAGCAGCGACAACAGGAACGAATCGTAGCTCTCGAACGTCCAGCCGAGCCCCGCGAGCGACAGCGAACGCCACTCGATACCGGTCACGCGCGTGAACCCTTTTTCCGCGGCTGCGGAATCGATGTCCTGCGCCGCCACGGTTGCACTCGTCTTCATGGGTTGTCTCCGGGAATCGCGACGCGATACGTCGAGGCGGCCGTCCGGCTGAATAGCGCGGCCTTTTCATCGGCCGACATCGCGGACGCGAGTCGCTTGAAGGCGTTCCACAGCACGCGATAGCTGAACATCCCCTTGTCGACGGGGAAGTTGCTTTCGAACATGCAGCGATCGACGCCGAAAAGCTCGACGCAAGTGTCGAAATACGGCTGCCACGCGGCCGCCAGTTCCTGCGACGACGGCGGCAGGTCGCGCGCGGCGAAGTCGAAACCGAACACGGTCATGCCCGCGCCGCCGAGCTTCATGCGCGTGTTCGGCAGCGCGGCGAGACGCGCGAGTTGCCATTTCCATTGCGCATGGACTTCCGCGCGCCGGCCGGCATGCGGGCCCACGCCGAGCGGACCGCCGAAATGATCGATGACGACGGTGACGTCCTCGCATGCGCGCGCGAGTTCGTACAGGTCGTCGAGCTGCGTGTGATAGACCCACGCGTCGAGCGACAGCCCGTAGCGGCCCAGCGTCGTCACGCCCCGCCGGAAAGCCGGGGCCGACATCCGGTCGCGCGGCGGCGTCACCGGGCTCGACCGCACGTCGGGGCTCGCATGCCACGCGAGCGGATTGCGAATCCCGCGCAGTCGCCCGCCGGACACCTGCAGCATCGTGTCGAGCACCGCATCGAGTTCCGCGCCGAGCGACAGATCGGCGCCGCCGACGATGGCCTCGCAGCACCGCGCGGAACCGTATGCGCCGCTGTCGAACATCGCGGCGACGCCGCTCGCGAATTCCACTTCGCCCACCGGCTTGAACGCCTCTGGCCCCCTTGCACGCAACATCGATCGACACTGCACGTAGACCGTCGACACGACCCGATGTCCGCTGTGCACGTCCGCACCGAACTCGTCCGCGAGATAGCGACCGGTCTGTCGGTCCCACAGGTGGTGATGGGCGTCGACGATGGCCAGCTCGGGTTCGAGCACCGGCTCGTCGCGCAACGCGAGCCACTCGGGCCTGACGGGAAGATGGGGTGCGAGAACGGTCTGCATCGCAATCGCCTTAGAACTTCTGGCGCATGCCGATCACCACGCCCGTCTGGTTGTGATCGGGTGCGACCGTACCGTAGCCGTTCACGCCGAACGCGGAGCCACCCTTGTTGCGCGCGAAACCGGCCGTCGCATAGATATCGGTGCGCTTCGACAGCAGATAGTCCGCACAGAGCACGGCGAGCCACGGGTCGGCGCTGGTCGAATGCACGTCCTGGTAATAGGCGGTTGCCGTGACCACGAACGCCGGGGACACCGCGTATTGCGCGCCGGCCCAGTACAGGTTCGCCGCGCTGGCTTCGGCGCCGTTCGCGACACGGATCGGGTTTGCCGGCAGGAACGCGTTCGACGCATGGAGGTAGCGATAGCCGGCGAATCCCTTGACCGGTCCGATCGCATACGACGCGGCGGCCGTCGCGCGACGCTCGGTGCCCGTGTTCGTCGCAACGGTGTTGCTGTTGCGCTGCTCGTACGACACGCTCGCGGCGAGCGGCCCTTGCGCGAAAGTCAACGCCCCGCTGAAGAAGCGGCCGGTGAGTTGCGCGCCCGGCACCTCGGCGCCGTACCCGGTGTCGTAGCGGGTGCTATACATCGCCTGCGCCGTCAGCGGACCGAACACGCCGGTGTACTTCGCCGAATTGTCGATACGCGCGGCCGCCGCGTAGTCGAGTGACAGCAACGAGTACCGCGACGACGCGCCCATCGGGTCGAACGCCACGGCCTGTTCGTAGAAGAGCGAATTCTGGCGGCCGAACGTCAACTGCTGGCCCCGGTACGCCAGCCCGACCCACGCCTGCCGGCCGAAAATTCGCGACGTCGTGGCGGCGTTCGAACCGAGGCCTTTCGTCGACTGCGCAGTCGTGCCGTCATTGATGTTGAAGCCGTTTTCCAGCTGGAAAATGGCCTTCATGCCGGCGCCGAGATCCTCGACGCCCTTCAGTCCCCAGCGCGAACCGGACAGATTGCCCGACACCTCGCGCGTCTGCGCGCCGCCGGTGCTCGTGTTGTTGATGTGCTCGATGCCGACGTCGGCAATGCCGTACAGCGTGACGCTGCTTTGTGCATATGCGGCGCCACACCACAAGGTCGCGCTGGCGACTGTAACGGCGCCGAGGGCGAAGCGGGGTTTCGGGCGGGCATTCTGGCTGGCCTGATTCGACAACATGGAGTCTCCAAACTGTTTTTTATAGGTAGGTCTGACGAAGGGAAATTCAGGTCTTGCGGGCTGCGGGCGCTTCGCCGGCGCCCGAGCCCGGATCGCCGAGCCACGCGATGGTCAACGCGCCGAGCAGCAACACACCCGACACGGCGATGAGCGGCGCGGTGAAGCCGCCGGAGAATTGCTTGAGCGCGCCGATCATCGACGGCCCGACGAAGCCGCCGAGATTGCCGACCGACACGATCAGCGCGAGTCCGCCCGCGGCGGCACGGCCGGTGAGGAATCCCGACGGGATAGCCCAGTACGTCGCCTGGAATGCGAGGATCCCGCTCACCGTGACGCACAGTGCGATCAGCTTGAAGGCCGGCGCATGAATGAAGGCGCTCGCGCACAACGCCACGGCGGCAACCGCCAGCGCACCGGCGACATACGGAATGCGGTTGATCGCGCGATTGGCGATGCGCGCCCACCAGAGCATCACGCAGGCGCCGATCGCATACGGAATGGCCGTCAGCCAGCCGACCACCGCGTGTTCGACGCCGAACTGCTTGATGATCTGCGGCATCCACAAGCCGACGCCGAGCGAGCCGACGATCCCGCAGAAGTTGACGAACGCGAGCACGAACACGCGCCAGTTCGTCATCGCGTCGCGCAGTGTGCTGCCGTGCTTCGCGCCGATGTCGCGCTGCTCGAACGCGAGGCGCTTCGCGAGCGACGCCTTCTCTTCGTCACTGAGCCACGCGGCTTTCTCGGGACGGTCGGCCAGCACGAACAGGCACGCGATGCCGAGCATCACGGCCGGAACGCCTTCGATCAGCAGCAGCCACTGCCAGCTGCGCAGCCCGTGCAGGCCGCCGAGTTCGAGCAGCGCACCGGAAATCGGCGACCCGATCATGTTCGCGACGGGGATGCCGACGAGGAAGGCGGCCGTCACCTTCGCGCGCCACTTGCCGGGAAACCAGTGCGTGAAATACAGGTAGATACCGGGCGTAAACCCCGCTTCGGCGAGCCCGAGCAGAAAGCGCGCCGCCGCAAAGCTCTTCGGTCCGACGACGAACGCCGTCGCCATCGAGAACAGGCCCCACGTGATCATGATTCTCGCGATCCACACGCGCGCCCCGACCTTCTGCATGATCAGGTTGCTCGGAATCTCGAACAGGAAGTAGCCGATGAAGAACAGGCCGGCACCGACACCGAACTGCTCGGCCGTCAGACCGAGATCCTTGTTCATCGTGAGCGCGGCAAAACCGACGTTGGTCCTGTCGAGATAGCTGATCACGTAGCAGACGAAGATGAACGGCAGAATGCGCCGGAACGCCTTCGCGAGCGTGCGCTCGCTGGCCGCGTAATCGTCGCCGGCCAGGCGCTCCGCGGACGATGCGTCGGCACGCGGTACGTCATCGCCGGCACGCAGCGCGTGCGAAATGGTCATGCTTGTCTCCTTCGTCGCGCGACTGGCGGCGCGATCTTTCGGCATACGGGCGGGAAACCGGCGAGCGGCTTCCCGGTTCGCGGGTTTCAGTCCTTGTTCGCTGCCTGTTTCGGCAGCGGGCCGGCAATGCTCATGTCCGCTTTCAGGACCGAACCGGACGTCGATTCGGTGATGAAGAGCGTCTTCATGTCGGCGCCGCCGAAGCACACGCTCGTGAGCGACGCCCCTTTCGGTCCGGTCAGGATCTCGACGGGCTCCGCGCAGTGGTTGAGCACCCATACGCGACCGAGCCCCGGATTCGCGACGAACAGGCGGCCTTCGAGATCGACGGTGAGGCCATCGGGGCCGCTCGGTCCGTATGACGTGAAGAACGGGCTGACCTTGGTGACGGAGCCGTCGGCCTGCAGCGGCATGCGCCACACCGCATTGCCGCGCGTCATCGCGACGAACAGCACCTTCTCGTCGCGTGACAGGACGAGCCCGTTCGGGCTCGGGCAGGTACCGAGCAGCATGTCGAGCTTGCCGTCGGGCGAGAGCCGATACACGCGGCCCGTCGGATCGTGCAGCCCGGTCTGCCCCTGGTCGGTGAAATAAATGTTGCCGGCCGAGTCGAACGTCAGGTCGTTCACGCCCTTGAAGCGCTCGGTGTTGCGGCGCTCGAGATACGGACGCACTTCACCGCGCTCGATATCGAGCAGCATCAGGCCGTTGCGGTAGTCGGTGATGATCAGGTGCGATGCGTCGAAGCGCTTCATCCCGTTGGGCTCGCCGTCGTATTCGACGACGAGATCCCAGTCGCCCGACGGCGAAATGCGGAAGATGCGCCCGTGCGGAATGTCGGTCACGAACAGATAGCCGTCCGGATCCCAGACCGGCCCTTCGAGAAAGGAGTCCGTGACCATTCCACCGCGATTCGCGCGCGCCCATTCCGTGCGGACGTCCGGCTTGCGAAACTTTTCCGGCATGCGCGTGAACACTTCAGCTTCGCGCACGTCGGGGTTCGTCAGATAAAACATGCGTACCTCAATGTCCAGGGTTCAAGCCGCGCTGTGCGCGCGTTCGTCGAGCACCGCGAGGATGTTGGCGGCCGCGCCCTTGCCCATGTTCACGTACGCGGCATCGCTCACGCCGCCGATATGCGGAGACAGAATCACGTTGGGGATCTGCTGGAACGGATGCGGCACCGTCATCGGCTCGACGTCGAAGCTGTCGAGCCCGGCCGCACGCATGTGGCCGCTCGCCAGCGCGTCGGCAAGCGCGGCTTCGTCGATCAACCCGCCGCGCGCGGTATTGACGAGAATCGCGCCGCGCTTGAAACGCGCGAGCGTGTCGCGGTCGAGCATCCGGCGGTTGTCGGCGGTCAACGGACAATGCAGCGACACGACGTCCGACTCCGCGTACAGCGTGTCGAGCGGCACGAGCTTCACGCCGGCGGGCGCTTCCTTCGCGAACGGATCGAACGCGAGAACCTTCATGCCGAACGCGGCGCCGATCGCGGCCACGCGCCGGCCGATCGCACCGAGCCCGACGAGGCCGAGCGTGCGCCCGTCGAGTTCGACGGACTTGTGCGTCGACTTGTCCCAATGGCCTTCGCGCATGCGGATATCGAGCTGCGGAACCGACTTCGCACACGCGAGCAGCAGCGCCCATGCGTGCTCGGCGACGGCGGCCGCATTCGCGCCGACCGCGGCGCGCACCGCGATGCCGCGCACGGCAGCTGCGTCCTGATCGATCACGTCGATGCCGCTGCCGTGCTTCGAAATCACCTGCAGGTTTTCGGCGGCGTCCATGATGCGGGCGTTGATCTTGCCGTACCGGACGACGATCGCGACCGGCTTGTGCCTGGCGCAGAGCGCCACGATGTCGTCCTCGGTCGGTTGCTTGCCGGCGAACACGACGTCGAACTGCGCGAGCATCTCGAGCGCTTGCGGCGCAAGGTCGGCGGCGGTCACGAGGACCACGGGCTTGTGCAAAGCGGTCTGCATCACAGTGCCTCGCCTTCGGCCAGCATGCCGGCTGCGCGCAACTCCTTCTCGATCCAGCCCGGACGAAGGTCTCCCTTGTGAATCGCTGCGATACGCGCGGTTTCGACGTCGAGCTTCTTCTGCGCCAGATCGACGATACGCGCGACGTCGGCGCGCGCAATGACGACGACGCCGTCGGCGTCGCCGACCACCAGGTCGCCCGGATTCACCGCCGTGCCGCCCAGCGAGATCGGCGCATTCACGCGCCCCGCGATGCTTTTGGTCGGGCCGCACGGATTGAGGCCGGCCGAGAAGATCGGATAGTCGCCGTTGGCCAGTTCGTGCGCGTCGCGCACCGCGCCGTCGATGACGATGCCGGCGATGCCGCTCGCCTTCGCCTGCGCCGCCATGATTTCGCCGAGCAGCGCGCACGAGATGTCGCCCTTGCCGTCGACCACGACGACGTCGCCCGGTTTCGCGACGGCGAGCGCCGCATGGATCGCCAGGTTGTCGCCCGCGCGGACTTCGACCGTGACCGCGGGGCCGGCGACCTTCATCGTCGGCGACAACGGCCGCACGCGGCCATGCACCGTGCCGCGGCGGCCCGCGACGTCGGCCAGGATCGCGGCCTGGTAGCGCGCGGCAGCCTGAACGAGTTCCGGCGCGACGCGTTCGATGTCGCGCGTGATCGGAGAAGTGCTGGCGGATGTGTTGCTCATGATTCGACCTCGGGTTGAGTGTTGTACTCTGTACAACACTGGTGTACATGGTGAAATCACTATAGCCAGAGGACACGTGTCATGGCACTGGCGTTTACCCTTTTACGTGGTAAACCAGCGTTTTACTCTGTACAATTCCGAGTGAATGTCGACGGGAGAGAGGAAATGGGAAACGACGGGGTCGTTGCCGTGGAAAAGGCGCTTGCGCTGCTGGACTGCTTCAAGCCCGGCGCCGAATCGCAATCGCTCGCGACGCTGTCGCAGGCATCCGGCATGCACAAGACGACAGTCTATCGGCTGATGAACTCGCTGGAGCGAATGGGCTATGTCGTGCGCGCGCAGTCCGGCAACTATTCGCTCGGACATCGCGTGCTGTACCTCGGCAAGCTGTACGAGCAGTCCTTCCATCTGTCCACGGTGGTCGAACCGGCGCTGCATGCGCTGGCCGCGCTGACGAAAGAAAGCGCATCGTACTACGTGCACGACAACGGGCAGCGGCTCTGCCTGTTTCGGGCCGAGCCGTCCGAAGGCCTGCGTGAAACGCGGCTCGCGGGGACGATGCTGCCGCTCGATGACACGGCCATCAGCCAGGTGATCCGTTTCTGGGGACTCGGCGAACCGATCTATGACAAGCCGCCCGCACTGCCCCTCTTCACCGCGGGTGCGCGCGATGTGCACACGGCAGCGTTCGCGGTGCCGGTCTTCGGCGCCGGCGACAAGTTCATGGCGGCGCTGACGCTTTCCGGTCCTGCATCCCGCCTCAGTGTCGCGCACGAGTCGGGCGAGCTGGATCGACCGCAACTGGATGCGGCCGCCGATCTCTCCCGGAAGCTGGGGGCGAGTGTTGCGCTCTGCGAGAACGTCTACGGCACCTGATCGCTGCTTTGACACAGGCAGGGTCCGGGTCGACGCGCCGTTCGTCGCCTGACCGCGGACACGTTCGCACGACGCCACGCGCGGGCCGGGGCGTGACACCTGCAGCGCAGCACCGACGCGACGGCCCGTCCGACCGGCTCGGCACACGGGCCATTGATTTTCGAGACGAACGGTCTATTATTCGCACATGGACGTTCGAACTGATCCGCCTCGCCGTCGCGGCAGGCCACCAAAACAGCACGAGGACCTCGTCGCCACGCGGGACATGCTGTTGCGCACCGGGCTGGAAGTGCTCACCGAAAAGGGCTTCTCGGCCACCGGTCTCGACGAGATCCTCGGGCGCGCCGGCGTGCCGAAGGGCTCCTTCTATCACTACTTCGACAGCAAGGAAGCGTTCGGCCTCGAACTGATCGACCGCTACGCCGAGTTCTTCGCGCGCAAGCTGGACCGGCATTTCAGCGATCCGGCACGCTCGCCGCTGCAGCGTGTACACGCGTTCGTCGACGACGCCCGCGACGGCATGGCCCGCTACGCGTACAGCCGCGGCTGCCTGATCGGTAACCTCGGACAGGAAATGGGCACGCTGCCGGAAAGCTTCCGCGAACGCCTGCGCATGACGTTCGAGGACTGGCAACGCCGCCTCGCCGAATGCCTGGCCGCCGCGCAGCAAGCCGGCGAACTGGCCGGGTCGGCCGATCCCGCCGAGCTGGCCGCATTCTTCTGGATCGGCTGGGAAGGCGCCGTGCTGCGCGCGAAGCTGGAGCGCAGCGACACGCCGCTGACCCTGTTCGCGCAGTTTTTCTTCAATGGACTACCGCGCCGCTGAATTTTTTTGCCATTAACTAGACGATCGGTCTAGAAAGGAGGACACATGTTTCAAGGCATCGTGATCGACAGGCATGAAACCGGGCAGCATGCCGGGCTCCAGACGCTGGACGACGCGCAGTTGCCCGCGGGTAACGTGACGGTACGCGTGGGCTATTCGACGCTGAACTACAAGGACGGGCTGGCGATCACCGGCAAGAGCCCGGTGGTCCGCAAGTTCCCGATGGTGCCCGGCATCGATCTCGTCGGCGAAGTCGAAGCGAGCACGCACCCGGACTATCGCCCCGGCGATCAGGTCGTGCTCAACGGCTGGGGCGTCGGCGAAACGCATTGGGGCGGCCTCGCGCAGAAAGCCCGTGTCGACGGCGACTGGCTGGTGCCGCTGCCGTCCGCCTTTTCGCCGCAACAGGCGATGGCCATCGGCACGGCGGGCTACACCGCGATGCTGTGCGTGATGGCGCTGGAGCGACACGGCGTGCGCCCGGACGACGGCGAGATCGTGGTGACCGGCGCGGCAGGCGGGGTGGGCAGCGTCGCCACCGCTATCCTCGCCAGGCTGGGATACCGCGTCGTCGCGGTAACGGGCCGCCCCGCCGATGCCGACTACCTGCGGCAGCTCGGCGCGGCGGAGATCCTGGAACGGTCGCAATTCAGCGAGCCCGGCAAGCCGCTGGGCAAGGAACGCTGGGCCGGCGCGGTCGACGTGGCGGGCAGCCACGTGCTCGCCAACGTGTGTGCGACCACGCGGTACCGCGGCGTCGTGACCGCCTGCGGCCTGGCCGCGGGCTTCGATTTCCCCGCGACCGTCATGCCGTTCATCCTGCGCGGCGTTACGCTCGTCGGGATCGACAGCGTCATGTGCCCGCGCGCCGACCGGCTGGAAGCGTGGCGCCGGCTCGCGTCCGACCTCGACGTCGAGAAGCTGGGCGCGATCAGCCACCTGGTCGGCCTGGGCGACGTCATCCCGCTTGCAGGAGAATTGCTCAACGGCAAGGTGCGCGGCCGCATCGTCGTCGACGTCAACGCATGACGCCGCTGACGACCACCCGCGCTTCTTTGATCGGACGACGGCTCGCGCATCGAGTGCGCCCGCGCCACGTTATCCAGGAGACCTCATGACCGCCGCAAACACCGCACCCATCAGCCGCTTTCCCGTACCCGCGCTCGAAGACCTGCCCGAGGACATTCGCGAACGCATCGCGGCCGTCCAGGAAAAGTCGGGCTTCATCCCGAACGTATTCCTGACGCTGGCGCATCGCCCCGACGAGTTTCGCGCGTTCATGGCCTACCACGACGCGCTGATGGACAAGCCGGGCAACCTGAGCAAGGCCGAGCGCGAGATGATCGTCGTGGCCACCAGCAGCGTGAACCAGTGCCAGTACTGCGTGATCGCGCACGGGGCGATCCTGCGCATTCGCGCGAAGGATCCGCTGATCGCCGACCAGGTCGCCGCCAACTACCGCAAGGCCGACATCACCGCCCGGCAGAAGGCCATGCTCGACTTCGCGATGAAGGTGTCGCAGGCCGCGCATCAGGTGGGCGAAGCGGACTTCGACGCGCTCAAGTCGCACGGCTTCGTCGAAGAAGACGTGTGGGACATCATGGCGATCTCGGCTTTCTTCGGCATGTCCAACCGCATCGCGAACGTGACGAACATGCGGCCGAATGCGGAGTTTTACGCGCTGGGGCGTTGAGCGCACACGACGCTCGGGGACGCGGCGCCCGCGTCGCGCCCTCTATCGACGCCGGTAAACCACGCCCTCGCCGGGCTCCGGCGCCGCATTGGCCGCCTCGTCGAAACGCTCGCGCGCTTGCGCGATCGGCTGCTTGTTTTTCTCCGCCCACCTGACGAGCGCCATCACGGGCTCCAGCAGCGTTGCGCCGAGCGGCGTGAGCGCATAGTCGACGCGCGGCGGAATCGTCGGGAACATCGTCCGCGTGACCAGCCCGTCGCGCTCCAGTCCGCGCAATGACAGCGTCAGCATGCGCTGCGAAATCCCTTCGATCTCGCGTTTCAGCTCATTGAAGCGCCGCGAACCATCGTTCAGCGTCGCGATGATATAGAGGCTCCATTTGTCGCCGATCCGGTCGAGGATCTGGCGGGTCATCTGGCAGTCGTTGTCGCTGGGTCGGGGCATGGTGGCAGGAACATCGATGTGACTGGGGCACAACCCTGTGCGTTCTTGTGGGGCCCGGGCGCGAACCCTAGCATTCCACATGCTTTTCGGTAACTCAGTCATCAAAAGTTACCGGGTTCTCATCTTATCCCTAAAGGAACGCTCATGAGCCGCATCCTGCTGATCACCTCCAGCCCCCGCAGCACCGACAGCCTGTCCACGCGCTTCGCGCACGACCTCGCGCAGCAACTCGCGGCGCGCGACGCAAACAGCGCCGTGACCTTGCGCGACCTCTCCACCGATCCGCTGCCGCATATCGACGACGCATACATCGTCGGCCGCACGCTGCCGCCGGACGCGCGCAACGCGGAGCAAGCGCAGGCCGTCGAGCTGGCGCAAGCGCTGATCGACGAACTGCGCGCCGCCGACGTCGTCGTGATCGGCTCCGCGATGACCAACTTCGGCCCGTCCACGCAGTTGCGCGCGTGGTTCGACCGCGTGATCTGGCCGCAGGTCACGTTCCGCTACGGCGAAAGCGGCGTCGCCGGCACACTGGAAGGCAAGCAGGTCTATCTGGTCACCGCCAGCGGCGGCGTCTTTTCGGAAGGCCCGTATGCACCCTTCGACTACCAGTCCGGCTATCTGAAGCATCTGCTCGGGTTCATCGGGATGACCGACATCCGCGAAGTGCGCGTGGAAGGCACCGTGTTGGGCGCCGATGCTGTGCAAGCGGCCATCGCAAAGGCCGGGCAGGAAGTGCAGGCGCTGGTGGAACAGGCCGGTTGAGACAACGGCAGCGCCCGTCGATCGCACGGGCGTTACCGACCGATGCCCGCGTGCACGCGCCGGCATCGGTCATCCGCTCACTTCGCCCGTGCGGCCGGGCGAATGTCAGCGCTCACTCCAGCCCCTTCAGCGCCTCCAGCCCGTCCGGCAGCTTCGCATCCGGAAATTGCGTCGACAGCGTCGTGTCGCGCCACCGCGCGGCCTCTTCCGCACGCTGCCGTTCCGCCTGCTCGCAGACGAACAGCGCATCGCCGCCGAGCAGCAGGCGCATCGGCACGTCCTCGCGGCGCGACAGCTCGACGATCAGCGCCGCGATTCGTGCAGGATCGCCGACTTCGTGGCCGCCATACGCGCCGAGCAATTCGAGAATCTTCCCGACCGACGGCTGGTAGTCGGGCAGCAGACCGTCGATGTCGCGCTTCGCCTGCGCGGCCCAGTCGGTGCGCATCCCGCCCGGCTCGAGCGTGCAGACGCGCACGCCGAACGGCGCGACCTCTTTCGACAGGACGTCGCTGAACCCGCCGACCGCCCACTTCGCGGCCTGATACGCGGACAACCCGGGCGTCGACGTGCGCCCGCCGACCGACGACACCTGGAAGATGTGCCCCGCACGCTGCGCGCGCATCGTCGGCAGCACCGCACGCGTCAGGTTGATCACGCCGAACAGGTTCGTTTCGATCTGGTCGCGGAAATCGTCGGCGGCCATCTGCTCGAACGGCGCCGTATGACCGTAGCCGGCATTGTTCACGAGCACGTCGATGCGGCCGAACGCTTCGCGGGCGGCCGTTACCGCGCCCGCGGCGGCCGCTTCATCGGTCACGTCGAGCGCGACCGGCAGCAACCGATCGCCGTACCGCTCCACCAGATCCGCCAACCGCGCGGGATCGCGCGCGCCGGCCACCAGCCGGTCGCCCGCCGCCAGCACGGCTTCCGAAATCGCTCGCCCCAGGCCGCGCGCGGCCCCTGTTACCAGCCAGACTTTCGACATTTTCCACTCCTTGATCGTAGTGAAACCACAAAATGAATGATTACTCACTCATTAATAACGGCGATGTATCGGTCATTCGCGACCTTCATCGCCCTGCCTGAAACCCGCCGCCCGTCGTCGTCGCGGCACGTGAGCGTGTAACCGCACGCGCCAGCACGACCGCAACCCTTGCCTCACACCGCGTGCAACACGGCCCATAACGCGCGAAACCCGGCCTCCCGGTACGCATCGGCCCGCGCCGGATCACGCGCGATCGACTCCATCGCCGTTTCGGCGATTGACGTAAACAACGCCGCGCAGAACGTGTGCGCTTCGTCGGGATTCAGCGCGCCCGACGCGGCGACCTGCTCGCGCAACAGCGCATTGATCCCGCCGAAGCCTTCTGCGCCAGCCGCACGATGCGCGTCGTCGATGCGCCCGCTCACGCCCAGTTGCTGCAGCGCGCGCCGCCCGTCCGGGTTCGAGACGCCCCACGACACATAACCGTTCCACGCGTGCCGCAGCGCCTCCTCGACCGGCGCGCGCTCCGGGTAACCGGTCATCATCGCGTCGCGCATGTCCGCCTTCAGGCTCACGTACAGCGCGTTCAGCAACGCGTCCTTGGTTTCGAAGTACGTGAACACCGTGCCTTCCGCCACGCCGGCGAGCCGCGCGATACGCGCGGTCGTCGCGGTCGCACCGTCCTCGGCGAGCGCCCGTGCGGCGGCGGCCAGAATGGCTTCGTGCTTGTCGGGACTGCGCGGTCGGGCCACGTTCGATTCCTTTAATGAGTGAGCACTCAATCATAATGGGGCAATCATACGGAGCGCAAGTGCTGTTACATCCGGGGGAACCCATACGCAATCCATCAAAACCGTGCACTATTAGCGTTTTCACGTACTGGTGCGTTCACGTATCGGCGCCCGGTGCCTCGACGTTCGTTTCACGTTCCCCGTTTCAAACCGCGAACCTCCCATGACGAATCAGCCTACCCAGACCGGGGCCGACCGGCCCGTCGACATGATCATCTTCGGCGGCGGCGGCGACCTGGCCGCCCGCAAGCTGTTGCCCGCGCTGTACATGGCGCACCTGCACTGCAACCTTCCGCCCGACACGCGCATCATCGCGGTCGGCCGCCGCGACTGGGGCATCGACGGCTATCGCAAGTTCATGGACGAGCAGTCGCGCCCGTTCATCGACGAAAAGGCTTTCGATCCCGCGGCCTGGGGCCGTTTCCTCGACCTGTTCAAGTACGTGCTGATCGACGTGAACGCGCCGGACGACTACCTGCGGCTCGCGGAAGCGGCGCGCGGCGACGCGATCCGCGTGTTCTACCTGTCGACGTCGCCGGAGCTGTTCACCACCATCTGCAACAACCTGTCGGCCGCGCATCTCGTCGACAGACACTCGCGCGTCGTCCTCGAAAAGCCGCTCGGCCACGATCTCGCGTCCGCGAAGGCGATCAACGATGCGGTCGGCAAGCACTTCGAGGAATCGCAGATCTATCGGATCGACCACTATCTCGGCAAGGAAACCGTGCAGAACCTGATGGTGCTGCGCTTCGGCAACCCGATCTTCGGGCCGCTGTGGCAGGCGCCGAGCATCCGCAGCGTGCAGATCACGGTGGCGGAGACGGTGGGCGTCGGCAGTCGCGCGGGCTTCTACGACCATACCGGCGCGCTGCGCGACATGGTGCAGAACCACCTGTTGCAACTGCTGTGCATCGTCGCAATGGAGCCGCCGGTGTCGCTCGACCCGGACGCGGTGCGCGACGAGAAGCTGAAAGTGCTGCGCTCGCTGCGGCCGATGGCGGTGGCCGACGTCGCGCGCGACACGGTGCGCGGCCAGTACACGGCCGGCGCGGTCGACGGCCAGCCGGTGAAGGGCTATCTCGAGGAAGACAACGTGCCGGCGGACAGCCGCGCGGAAACCTTCGTCGCGCTGCGCGCGCACATCAACAACTGGCGCTGGGCGAACGTGCCGTTCTTCCTGCGCACCGGCAAGCGGCTGCAGCGCCGCCAGTCGGAAATCGTGATCGAGTTCGCGGACATGCCGTTCTCGATCATCCCGACCGGCCCGCGCCACTACAGCAACCGTCTCGTGATCCAGCTCCAGCCGGAAGAGTCGATCCAGCTGCAGATGCTCGCGAAGGAACCGGGCAGCGGGATGAACATGGTGCCCGTGAGCCTGAACCTCGACCTTCAGCAGGCGATTCCGGAGCGGCGCGCGGAAGCGTACGAGCGTTTGCTGATCGACGTGATCCGCGGCCGCCTCACGCACTTCATGCGCCGCGACGAGCTCGAAGCCGCGTGGTCGTGGGTCGAACCGATCCTCGACGGCTGGAAGCAGCTCGGCGACCGGCCGCGCCTGTACACGGCCGGCACGTTCGGGCCCGCAGCTTCGTCGGCGCTGCTCGCGCGCGACGGGATGTCCTGGTCCGAAGAGGCGTAACCGCCACGCGACGGCGTGCCCCGGTGGGGTACGCCCGATCGCACGTCAAATCCCGTATCAAACCGCACGGGGCGTCACCCGCCCCGTCGTCCTGCCGTCGCCTACCGCGGCTCCATCCACGACGCCGCCTTGCGCCGCCCCGGCGCATCGTTACCGCTGCCGCCCAGCGCCTCGATCAGGTAATCGACGAACGACGCGATCCGCGACGAGATCGCGGTATTGCGGTAGTACACCGCGTGGATCGGCTGCTCGACCTCGAACGTCTGGCGCGCGAGCACCTGCACGAGCCGGCCGGCCTCGCGATCCTGCGCGGTCATGAAATCCGACAGGCACGCGACGCCCGCGCCGTCGAGCGCGAGCTGCCGCAGCGTCTCGCCGCTCGACGAGCGGATGCCCGGCTCGATGCGGTACGGCTCGCCGTCGGCGCCGAGGATCGGCCACACGTTCAGCGATTCGGGCTGGGTAAAGCCGAGCAGCGTGTGCTTGTCGAGATCCTCCACCTTGCGCGGCTGGCCGTGCGCCGCCACGTACGCGGGGCTCGCGAGCATGCGTATCCGGCTGGTGCCGATGCGCCGGCTGTGGAGTGTCGAATCCTTCAGCCGGCCGATCCGGAACGCGACGTCGGTGCGCCGCTCGAGCAGGTCGATGATGCCCTCGTTGCTGTTCAGCTCCAGCTCGACTTTCGGGAAGCGTTCACGGTAGCCGCGCACGAGCGGCACGATCACGTGCAGCATGAACGGCGTCGCCGCATCCACGCGCAGCCGCCCCGACGGCATCTCGCGCCGCGCGAGCATCTGCTCTTCCGCCGTCTCGACCGATTCGATGATCGCGCGCGCGTCCTGCAGGAACGCGTGCCCTTCCTCGGTCAGCTCGAGCCGGCGCGTGGTCCGGCGCAGCAGCGTGGTCTTCAGCTTCTCCTCGAGCCGCCCGAGCGTGCGGCTCGTCGCCGACACCGTGAGGTCGAGCTGCTGCGCGGCCGCCGTGATCGAACCGGAGTCGACCACGGCGGCAAAGGCCTGGAGTTCGTCGAGCGTAATCTTCATCGTTGCATTCTTGATTTCAAATCAAAACAATTTGGTTTATAAGCCTGTTTTTCAGCAAAAGTAAAGGCGGCACACTGCGCTCCATCCTCACCGGACCCTGGAGCACCCCTCATGCCACTCGCCCTGCTTGCGCTGACCATCAGCGCATTTGCCATCGGTACCACCGAATTCGTGATCGTCGGGCTGATCCCGACGATCGGCGCCGACCTCGGCGTCAGCCTGCCGTCCGCCGGCCTGCTCGTCAGCCTTTACGCACTGAGCGTCGCGATCGGCGCGCCGCTCCTCACCGCACTCACCGGCCGCGTGCCGCGCAAAACGCTGCTCGCCGCACTGATGGCGTTGTTCACCGTCGGCAACCTCGTGGCCTGGCAGGCGCCCGGCTACGAATCGCTGATCGTCGCGCGCATCCTCACCGGCCTCGCGCACGGCGTGTTCTTCTCGGTCGGCTCGATCATCGCGACCACGCTCGTGCCGAAGGAGAAGGCCGCCAGCGCGATCGCGACGATGTTCAGCGGGATGACCGTCGCGTTCGTCGCCGGCATTCCGCTCGGCACCTTCATCGGCCAGCACTTCGGCTGGCGCGCGACGTTCCTGGTCGTCGCGCTGTTCGGCCTCGTCGCATTCGTCGGCGCGGTGGCCTTCGTGCCGCGCGGGTTGCCGCAAACGGCGCCCGCGCCGCTCGCCCGCCAGTTCCGCGTGCTCGCGCAGCCGCGCCTGCTGCTGGTCTATGCGATGACGGCCGTCGGCTACGGCGGCTCGCTGATCGCGTTCACCTACATGGCGCCGCTGCTCGAGCAGATCGCCGGCTTCACGCCCTCGCAGGTCAGCCTCGTGCTCGTCGGCTACGGCGTGTCGGTCGCGTTCGGCAACGTGTGGGGCGGCAAGCTCGCGGACGCCGTCGGCCCCGTGAAGGCGCTCAAGCGGATCTTCCTGCTGCTCGCGATCGTGCTGCTCGCGCTCACCTTCACGATCCACGTCAAATGGCTCGCCGTGCTGACGATGCTCGCATGGGGCGCGGTGGCATTCGGCAACGTGCCGGGCCTGCAGGTGTACGTCGTCAAGCAGGCGCGCCACTTCGCGCCCGACGCCACCGACGTCGCATCCGGCTTCAACATCGCCGCGTTCAACCTCGGCGTCGCGGGCGGCTCGGCACTCGGCGGCGTGATCGTCGCACACGTCGGCCTCGGCCATACGCCGTGGATCGCGGCGGCCGTCACGCTCGGCGCATTCGCGCTCACCGCCCTGAGCGGTCGCCTCGACCGCAGCGCGGGCCTGCCGGAACGTACGGCGGAACCCGTCCAGCTCGCGCACTGAACGTCACTGTATTGCAGGAGTTTGCACACATGAATGCACCGACCCCACGCCCGCCGTTCGCCGGCAAGACGTTCGAAGTGCGCTACGACGGCCTCACCGCGCTCAACGCGTACGACGATGACGGCCGCCACATGCGCTACGAGATCACCGAAGGCCCGTACGCGGGCGCGGAGGGTGAAATCGAATACACGTGGCAGCACCTCGCCGGCGAAACCTACGCGATCTCGTGGCAGGAAGCCGACCGCGCGACGGTCGTGCACATCGACGATTTCGCCGTCGGCACGTCGCGGTCTTTCTTCACCGCGTCGTCGCTCGATTTCTACCGGCTCGAAGGCAGCCTGCGCGCGATCTGAACGGAGCTCGACCATGTCCACTTCACTCACAGCACTCGACAAACTCGCCGACGGCGGCTTCAGCATCGGCCTCGAACTGCCGCTCGACAACGACTGGTCGCCGGCCGGCAACGCGAAGCGCCAGCACGACCGTCGCTACCCCGGCGTACCCGACCTCGCGCTCCACGCGACGCTCGCGCAACGGGCCGATACGCTCGGCTTCCGCGCGCTCTGGGTGCGCGACGTGCCGGTGTACGACCCCGCGTTCGGCGACGCCGCGCAAGTGTTCGAAACCTTCTCGTATCTCGGCTACCTCGCCGGCATCACGAACGACATCCTGCTCGGCACGGCGGCCGTCGTGCTGCCGCTGCGCGAGCCGCTGCTCACGCTGAAATCGGCCGCGACGATCCAGGAACTGAGCGACGGCCGCCTGATGCTCGGCGTCGCCAGCGGCGACCGGCCGGTCGAATATCCGCTGTTCGGCCGCGACTTCGCGTCACGCGGCGCGAATTTCCGCGACCAGATCGCGCTGCTGCGCGACGGCGCGCACGGGCACCTGCCGCCCGGCCTCGACGTGCTGCCTGCCGTCCGTACGCCGCTGCCGCTACTCGTCGCGGGTCTCGCGCAGCAGACGCCCGCGTGGATCGGCGAACACATGGACGGCTGCCTCGCGTATCCCGGCACGCCGGACGACCATCGGCACCGCGCCGCGAACTGGCGCGCGGTGGCCGGCGACAAGCCGTACGTGAGCTTCATCCACCTCGACCTCGCGGAAGATCCGCACGAACCGCTGCAGCGGCACCGCTTCGGCGCACGCGCGGGGCGTCTTGCGCTCATCGGGGAACTCGCGGCCATGCGCGAAGCGGGCGTGCAGCACATCGGCCTGCATTTCCGCCGCAACCGGCGTCCGCTCGACGAGACGATGGCCGAGATCGCGGCAGAGGTGCTGCCGGTGTTCCACGCGGATGAAAACGCACGCAAGCGCGTTGCATGACACCGCCCGAACCCACTCGCGATACTTGATTTCAGATCAAATATTTTTGACCTGCAACGGCGTTTATCTCACCAATCCAAAACGCCAGAATGACTTCCATAGCGAACCTGTTCCACTCTCCCAGGAGCACATGATGAGCAAGATTCCCGCATTCGGCCTCGGTACGTTCCGCCTGCAAGGCCAGGTCGTCATCGACTCGGTGCGCAATGGCCTCGAAGTCGGCTACCGCGCGATCGACACCGCGCAGATCTACGGCAACGAAGCCGAAGTCGGCGAAGCGATCGCCGCGTCGGGCGTGCGCCGCGACGAGCTGTTCCTCACGACCAAGATCTGGGTCGACAACTACGCGCCGGACAAGCTCGTGCCGAGCCTCGAGGAAAGCCTGCGCAAGCTGCGCACCGACCATGTCGACCTGACGCTGATCCACTGGCCGGCCCCCGACAACGGCGTCGCGCTCGACACGTTCATGACCGCGCTCGCCGATGCGAAGGCGCAGGGCCTCACGCGCCGGATCGGCATCTCGAACTTCAACATCGCGCTGACGAAGGAAGCGATCGCGGCCGTCGGCAAGGATGCGATCGCGACGAACCAGATCGAGCTGAGCCCGTACCTGCAGAACCGCAAGCTCGTCGAATTCCTGAACGCCGAAGGCATCCACGTCACGTCGTACATGACGCTCGCGTACGGCAAGGTGCTCGGCGATCCGGTGATCGGCGCGATCGCGCAGCGTCATGACGCGACACCCGCACAGGTCGCGCTCGCGTGGGCGTTGCAGCTCGGCTACTCGGTGATCCCGTCGTCGACGAAGCGCGAGAACCTCGCGAGCAACCTGCTCGCGCAGACGCTGCGCCTGACCGACGAAGACATGGCGCAGATCGCCACGCTCGAACGCAACGGCCGCGAAGTCGACCCGGCCGGCCTCGCGCCGAAGTGGGACTGAACACGCCACCCGCCACTCACATTCGATTCACCGCGGCCCGAAAACCGCGGCACCCACAGGACATCAGCACCATGACCCAGGACCCGCTTTTCCAACCGCTGCGACTCGGCGCGCTGACGCTGCCGAACCGCATCGTGATGCCGCCGATGACGCGCTCGCGCGCCAGCCAGCCCGGCGACGAAGCCAACGAACTGATGGCCGCGTACTACGCGCAGCGCGCGAGCGCGGGCCTGATCGTCAGCGAAGGCACCTATATCGCGCCGCTCGGCAAGGGCTACGCATGGACGCCCGGCATTCACACGCCGTCGCAGGTCGCCGGCTGGCGCAAGGTGACGGACGCCGTGCATGCCGCGCACGGCCGGATCTTCGCGCAGCTGTGGCACGTCGGCCGGCTGAGCCACACGAGCCTGCTCGGTGGCCGGCAGCCGGTGTCGTCGTCGCCGCTCCAGGCGAAAGGCGTGAACGTGTTCATCGCGGGTGAAGACGGCAGCACGCCGGGCTTCGTGCAGGCGTCCGAGCCGCGCGCGCTGACGATCGACGAGATCCGCGAGATCGTCGATCAATACCGCGCCGCCGCGCGCCATGCGATCGAGGCCGGCTTCGACGGTGTCGAGCTGCACGGCGCGAACGGCTATCTCGTGAACCAGTTCATCGACTCGAACGCCAACACGCGCACCGACGCGTACGGCGGTTCGCTGGAAAACCGGCTGCGCTTCCTGCGCGAAGTCACGCAGGCGCTGATCGAAGGCACGGGCGACGCGTCGCGCGTCGGCATCCGCCTCGCGCCGCTGACGACGCTGAACGGCTGCGTCGACGACGATCCCGAAACGACCTACCTCGCCGCTGCCAAGCTGCTCGGCGAACTCGGCGTCGGCTACCTGCACATCGCGGAAGCCGACTGGGACGACGCACCGTTGATGCCGGTCGAATTCAAGCGGCAACTGCGCGCCGTGTTCCCGGGCGTGCTGATCTACGCCGGCGCGTACACCGCCGAGCGCGCTCGCGAAGCGATCGCCGCCGGCTGGGCCGACCTCGTCGCGTTCGGCCGCCCGTTCGTCGCGAACCCCGACCTGCCCGAGCGGCTGCGCACGGGTGCCGCGCTCACACCGCACGACCGCAACACGCTGTTCGGCGGCGGCGAGCGCGGGCTGACCGACTATCCGACGCTGGCCCAGGCCGCGGCCTGAATCGGCCTACCCGAGAATCCCCATGAGAATCACGCTCCCTTCCCGCCTGGGCTTCGGCACCGCGCCGCTGGGCAACATGTACCGGGACATCCCGCACGAAGAAGCGCTGGCCACGGTCGACGCAGCGTGGGAAAGCGGTATCCGCTACTTCGACGCCGCGCCGCTGTATGGCGCCGGCCTCGCCGAGCTGCGCCTCGGCGAAGCGCTCGCGGGCCGCCCGCGCGACGCGTATTCGCTCGGCACCAAGGTCGGCCGGCTCGTCCTCGACGAACACGAGGACGCATCGCAACGCGATCTCGGCGAAAAAGGCGGCCTGTTCCGCCACGGGCTGCCGAACCGGATCGTCTACGACTACACCGAGGACGGCACGCTGCGCTCGATCGACGCGAGCCTCGAGCGGCTGCGCACCGACCGGCTCGACACCGTGTGGATTCACGACCCGGCCGTCGACTTTCACGGCGACGCATGGCGCGACGTGTTCGACGTCGCGATGTCGGGCGCGGCCAGGGCGCTCACGCGGCTGCGCGACGAGAAAGTCATCCAGGGTTGGGGCCTCGGCGTGAACCGCGTCGAGCCGTGCGAACTCGCGCTCGAACGCGCGGACCCCGACGGCTTCCTGCTCGCCGGGCGCTACACGCTGCTCGATCATGCCGGCGCGCTCGAACGGCTGATGCCGGAAAGCGCCGCGCGCGGGCTCGGCATCATTGTCGGCGGCCCGTACAACTCGGGCGTGCTGGCGGGCGGCACCCATTACGAGTATCAGCCGGCCACGCAGGCCATGCTCGACCGTGTCGCGCGCATCCGCCAGATCTGCGAACGATTCGGCGTCGATGTCCGCGCGGTGGCGCTGCAATTCTCGCTCGCGCACCCGGCCGTCGCGGCCGCGATCCCCGGCGCAAGCCGGCCCGATCGCATCGACGACAACCTGCGCCTTGCCGCGGTGTCGATCCCGGCCGAACTGTGGGAGACGCTGAAGGCCGAACGCCTGATTGCCGCGCAGGCACCGACGCCGGTTGGCCCGGATCGAGGTTGAATCGGGCCTGCGCGGCCGCGCCGACCAGCGGCCGCGCATCCCGGGCCGCGTGCGATCGCAACGGCTATCGCCACGATCGCCATTTGCGCATTGCAGCCGGCGCAATTGGCGTCTAGCGTTTACGGGTTCGTCGACGAATACCCGTCCCCCGACCCGAAAGGATGCCTCGCCATGCGAAGCCGCTTCCCGAAACGCCTCATGCTACCGGCCGCCGTGGCCTGCGTTGCACTCGCCTTCTGCGCGTCGTCCGCCCGCGCCGACGACTCCGCCGGCCTCGCGCCGCCCCAGCCGGCCACGCCCGTGCTGTCGACGACCGCGGCCGGCATACAGGTCTACACATGCGACTACGATGCCGGACACAAGCTCGCGTGGGTGTTCCAGCACCCGGAAGCGATGCTGTTCGACGCGAGCGGCACGCTGGTCGTCCGGCACGGCGCCGGGCCGTCATGGGAAGCGCTCGACGGCAGCCGCATCACCGGCAAGAAACTTGCGGAAGCGCCGAGCGCGCGCGCCGGCAGCGTTCCGCAACTCCTGCTCGCCGCGACGCCGGCCGCAACGGGCGCGAAGGCCACGACCGGCACGCTCGCCGGCGTGCGCTTCGTGCAGCGGCTCGATACCGCGGGCGGCACGCCGCCGGATGCAGCGTGTTCGACCGAGCATGCGGTCGGCCGATTTCCGTATTTCGCGCGCTACGTGTTCCTGAAGTAACGCGCGACGGCGCCCGGAGCACCGGGTGCCGTCGCGGCGTCGTTCTCCGCTCGCATCACATTGATCAGTCATCCTATTCTTGACGTACGGATGCCTGCCCTCGTTCAGGGTCCGCGAAGCTCAGCCGATCCGCATCGACAGCTCGACATCGCCGCCGAACGGCACTGACAGATAGCCGTTCTCCGGCGCGCGCACGTAAGCGAGATAGTCGGGGCTGAAATCGGCATTGTCGGCCACGACGAACGCGCCGGGTCGCAACCGCTGCTCCACGAGTGCAAGCACCTCCGGATACAGCGCCTTCGCACCGTCGAGCAGCAGCAGGTCGACCGAATCCGGTAAATCGGCGGCCAGCGTACGCAGCGCATCGCCCTCGCGAATCTCCACGAGATCGACCATCCCGGCTGCCGCCAGGTTCGCCCGCGCCCGCACGACCTTCGACGGCTCGAACTCGCTCGTGATCAGCCGGCCGCCGCCGTTGTCGCGCAGTGCGGCCGCGAGATGCAGCGTCGAAATGCCGAACGACGTGCCGAATTCGACGATCGACCGCGCGCGGCCGCTGCGCGCGAGCATGTACAGCAGCGTGCCCGTCTCGCGCGACACGGCGAGCGGATAGTCCTTCAGGCGCGCATACAAATCGGTATAGCCGGTCTTGCTGCGCATCAGCCGCGCTTGCTCGTCGCGCGACAGGCCCGCGAAGTCCGGGCTCGTCGCGGGCGACGAGGCGTCGGCTTCGTCAAACAGGCGCGCGAGCAGCGAGGCCAGCGGGTCGAGCGTCAGGGTGGTCATGCGAATCTCCGGGTTCAGGTTGAGTGCGTCGTTGCACCCGATTAGAATATGACGAACTATTCAGGTTTTACTATTCGCATTGGCCAGCCGCCCATGACCGACCGCCCGAACGCCCGGATTGCCACGCGCAAACAGCCTCAGCAGGCTCGCTCGACCCAGCTCGTCGAGGCCGTCCTCCAGGCCGCTGTTCAGGTTTTGGCGAACGAAGGCGCGCAGCGCTTCACGATGGCGCGCGTCGCCGAGCGCGCCGGCGTGAGCGTCGGCTCGCTGTACCAGTACTTCCCGAACAAGGCGGCCGTGCTGTTCCGGTTGCAGCATGACGAGTGGCGGCAGACGGCCGAGATGCTGCGCGGGATGCTGGAGGACGTGAACCGGACACCGCCCGAGCGGCTGCGCACGGCCGTTCACGCGTTCATCCGTTCGGAATGCGACGAGGCGCGGATGCGCATCGCGCTCGACGACGCCGCACCGCTCTATCGCGACGCCCCCGAGGCACACGAAGCGAAGGCGGCCGGCAACCGCATCTTCCAGGCGTTCATGCGCGAGGCGCTGCCCGGTGCACCGGCCGCCACGCGTGAACTGGCATGCGACCTGATCACCACCACGCTCATGGCGGCCGGCAAGGCGTTTTCGGAAAGCGAGCGCTCGCCCGATGAAATCGACGCGTATTCGAACGCGATGGCCGACATGTTCCGCGCCTATCTCGACCACCTCGCGCACAATTGAGGCCGGGGCGACGACGAAAACCGCCCCTGCGCGATGGCACTCTCGTCCGAATGCAGGTTGCGCGCGGCGGCGGATCCCGTCACGGGCCCCTGTTTCCACCGGCCTGCCCGGCCACCATGAAAGACATTCGTAATTTTCGATGCATCCCCCGCTTGCCCTTTGCCCGTCGACCCCGCATTCAAATAATCGCCTTAACGGATTCGAACTAGGCGTATACACGCGTGTCGACGCGACGGAGCCCCGTTGCACGCCGATATAAGCGCTGAGACATGCGCTGCATGCTCTTCCCCCAATGGGACGTGATGGGCGGTTCGCCTAACCTTCGCTACGGCAAAGCACACGTGACGGGGTCGACTCCACAACGCGTCGCACGACGCGACACCCTCGCGATCGTTTCGATTCGCACGTAACGACACGGATCACGCGTCATTCGTCCCCACGACGTTGCCGACAATCCCAACTAGATACGAGACACCCTGACGACGGTTCGCTACGGGCCGTTTCAGCATGCTGATAAAGGAGCAAGCTCATGAGTGATACCCCGGTGCAGCCGACGGTCGGCGTCGGCGCGGAAGAAACTGACTTTGGCACCAAGGGAGTCATCGACCGGTACTTCGGCATTTCGTCGCGCGGCAGCACGCAGCGCCGCGAGATCATTGCCGGCGTCACGACCTTCCTCGCGATGGTCTATTCCGTGTTCGTCGTGCCCGGCATGTTCGGCAAGGCCGGCTTCGACACGAGCGCCGTGTTCGTCGCGGTCTGCCTCACGACTGCGTTCGGTTCGCTGCTGATGGGCCTGTGGGCGAAACTGCCGATCGCGATCGGCTGCGCGATCTCGCTGACCGCGTTCACCGCGTTCGGCCTCGTGCTCGGCAAGGGGCTGTCGCCGACGGTCGCGCTCGGCGCCGTGTTCCTGATGGGCCTCGTGTTCACCGGCATTTCCGTTACCGGCGTGCGTTCGTGGATCCTGCGCAACCTGCCCGCGGGCGTCGCGCACGGCACCGGGATCGGCATCGGCCTGTTCCTGCTGCTGATCGCGTCGAACGACGTCGGCCTCGTGATCAAGAACCCGGGCGCCGGCCTGCCGGTTTCGCTCGGCCAGATCACCGCGTTCCCGGTCATCATGTCGATCATCGGCCTCGCCGCGATCTTCGGCCTCGAAAAGCGTCGCGTGCCGGGCGGCATCCTGCTCGTCGTGATCGCGATCTCGATCTTCGGCCTGATCTTCGATCCGAGCGTGAAGTACCACGGCATCTTCGCGCTGCCGTCGCTGAGCGCACCGGGCCATGCGTCGCTGATCGGCGCGATGGACATCAAGGGCGCGCTGTCGATGGCCGTGCTGCCTAGCGTGCTGGCGCTGGTGATGACCGCCGTGTTCGACGCGACCGGCACGATCCGCGCGGTCGCGGGCCAGGCCGGCCAGCTCGACGAGAATGGCCGCATCATCAACGGCGGCCGTGCGCTGACCGCCGATTCGCTCAGCTCGATCTTCTCCGGCTTCCTCGGCGGTGCACCGGCGGCGGCCTACATCGAGTCGAGCGTCGGCGTGGCCGCCGGCGCGAAGACGGGCCTCGCGGCCGCCGTGGTCGGCCTGCTGTTCCTCGTCGTGATGTTCTTCTCGCCGCTCGCGGGCCTCGTGCCGTCGTACGCCACGGCACCGGCGCTGATGTACGTCGGCCTGCTGATGCTCGGCAGCGTGAGCAAGCTGCACATGGACGACATGGTCGACGCGATGTCGGGCCTCGTGTGCGCGGTGTTCATCGTGCTGACCGCGAACATCGTGACGGGCATCATGCTCGGCTTCTCGACGCTCGTGATCGGCCGCATCGCCAGCGGCGAATTCCGCAAGCTCAACGTCGGCACCGTGCTCATCGCGGCCGTGCTCGTCACGTTCTATCTCGGCGGCTGGGCGATCTGACCGCGAATCGTGCGCGACGTCGCCGGCAGAAGGACGGCGCGCATCGGGACGACATCGTCTCCTCCACCATCATCGTTGATGGTCTCAGGCCTGGGAACGCAAGTTTCCAGGCTTTTTTTGTTGATGGGGCGCAGTGCGGCGCACATCGCGGAAACGGCGCGGCGCGAATCCGCCCCCGGTGCTACGATCGGGCTTTGCCTTCGGGAGTCCCCATGAACGCGCTCGGCATCGTCTCCGAATCGAGCACCCGGACGTCGGCGCGCAAGCCGCCGTTCATCCCGTCGTTCGGCTTCCACGAAGTGCACGAATCGAAGCCGATCGATGCCGCGCCGGCGCGCATCATCGACACGGTCACCACGCTCGACATGCGCACGGATCCGATCGTCGACGCCCTGCTCAACGTCCGCGAATTCCCGGCTACCGTTGCCGCGTCGCTGCGCCCCGGCACGACACGCGTCGAACGCGAACGCTTCGGCCTCCATGCGTTCACGCCGCTGCATCGCGACGAAACGTCGCTGTCGCTCGGCCTGATCGGCCGTTTCTGGCGCCCGGACCCCGGCGTGCCGAAGATCGCCGACGCGGCGGCGTTCGTGCGGCACGACGATCCGCGCGATGCGAAGCTGGTGCTCCGCTTCGAAGTCGTCGGGCTCGCGTCGGGTGCGCACGTGCTGCGCACCGAAACCTTCGTGCATTGCCCGACCGCCCGCACGCGGCTGCTGTTCATGCCGTACTGGCTCGCGATCCGGATGGCGAGCGGCTGGATTCGGCGCCGGACGCTGACGGCGGTGGAGATGGCGCTGGCGTAGCGCCCTGCCACGCCGGCCATGACGGCATGCGCGGGCCATCCGCATCAAAACGGCTTGATCACTACCAGCCCGACGGCGATCGCCGTCGCGGCCACGACCGCACCTGCCGCCTGCCCGAGCCACGGCGCCGGCACGACGACGAGATCGTCGCGTTCCATGCGCCGCAGCGTGCCGGCCAGGATCCCGTGCAACGCCGACAGCGCCGCGACCACCCCGAGCTTCACCGACAGCCACGCCGCGCCGAACCAGTGACCGTTCAACGCCAGCACGATCCCTGCCATCCAGACGAGAGCAAGCGCGGGGGCCGTCACCGTGCGGTCCCAGCGGCGCACGGCGCGATGCACGGCGAGGTTGGCAATGCGCAAGCCGACGGACAACATCAGCAGGCCGCCGACGAGCGTGACCACGGCAACGACATGAACGGCCTTGAGCCACAGGTAGATCATTGCGCGTGCCTCCGGCGCGCGATCCATCCGGCACTCGTCAGGCCGACGAACGGCACGACGGCCGCCAGCACGAGCCGCGCGACCTCGGCCTTGCGCCACAGCCCGCTCGACGCGGTGCCGACGACCGCCCACACGTACATCGCGAACGCGATGCCGTGCACCGGGCCCATGATCGATACCGCGGCCGGATAACCGGCCAGGTGCTTGAGCGGCACGGCGACGCACACCAGCACGACGAGCGTGGTCGCCTCCAACAACGACAGGTATTGCAGGTTCCGCAGCGCATTGCGATCGTCTTGTTGCATCGGCAGCCTCCAGGTTGGACTGCGGCGATTGTCGCGTGTGGTGCCGCTCGGGGCCATTGGCTAAAATGACATCTTTAAACGGATTCTGGCCAAGCCCTCGAACGCCATGCACACGGTCGCCGTTCTCGCCCTGCCCGATGTCGTCCCGTTCGATCTGGGCATGGCGTGCGACACGTTCGCGCGCGTGCGTTCGCCCACCGTCGCGCAGCCCTACCGCGTGCGTGTGTGCAGCGAGCACGCGCGTGTCGCGGGCGACCTGTTCGACCTGCGCCCCCCGTTTCGTCTCGACGCGCTCGCCGATGCCGACACGATCGTCGTTCCCGGCACGTCGGTGCCGCTCGCGCCCACGTCGCGCCCCGTGATCGCGGCGCTGCGCGCGGCGGCCGCGCGCGGTTGCCGGATCGCGTCGATCTGCAGCGGTGCGTTCGTGCTCGCGGAAGCCGGGCTGCTCGATGGCCTGCGCGCGACGACGCACTGGCTCGCGGCAGCGGAACTCGCGCGCCGCTATCCGCACGTGACGGTCGATCCGAACGTGCTGTTCGTCGACAACGGGCAGATCCTGACGTCGGCCGGCGCGGCGGCCGGCCTCGATCTGTGCCTGCACATGATCCAGGCCGACTACGGCGCGGCGGTCGCCGTCGACGCGGCGCGCTGCGCGGTGGCGCCGCGCGTCCGCGAAGGCGGTCAGGCGCAGTTCATCGCACCGGAATGGCCGAGCGGCACCGACGGCCTGCACGACCTGATGGACTGGCTGCAGGCCAACCTGCGCAAGCCGCTCACGCTCGACGCGATGGCGCGCCAGGCGTCGACGAGCGTGCGCACGCTGACGCGGCGCTTCCAGGAACAGACGGGCACGTCGCCGCGGCAATGGCTGCAGACCGCGCGCGTCAGGCATGCGCAGCAGCTGCTGGAGGTCACGGCGCTGTCGATCGAGCATGTCGCGACGGAGGCCGGCTTCGGTTCGGTCACCGCGTTCCGCGAGCGGTTCGCGCGCATCGTCGGCACGACGCCGCAGCGGTATCGCCAGGCATTCCGCGCGCGGTCCGGCGCATGATGCACACTGCACAGCCCCCCACCGCGCCCCGGCTCACGATACCTCGCCACGGTGGCGAAAAAACCTGCGCACGCAACCGTCAGGATGGCTACCGAATGCCGCCACACCCCATCGCCCGCCACAGCATCGCGCCAACCGGACCCGATCGATGACCCGCATCCGCAACCCCCTGAACCTCGCGCAGCTCCAGGCGTTCGTCTCCGCCGCGCATCACAAGAGCCTGCGCGCCGCCGCGCGCGAACTCGGCGTCACGCAGCCCGCGATCACGCATACGATCCGCGAGCTCGAAACGGCGCTGAACGCGGAGCTGCTCGCGCGCAGCGTACGCGGCGTCGAGCTGACCGCGTGCGGCCATGCGCTGCTGCCGCGCGCCGAGCAGCTGCTCGGCGACATCCGCCGCACGGTCGAGGCCGTCGAGCAGGTGAAAGGCGAAATGTCGGGGCGCGTGGCGGTCGGCACGATGCCGTCGATCGCGCTCACCGCGCTGCCACGCGCGGTGACGGCATTCCGCCAGTCGATGCCGAACGTGAGCCTGCATCTCGAGGAAGTGACGGTGCCCGACGCGCTCGCGCAGTTGCGCAACGGCACGCTCGACATCGCTGCGATGCACCATGTGCCCGCGCTCGACCGCGATTTCACGCAATCGCCGCTGCTGTCGACCGAATTCACCGTCGTGATGCGCGAAGGCCACCCGCTTGCGCATGCGCGCCGGTTAGAGGAATTGCTCGATGCCGAGTGGATCGTCACCGTCGGCGCCGAGCAGTTTCCGCACAGTGTGATGGTCGGGATGTTCGAGGCGCACGGGCTGCCGCTGCCCAAACGTTTGCTGCGCTCGCCGATGTCGTTCGCGGTGACGCTCGGCCTCGTCGCGCGCTCGGACGTGATCGGCTGCTTCACGCGCCCGCTCGCCGCGATGGTCGCGCCGTTGGGCATCCGCACGGCCGAACTCGACGAGAGCATGCCGCGCTTCGACCTGTCGATCATCGCGCGGCGCGACCTGCTGCCCACGCCCGCCGTCACGCAATTCGTCACGTGCCTGCAGCGCGCGGTCAACGAAACGCTCGGCTGAATCGTTCCTGTGTCTGAAACGGCGGCGCCCGCAACGCGCCGCCGCCGGGCCCGGTATCGGGGCATGTCCTAGGCGCCCTGCCGGTATTTTGTCTTGATAATCTTCCGCACGTCGCGCGCCCGCATCGGGTGGGCGAAACGGACAGCCTGTCGCGAAGCCGCGCCGGGCCGAAGGCTTACGGCGCGGCACAACCGCGCACCCATCGAACAAAACGAGGAGTCACCTGGTGAAAAAGATTCTTGCGGCTGTGACCGTTGCCCTGCTCGCCGTATCGGCCGGCGGCGCGTACGCGAAGGACTGGTCGACCGTGCGGTTCGGCGTCGACGCAAGCTACCCGCCTTTCGAATCGAAAGGCGCTGACGGCAAGGTTGTGGGTTTCGACGTCGATCTCGGCAACGAAATCTGCCGCCGCATGAACGCGAAATGCGTGTGGATCGAGAACGACTTCGACGGGATGATCCCGGCGCTGAAGGCCCGCAAGTTCGACGGCGTGCTGTCGTCGATGTCGATGACGCCGGCGCGTCAGGAACAGATCGCCTTCTCGGCGAAGCTGTTCAACACGCCGACGCGCCTCGTCACGAAGAAGGGCACGGGCCTGATGCCGACGGCCGAATCGCTGAAGGGCAAGTCGGTCGGCGTCGAGCAGGGCACGATCCAGGAAACCTATGCGAAGACGTACTGGGCCTCGAAGGGCGTGAACGTCGTGCCTTACCAGAACCAGGACCAGGTCTACGCCGACCTGATCTCGGGCCGCCTGGACGGCGCGCTGCAGGACGCGGTGCAGGCTGAAATCGGCTTCCTGAAGACGCCGCGCGGCGCGAACTACGAGTTCGCCGGCAAGGACATCGACGATCCGAAGACGCTCGGCAACGGCGCCGGCATCGGCCTGCGCAAGGAAGACACCGACCTGAAGGCGAAGATCGACGGCGCGATCGCCGGCATGCGCAAGGACGGCACGTACGACAAGATCGCGAAGAAGTACTTCGATTTCGACGTCTACGGCAAGTAATCCGCCCGGCAAGCGCACGCTTCGCTTCGGCACGAACGGGCTCCGCAAGGAGCCCGTTTTTATTGCGGGGGCCGCACCGGCAGCGTTATTTTTTCCGCCCCAACCTGATGATTCTCAAAGAGAAACGGCGTGTTCTGGCGCCGGTTTGATGGCGGCGAGGAAGGCAACGTACAATCGATCTTCCACGCACACCGGACATTCGCGGCTGCGCCGCACTCCCCCATCATGCAAACGCAGACCCATCCGCTGATTTCCCCCGCCGTCGGTACCGAACGCCAGATCACGAGCTTTCACTACGGCCCGCGCGGCGGCAAGAAGGTCTATATCCAGTCTTCGCTGCACGCGGACGAACTGCCCGGCATGCTGGTCGCCACGCTGCTGCGCCGCAAGATCGCCGCGCTCGAGACGGCCGGCAAGCTGCGCGGCGAAGTCGTCATCGTGCCCGTGCCGAACCCGATCGGCCTGTCGCAACACGTGTTCGGCGATCACCTCGGCCGCTTCGAGCTCGGCTCGATGCAGAACTTCAACCGCAATTTCTACGATCTCGCGGCGCTCGTGCTGCCGCGCGTCGAACACCGCCTGACTCACGACGCGCAACACAACCTCGTCGCCGTGCGTGCCGCGATGCGCGAAGCGCTCGACGAGCAGAAGCCGCGCACCGAGCTCGACTCGCAGCGCCTCGCGCTTCAGAAACTGTCGTTCGACGCCGATATCGTGCTCGACCTGCACTGCGACAGCGATGCGGTGATGCACCTCTACACGAATCCCGATCTGTGGCCGGACGTCGAGCCGCTGTCGCGCTACCTCGACGCGCAGGCGTCGCTGCTCGCGCTGAATTCGGTCGGCAACCCGTTCGACGAGATCCACAGCTTCTGCTGGTCGGACCTGCGCAACCGCTTCGGCGATCGCTTCCCGATCCCGAACGGCGCGATTTCCGTCACGATCGAGCTGCGCAGCGAGCGCGACGTGTCGTACGAGTTCGCCGAAAAGGACGCACAGGCGATCGTCGAATACCTGACCGAGCGTGGGGTCGTCGACGGCACGCCGGCGCCGCTGCCGCCGCTCGCGCATCCGGCCACGCCGCTCGCGGGCACCGATCCGCTCGTCGCGCCGGTGTCGGGCGTGATCGTGTTCCGCACGCCGGTCGGCGTGATGATCGAGGCCGGCCAGGCCGTGGCCGACATCGTCGATCCGCTGACCGATCGCGTCGTCACGCTGAAGAGCAGCGTGTCGGGCGTGCTGTACGCGCGCCAGATCGTGCGCTTCGCGACGGCCGGCATGGAAGTCGCGCGGATTGCCGGCGCGACCGCGATCCGCACCGGTTCGCTGCTGTCGGCCTGAGCGGCCGGCCCGCGCGCCGGCGCACGGCGCGCATCGCGCTCACCCGCCCGCACCAACGAAATCGCCCGCTTGCGCGGGCGATTGGCTTTCCGGACCGTCGATATCCGGCCATCCGGTACGTGAAAACGTTCAGAACGCCGGTATGATCGCGCCGCCGAACTTCTGGTCGATGAACTTGCGCACGTCGTCCGATTCATAGGCCGCGACGAGCTTCTTCACCCACGGCTTGTCCTTGTCCTGCGCGCGCACCGCGATCAGGTTCGCGTACGGCCCGCGCAGATCCTCGATCGCGATCGCATCCTTCACCGGCGTGAGCCCGGCCTTCACCGCGTAGTCGGTGTTGATCGACGCGGCATCGACGTCGGGCAGCGCGCGCGGCAGCTGCGCGGAATCAAGCTCGACGATCTTGATCTTCTTCGGGTTCTCGGCGATGTCGAGCGGCGTCGCGTTCACGCCGTTCGCGCCGACGCCCGCCTTCAACTTGATCACCCCGTACTTCTGCAGCAGCAGCAGTGCGCGGTTGCCGTTCGACGGATCGTTCTGGATCCCGACCTTCGCCCCCACCGGCAAGTCCTTCAGCGACTTGAGCTTTTTCGAGTAGAAACCCATCGGCGCCGTGTACGTGAGCCCGACGTTGACGATCTTGTAGCCGCGCTGCTTGATCTGGCTGTCGAGGAACGGCTGGTGCTGGAAGCCGTTCGCGTCGAGATCGCCGGAATCGAGCGCCGCGTTCGGCTGCACGTAGTCGTTGAATTCGATGACCTTGATCGCAAGACCTTCGCGCGCGGCGACCTTCGTCACCTCGGTCCAGATCTGGGCGTCGGGGCCGCTCATCGTGCCGATTTTCAGCGTTTGCGGGTCGGCGTGCGCGCCGGGCGCCGCGAATGCCAGCGCGGCGGCGAGTGCGCCGAGGCCGGTCAGGAATGAACGTCGCATGGTGTCCTCTGTCCCGTGTCGTTTGTTGGAACACGGATCGTGGCATGGGGCCGGAACGCCGCCAACCAAGCTTATTTCATGTGCATATTCCCGATTCCGATCGAATCTCAGTCTGAATCGGTATAACCACCGACTATACAAGCGGGCAGAATTCAGTGTCGCATCGACGCCACAGATTCTTCATATGACAGTCGCTGTCATATTCATTACGTGGCCCCTCGATAAAGTTGCCGCCGGTCCGTGAAAGCGCCCATAGAGAGCGCCGGAACCGCAACTGGACACGCCATTCATTCGCTCGGAGAACCCTTTGAACAAGAAACTGTTGACCATCGCCGCTCTGGCAGCAACGGCCGGCACGGCGCACGCACAAAGCAGCGTGACCCTGTACGGCGTCATCGATGCCGGTATCAGCTACGTGAACCACAGCAAGACCGCCAACGGCGGTACGGGCAAGCTGTTCAAGTACGACGACGGCGTTGCCCAGGGCAGCCGTTGGGGCCTGCGCGGCACCGAAGACCTCGGTGGCGGCCTGAAGGCGATCTTCGTGCTCGAAAACGGCTTCAACAGCGGTAACGGCACGATCGGCCAGGGTGGCGCGATCTTCGGCCGCCAGGCTTACGTCGGCCTGAGCCAGTCGCAATACGGCACGGTCACGTTCGGCCGCCAGTACTCGTTCTCGACCGACATCCTCGGCTCGAACTACTCGACGGGTGGCAACACGGTCGCGGGTAACTACGCGTACCACGTGAACGACCTCGACCAGCTCACGTCGAGCCGCATCAACAACGCCGTGAAGTTCCAGAGCGCGAACTACTCGGGCTTCACGTTCGGCGCGTTGTACGGCTTCTCGAACTCGACGGACTTCGCAGGCGCACCGGCGACGACGACGGGCACGACGACGACGGCAGGCTCGTCGCGCGCATACAGCTTCGGCCTGAACTACGCGAACGGCCCGATCTCGGTCGGCGCGGCCTACACGGACATCCGCTTCCCGAGCCAGTCGACGCCGGCCTTCTCGACGACGATCGCGAACATCGCGACCGGCAACGTCCGCGACCTGCGCACGTACGGCGTCGGTGGCCGCTACGTCTGGGGCCCGGCAACGGCATGGCTGCTGTGGACGCGTACGCAGTTCTCGACGGTGTCGGGCGCGGGCGGCACGTTCTACAACGCGTATGAAGCAGGCGCGAAGTACGCCTTCACGCCGGCGCTGTCGGGCGGCCTCGGCTACACGTACACGAACGCGACGCAGAGCGGCAATTCGTGGCACTGGAACCAGGTCAACGGTATCGCCGACTACGCGCTCAGCAAGCGTACGGACGTGTACGGCCTGGTCGTGTACCAGCAGGCATCGGGCAAGGGCGTGCAAGCGCAGATCGGCTCGAGCACGAGCTACTTCAACACGTCGGGCACGGGTTCGAAGAACCAGATCGCCGCACGTATCGGCATCCGTCACAAGTTCTAAAGCATCCGCTTAACTCGCGGATCACGACGGCAAGAAGCGCCCCGCTCCACGCGGGGCGCTTTTTTATGTGCTTTTAAGTTTCGCTTAATTCTGGGCTGAGAGGATGCTCTCACCCCCCCTGTTGGCCGCCTGAACATCGGCGGCTTTTTTTTTGAACCGCCGACGGCGCCGCCATCGATTGCCCACAAGACAGGATCGGAGGCCATGATGATCGAAGATACCGTTTTCAGCCATCTGCACGCGATTCTGACGTGCCAACACTCGATGCCGGTCCAGAGCTGCCGCGTATCGGTCGAAATGCAGCGTCCGTGGGGACGGCCATATCGTCTCGTCGAATGGACGATGCATCTCGACGCGCCCGCGCGGCGCCAGATCGTGCCGGCCGAGTCGACCGACGAAGAGATCGC
The DNA here is from genome assembly GCF_002223085.1 of Burkholderia sp. HI2714. Classification (NCBI taxonomy): domain Bacteria; kingdom Pseudomonadati; phylum Pseudomonadota; class Betaproteobacteria; order Burkholderiales; family Burkholderiaceae; genus Burkholderia; species Burkholderia sp. HI2714. The sequence goes on along the minus strand of NZ_NKFM01000035.1, from coordinate 284,594 downwards.
CGAGGTCGTCGCCTCGCACGTGCCGGGCCGGCTTTACGGCGACGGCCGCCTGCAGTTCTGAACGCCTTCCCGCTCCATCCGCTTCCCCGGTTTCGCCCGCGCCGCACCCATCGTGCGGCAGTCGGTCTCGTTTGATGCCGCAACGAAACCTGCTACGCTGCGCGTTTTCGTCCACGCGACACACGATGGAAAACGCATTCAACGAACGCGGTGTGATGATCACGCGCAACGGCCTGTCGGCCGCCGGGCAGGTATTCGCACTCCGTGACATCCGCCAGGTCGACGTCGTCAAGATTCCGAAGAACCGCCTCGTACCGTCGCTGATCTCGCTGATCGGCGCGGCCACCGCCGTCGCAGGCGGCATCGCCGGATCGAGCGCCGCGCTCGTCGTCGGCGTGATGCTCGTCGTGGTCGGCTATCTCTCATGGGCCACGCAGGACGTCACGTATCGCCTGATGGTCGAGATGCCCGACGGCAAGCGCGAAGCGCTGTCGAGCGTCGACGTCGAGTTCGTCGAACGCGTCGCGCAGGCCGTGCGCGATGCGCAGGCTGCGAAAGCGGCCGGCTGATTCCGTTCGCCTCCCTGCACGCTTCGATTCGCGGTGCTCCGGCCACGCGTGGCGCGTTTCGCGCCGCGCAACGGCAGCGTCGATTACCCCGTCGAATCGCATTCCGCCTCCTCGTCGCCCACACCGCGCCTGCGCTGCGACCGCCGACCGCCTAGTATGGAAAGAGCGGCTCGCCGCCGCATCGTCCGATGGAGGCCAGCATGAACGTCCAGACGCTGTCCGGCACGCTTCGCGCGCAGGAACTGCTGATCGTGTCGATGATCCGCGCGCTTCCCCCTGACGCACGCCGAGTGCTCGTGGACCTCTACACCGAACAGATCGCGTTCGCCGAGCAGGCCGGCCTCGAAAGCCACGGCGATCGCGCGACGCACGACGCGTTCATCACGCATGCGCGCAACCTGCTGATCCGCATCGAAGCGCTGGCCTAGGGCCCACGTTTTTCCCGAATTTCCCGCCGTGGCCCGGCCCGGGCCGCGCAGGTAAGCGCTCACCCACGCGAGCCGCTTTCCATCCTTGTATTGATAATAATTCTCATTTACACTGGTAAAGTTATCAGTTGCCTTTCAATTCGCCGCTCGCTGCCTTCCGTGCGCGGGCGGGCCAGCCAGGTGAACGCGTCACCCAGCCAGCCTTCGGGCTTGTTTTCGTCAATGGGAGACCACCTGTGCATTGCTATACGCTGGCGCGGCGGCCGATCTGTGCCGCGCTGTTCGGCGCGTTCGGCCTGTCCGCCGCCACGGCTCACGCCGATTCGACGCCGCAAGGCGCCAACCCGCCTGCCGCCCTCCTCGTCGCCGCGTCCACGCGCGGCGATGCTGCGCTGCTCGATCCCGTCACCGTGACGGCCAACCGCACCGCCACGGCTGCGAGCCGCACGGCGGCGTCCGTGTCGGTGATCACCGACGAGGATCTGGAAGAACAGCAGGCCACCAACATCAAGGACGCGCTGCGCTACGAGCCGGGCGTCACCGTGCGCCGCACCGCGTACCGGCCCGGCAGCGCCGCGCTCGGCGGCGGCCGCGACGGCGATTCGAGCATCAACATCCGCGGCCTCGAAGGCAATCGCGTGCTGCTGATGGAAGACGGCATCCGCCTGCCGAATGCGTTTTCATTCGGCCCGCTCGAGGCGGGGCGCGGCGACTACGCCGATCTCGACACGCTCAAGCGCATCGAGATCCTGCGCGGGCCGGCGTCGGCGCTGTACGGCAGCGACGGCCTGACCGGCGCGGTGAACTTCATCACGAAGGACCCGCGCGACCTGCTGTCGATCTACAACAAACCCTATTACTTCTCGTTCCGGCCGAGCTACGACTCGGCCGACCGCAGCGTCGGCGCGACCGTGTCGGCCGCGAGCGGCAACGATCGCGTGCAGGGGATGATCATCGCCGACGGCCGGCGCGGCCACGAGGTCGACACGCGCGGCGGCAACAACTCGGCGAGCACGCTGCGCACCACGTCGAACCCGCAGGACGTCTATTCGGAATCGCTGCTCGGCAAGCTCGTGCTGACGCCCACCACGCGCGACACGATCAAGTTCACCGCCGAAACGGTGCAGCGCCGCGTGAGCACCGACGTGCTGTCGGCGATCAGCCCGCCGACCACGCTCGGCCTCACGACCTACGACCGGCTCGAGCGCAACCGCTTCAGCGCCGACTACGACTTCCACGACGACGCGTTCCGCTGGTTCCAGACCGCGCACGTGCAGTTCTACTACCAGGACGCGAAGCAGGACCAGTACGCGTTCGAGACACGCGGCCGGGCGGCTTCGCGCTCGCGCGACAACCAGTACAAGGAGCGGACGTTCGGCGGCTTCGCGTTCGCCGAAAGCGGCTTCGCCACCGGTCCGTTCGCGCACAAGCTGCTTTACGGCGTCGACGGCAGCGTGTCGCGCGTGACGAACATGCGCGACGGCACGGTGCCGGGCGTCGGCGAGGCGTTCCCGAACAAGGCGTTCCCCGACACCGACTACACGCTGTTCGGCGCGTTCGTGCAGGACCAGATCGGCTACGGGCGCCTGCTCGTCACGCCGGGCCTGCGCTTCGACACGTACCGGCTGAGCCCGACCGAGAACGATCCGCTGTTCACCGGCAAGGCCGTGTCGACGAGCGCGAACGAACTGTCGCCGCGCGTCGCCGTGCTCTACGAGATCACGCCCGCGGTCATTCCGTACGTGCAGTACGCGCACGGCTTCCGCGCGCCGACGCCCGACCAGGTGAACAGCAGCTTCTCGAACCCGGTGTACGGCTACACGTCGATCGGCAATCCGAACCTGAAGCCCGAGACGAGCGACACGTTCGAAGCGGGCCTGCGCGGCAAGGCCGGCACCGGCTACGGCGTCGTGCGCTACAGCGCCGCGGCCTTCACGGGCCGCTACCGCAACTTCATCTCGCGCACGACGATCGCCGGCAGCGGCCGGCCAACCGACCCGTTCGTGTTCCAGTACGTGAACTTCGCCGACGCGCGCATTCACGGCCTCGAAGGCCGCGCCGAATGGGTGATGCCGAACGGCATCACGCTGAAGACGGCGATGGCGTTCACGAAAGGCTCGACGCAGAACGACGGCGCGGCCAGCCAGCCGCTGAACACCGTCAATCCGTTCTCGGCCGTGTTCGGCGTGCGCTACGAGCCGACCGAGCGCTGGTACGTGCAGACCGACCTGCTGTTCCAGGCCGCGAAACGCGACAAGGACATCGACAAGTCCGACTGCTCGAACAAGGCATGTTTCTCGCCGCCGTCGTCGTTCGTCGTCGACCTGCGCGGCGGCTACCGCTTCAACAAGCACGTGAGCGCGACGATCGGCATCCGCAACCTGTTCGACCGGAAGTACTGGAACTGGTCGGACGTGCGCGGCATCGCAGCCGATTCGCAGGTGCTCGATGCCTATACGTCGTCCGGACGCACGGTCGCCGTCAGCATGAAAGTGGATTTCTGATGCGCGCCGCCCGCGCTGCCACCCCAACCGTTACTTGAAGGAGTCCGACATGATGCAATCCGCCCTTCCCGGTCAACCGGCCACGCCGGCCCGCGCGGCCGCCGCGCTGCGCGACGCGTTCATCAAGCTCAAGACCGAGCGCCAGTTGCGCAACCGCGACGTCGCGCAGGCACTCGGCGTCAGCGAAGGCGAGGCGCTCGCCGCGTTCGTCGGCGAGCACGTCGTGCGGCTCGACGCGCGCTTTCCTGAGATGTTCGAGGAAATGCCGCGCCTCGGCCGCGTGATGGCGCTCACGCGCAACGATACGGCCGTTCATGAAAAGGATGGCGAATATGCGCAGATGAGCCACGACGGCCCCGTCGGGCTCGCGCTCGGCGATATCGACCTGCGCATCTTCTATCGTCACTGGGTATCGGCGTTCGCGGTGCGCGACGAGACCGCGCACGGCCCGCTGAAGAGCCTGCAGTTCTTCGACGCGCAGGGCCATGCGATCCACAAGGTCTACCTGCGCGCGCACAGCGATCATGCCGCGTACGACGTGTTCGTCGAGCGCTGGCGTGCGCCGTCGCAGGAGCCGGGCCTCGACGTCGCGCCCGCCGCGCCGAAAACGCCCGAGCGCGCCGACACCGAGATCGACGTCGCCGGCTTCCGCGCCGCGTGGGACGCGATGACCGACACGCACCAGTTCTTCGGGATCACGCAACGCTTCGGCGTAAGCCGCATGCAGGCGCTGCGGCTCGCCGAGCCGCAATACGCGTACCCGGTCGAAACCGCGCATGCGTTGCGCCACGTGCTCCAGCAGGCCGCGCAGAGCGGCCAGCCGATCATGGTGTTCGTCGGCAACGCGGGAATGATCCAGATCCATACGGGCCCCGTCGCGAACGTGCGCGAGGTCGGCGCATGGATCAACGTGCTCGACCCGGGCTTCAACCTGCACGTGCGCGAAGACCTGATCGCCGCCGCGTGGGTCGTGAAGAAACCGACCAGCGACGGCATCGTCACGTCGCTTGAACTCTTCGACCGGCAGGGCGACCACGTCGCGCTGCTGTTCGGCGAGCGCAAGCCCGGCAACGTGGAACGCGACGACTGGCGCGCGCTCGTCGCGACGCTGCCGGCCGCGGCACGCGGGGGCGCACGGTGAGCGCGCGGCCGTTCGATCCGCGCCGCCGCGCGCTGCTGGCGAGCGCGGCGGCCGGCGCGCTCGCGGGCGCGCTGCCCGGCAGCGTGCTCGCCCAAAGTGCGCAAGCCGCGCCGAAGCGCGTGGTCGTGATCGGCGGCGCACTCGCGGAAACCGCGTTCGCGCTCGGCGGCGCGGAATCGCCGCGCTACCGGCTTGTCGGCGCCGACACGACCTGCACGTACCCCGACGCCGCGAAGCGGCTGCCGAAGGTCGGCTACCAGCGCGCGCTGTCGGCCGAGGGGCTGCTGTCGCTGCGCCCCGATCTCGTGCTCGCGTCGGCGGAAGCCGGCCCGCCCACCGCGATCGCGCAAGTCAAAAACGCCGGCGTTGCCGTAACGACGTTCGATGAACGCCACGACGTCGAATCGGTCCGCGCGAAGATCACGGGCGTCGCGCAGGCGCTCGACGTGCGCGACGCGGGTGCCGCGCTGCTGCAACGTTTCGACCGCGACTGGCAGGCCGCGCGCGATGCGGTCGCTGCCCGCGCGCCCGGCGGCGCGCAGCCGCCGCGCGTGCTGTTCGTGCTGAACCATACCGGCAACCAGGCGCTCGTCGCCGGCCAGCGCACGGCCGCCGACGCGATGATCCGCTACGCGGGCGCGCGCAACGCGATGCAGGGCTTCGATCACTACAAGCCGCTGACGACCGAGGCGCTGGCCGCCGCCGCGCCCGACATCGTGCTGATCTCCGACGAAGGGCTCGCGGCCGTCGGCGGCCGCGCCGCGCTGCTCGCGACGCCCGGCTTCGGCGCGACGCCGGCCGGCCGCGCGCAGCGCGTGGTGGCGCTCGACGCGCTGTTCCTGCTCGGCTTCGGCCCGCGCCTGCCGCTCGCCGTCACGACCCTGCACCGACGCCTGTCGGATGCGCTCGCCTGATTCCGGACTGCCCCGATGCCCGCTCACGCTTCGCCCTTCCCCGCATCGTCGCCCGCGTCAAGCGCCGGCGCCGCGCGCATCGGCACGTCGCGCCGTTTCGCGCCGTTCGCGCTGGCTGCGCTCGCCTGCCTCGTGTGCGCGATGTCCGTCGTCGCGCTGTGCGTCGGCGCCTATCGTATTCCGCTCGCGGAAGCCTGGGCCGCGCTGACCGGAGATGCGGCCGCGCAGCAGGCGCGCGCGGTGCTGTTCGACATCCGCGCACCACGCGTCGCGCTCGCGCTGCTGGTCGGCGGCGGCTTCGGCGCGACCGGCGCCGCGATGCAGGCGCTGTTCCGCAACCCGCTTGCCGATCCGGGGCTCGTCGGCGTGTCGAGCGGCGCCGCGCTCGGCGCGACGACGATGATCGTGCTCGGCCCCGCGCTCTTTGCCGCGCACGTGAGCACGACCGCGTTGCCCGTCGCCGCGTTCGCGGGCGCGCTCGCGGTTGCCGCGCTCGTCTACCGGCTCGCCGCATCGCGCGGCCGGCTCGCACTGCCGCTGCTGCTGCTCGCCGGCATCGCGATCAACGCGCTGGCCGGCGCGGCGATCGGGCTCCTCACGTTCGTCGCCGACGACGCCCAATTGCGCTCGCTCACGTTCTGGAGCCTCGGCAGCCTCGGCGGCGCGCAATGGTCCGCACTGGCAGCCGTCGCGCCGTGCGTCGCGATCGGCGGTGCGCTGCTCGCGCGTGAACGCGACGCGCTGAATGCCTTGCAGCTCGGCGAAACCGAGGCACTGCACCTCGGCGTGCCCGTGCAGCGGCTGAAGCGGCGCGTGCTCGTCGCGGTCGCGCTCGCGGTCGGCGCGCTGGTGTCGTGCGCGGGCATCATCGGCTTCATCGGGCTCGTCGCGCCGCACTGCGTCCGGCTCGCGTGCGGCCCCGACCAGCGCATCGTGCTGCCGGGCGCCGCGCTGCTCGGCGCGCTGCTGACGCTCGCCGCCGATCTCGCCGCGCGCACGGTTGCCGCGCCCGCCGAAATTCCGCTCGGCGTACTGACCGCGCTGCTCGGCGCACCGTTCTTTCTCGCGCTGCTGTGGAAGAGCCGCGGCGCGCTCGGCGGCTAACCCTTCTGTTACGACGACCATGCTGACCGCCCATCACCTCGACGTCGCCCGTCGACACAACGCGATCCTGCGCGACCTGTCGCTGTCGATCGAACCCGGTCGCGTGACCGCGCTGCTCGGCCGCAATGGCGCGGGCAAGAGCACGCTGCTGAAGACCTTCGCCGGTGAACTCACCGGCGGCGTCGCACCGAACGGCGTGCGCGTGACCGGCGACATCACGCTGAACGGCGAACCGCTCGCGCGCATCGACGCGCCGCGGCTCGCGTGCCTGCGCGCGGTGCTGCCGCAGGCCGCGCAGCCGGCATTCCCGTTCAGCGTCGACGAAATCGTGCTGCTCGGCCGCTATCCGCACGCGCGGCGCAGCGGCGCGACGTCGCATCGCGATCGCGAGATCGCGTGGTGCGCGCTCGAACGCGCGGGCGCGAATGCGCTCGTCGGCCGCGACGTCACGACGCTGTCGGGCGGCGAACTCGCGCGCGTGCAGTTCGCCCGTGTGCTCGCGCAGCTGTGGCCCGATGACGAAGCGGCGGAAAGCGGCCCGCGCTACCTGCTGCTCGACGAGCCGACCGCCGCGCTCGATCTGTCGCATCAGCACCGCCTGCTCGAAACCGTGCGTGCCGTTGCACGCGAATGGCAGCTCGGCGTGCTCGCGATCGTGCACGATCCGAATCTCGCCGCACGGCACGCGGATACGATCGCGATGCTTGCCGACGGCACGATCGTCGCGCACGGCACGCCGCGCGACGTGATGACGCCGGCCCATATCGCGCGGTGCTACGGATTCGCGGTGAAGATGGTGGACACCGGCGACGGTGCGCCGCCGGTGATGGTGCCGGCGTAGCGCGGGCGTGTGTCGCATGAGCATTGCGTCTCGCGATGTCATGCTTGATCGATCGCGACGACTTTCACAACGCATCATTCGCGCTTCGCGCATCCCTTCAAGGAGACTCACGTGCCGCTTCCGATGACCCGCGTCATCCTGTACGCCCAGGACGTCGCATCGCTCAAGTCGTTCTACCAACGGTATTTCGATCTGCCTGTCATCGAGGAAATCGAAAACGAGTGGGTCGTACTCGGCGCAGGCACCGTCGAACTCGCGCTGCATCTCGCCGGCCCGGCGTTCCGCCACGCGGTGACCGCTCACACGGACGCGCGCGCGGAAAACCGCCACGTGAAGTTCGTGTTCTCGATCGGCCAGGCCATCGGCACGCATCGCGACCGGCTGGCCCGCAGCGGCGTGACGGTGCGCGATCTCAAGCGCCATGGCGGGTTCGCGTACACGATGTACGACGGCATCGATCCGGAAGGCAACGTCTTCCAGGTAATGCAGGCCGACTGACTGTCCGTTCGGCCTCGTCCGGCGCTGCGCGGACGGCAAGCCTCCCGGCTCAATGCTCGAGATCCGCCGCGCCGAACGTCCGCATCTTCCAGCCGAGCCGCACGGCGAGCATCCGCATCGAGAATCCGGCCGCCAGCGCGACGATCGTCGCGAACCCCGCATCGATGCCGAGATGCTGCATCCCGACATAGAGCCCGCCCGTAACGAACGCGACGCTCGCATACAGCTCCTCGCGCAGGATCAGCGGCATCTCGTTGCACAGCAGGTCGCGCAGCATCCCGCCGCAGACACCCGTGATCGCGCCGGCCAGCACAACGATGATCGGCGCGGTGCCCGTCGACGCGCCGACGTCGCAGCCGATGATCGTAAACGCCGCGAGGCCGATCGCATCGACGGTGACGAACAGCGTCTTCATTCGCGTGACATGCCGTGCGGCCCACGACGCGACGGTCGCCGCGACCAGCGTGATCACCAGGTACTCGGGATGTGCGATCCAGCCGAGCGGATAGTGGCCGAGCAGCACGTCGCGCACGGTGCCGCCGCCGAGCGCCGTCACCGCACCGACGAGCGCGAGCCCGAAGCGGTCCATCCCGCGGCGCATGCCCATCAGCGCTCCCGACATCGCTTCCGCGACGATTGCAATCAGATAAAGCGTATGCATGGTGCGCGTCAATCATCCGTCCGGAACAGGTCGAGCACGCGTTCGCGCTCGGCCGCATCGACCGCCGCAGGCATCGGCTCGACAGGTTTGCCGTCGTTGCCCGGCGCGTCGGACGCACCGGCCGCCGCCGCAGCCCCGCCGCACGCGAAGCGGCTGCGGATGTACGACGGCACGTCGGCCGTGCACGCGCCGCGCGTGTATTCGGCGTAGACGAAGTCGCCGTCGACGAGCGCGACGTCCTGCGGCGGCGTTGCCTCGACCGGCGTACGCCCGTCGACGGCCGTCTTCATGTAGTCGAGCCAGACCGGCAACGCGAGCGACGCACCGGTCGCACGCCCCATCGGGCGCGGCGTGTCGTAGCCGAGCCATGCGACCGCGACGATGCCCGACGAGTAGCCGGCGAACCACACGTCCTTCGACCCGTTCGACGTGCCCGTCTTGCCGGCCGTGTCGTCGCGGCGCAGCGCAAGCGCGCCGCGCGCGGTGCCGGACTTCACGACGTCGCGCAGCATGCTGTCCATCATGAAAGCGTTGCGCGCCGACACGATGCGCTCGCCTGCCGGCGCCGTCGCCTCGTACATCGCGCCGCCGTGACGCTGCTTCACCGACAGGATCAGGCGCGGCTCCATCCGCGTGCCGCCGTTCGCGAACACGCTGTACGCGCTCGCCAGTTCGAGCGGCGTCACGGCGCCCGCGCCGAGCGCGAGCGGCAGCGACGCCGGATTGCGCTGCGCGTCGAAGCCGATGTGCACCGCGTGCTGCTGCACGTAGCGCGCGTCGGTGGCCTGCATCAGGCTGACCGCCACCAGGTTCTTCGAGCGCATGAGCCCGCGCCGCACCGGAATGAAGCCCTCGTAGTGGTTGGCGAAATTGCGCGGGCGCCACGGCCGCGCGCCGGTTTCCTCACGCGTGAGCGTGCGCTGCGTATCGTCGACGAGCACGCCCGGGAAGTAGCCCTTTTCCAGCGCCGCCGAATAGACGAACGGCTTGAAGCTCGAACCCGGCTGGCGATACGCCTGCAGCGCATGGTCGAACACGTTGCGGTTGAAATCCGCGCCGCCGACGAGCGCGAGCATGTCGCCCGTTGCCGCATCGAGCGATACCAGTGCGCCTTCGAGCCCGTTGCGCGCATCGCGCTTCGCGCGCGGCTGGCGGCTCAGCGTGCGTGCGAGCGATGCTTCGGCCGCGCGCTGGTCGCGCATCGAGATCGTCGTCGTCACGTCGAGGCCGAGCGTATAGGCATCGTCGTGAAAACGCTCGACCATCATCCGGCGCGCGCGCTCGGCGACGTACGGCGCCGCGATGATCCCGGGCGGCGGCGTGGTGGCCAGCGCGATCGGCGCGTCGACGGCCGCGTGATACGTCGCGTCGTCGAGCTGGCCGAGCGCATGCATCCGGCCGAGCACGTAGTTGCGCCGCGCGGTCGCGCGTGCCGGATTGACGACCGGGTTGAACGCGGACGGCGCCTTCGGCAGCCCCGCGAGCACGGCCGCCTCGCCCGCGCTCAGCGCGTCGAGCGGCTTGCCGAAATACACGTTCGCGGCCGCCGCGAAACCGTACGCGCGCTCGCCCAGATAGATCTCGTTCATGTACAGCTCGAGCAGCTTGTCCTTGCTGTATTCGCGTTCGAGCTTGGTCGCCATCAGGATCTCGGCGAGCTTTCGGCTCAGCACCTTGTCGCGCGTCAGGTAGAAGTTGCGCGCGACCTGCATCGTGATCGTGCTGCCGCCCTGCCCCGGCTGCCCGGTCACGACGTTCGCGAACGTCGCGCGCGCGAGGCCGTTGAAATCGACCGCGCCGTGCTGGTAGAACTTCGCGTCTTCGGCCGCGAGCAGCGCCTGCCGCATCAGCGGCGGGATGCGTTCGAGCGGCACGAACTCGCGCCGCTCGACGCCGTATTCGGCCAGCAGGTCGCCGTCGCGCGAGAAGATCCGCAGCGGCAGCGCGGGGCGGTACACGGCGAGGTGCTCGACGGACGGCAACTGCGTCCAGATGCGCTGGATCGTCCATGCGCCGATGCCCGCGCATGCGACCGTCAGGCCGAGCAGCGCGCCCGCGAGCGTGCGCCACACGCGGCGACGGCGTGGCGGCGGCGGGGCGGGTGGCGGCGGCGGGGATGCGGTGTGGTCGGTCAAGTCGGGCTCCTTCTTCGATGCTGCGACGGCCGGTGCGCGAGCGGCACCGACTGGTCACGAAAGGCGCGCATTGTCGAAGGGATGGCGCGAAACCGGAACATTCTTTAGCCAAAGTTTGGCTGGCTAAATTTTATTTAGGAAAGTACGCGTGGGCCGTTCAAGTCGCGTCTGCGACCGCGTGACGCACCGTTGGACGAACCGTGCTGCGCGCGCGCCGGTTCGGCGGTAGCATCGTGTGATGTTCGATCGATACCTGGGCCTATGGGGCCTCGTTCCCGACGGCGGCCCGATCCTGACCGCGAGCGGCGGCCTGCTGCCCGTCGTCTGGCAAGCGCGGCCGGCGATGTTGAAAGTCGCTACCTGCGACGAAGAGCGTCGCGGCAATGCGCTGATGACCTGGTGGAACGGGCAAGGCGCCGCGCAGGTGTGGCTGCACGACGGCGATGCGATTCTGCTCGAACGGGCGCAGCCGGCGCCGACGCTGGCCGGTTTTTCGGCTTCAGGCCACGATGACGACGCGATTCGCATCGCCTGCGGCGTCGTCGAGCGACTGCATGCGCATCGTGCGCCGGAGCCGCCTTCGGTCGTGCCGCTGCACGACTGGTTCCATGCGCTGCTGTCGGATGCTTCCGGCAGCGACGTGCTACACCACTCGGCAGCGGTCGCGCGCCAGCTGCTCGCCGGGCCGCCTGTCGATGAAGTCGTCCTGCACGGCGACATCCATCACGGCAACATCCTCCATTTCGGCGATCGCGGCTGGCGTGCGATCGACCCGAAGGCGCTGCGCGGCGATCGCGCGTTCGACTACGCGAATTTGTTCTGCAATCCCTCGCACGATATTGCGGTCGATCCCGTGCGCTTCGAGCGGCGTGTCACGCTGGTGGCCGAGGCGGGGAAGCTTGATCGCCGCCAGCTGCTGCAGTGGATACTCGCTTGGTCGGGTTTGTCGGCGGTGTGGCTGATCGAGGACGGCCTGTCGCCCGATACGCGGCTGCAGGTCGCAACGCTTGCGGCGATCACGCTCGGCCTGTAGTGGTACGCACCGACCACGAAAACGAGGTTCATCGCGAATTCCCTGAGCATGCGGGGAAAGCCGGCTGCTCTCGACCATCGTCGGCCGTTCGTCCAGTTGTGCCGTGGGGCGCCGGATCCGCCGGTTCAGCACCGGACAGCGGACGCTCACCGAATCAATGGCGACATATCATGCGCGGCCAAAGTCGAAAATTACGTCTCCCTTACCCTCTTGTCGGGCGCCCCGCCCAGCCAACCGGAATCGGCCATGAAGTTTCATCCGCGTTTCCGCCGCCACGGTCAAATTCCGGTTGCCGATCTTCGACGCCACGAGTCTCTTCTCACCGGAATTTCGAGCAGTCGATATTGCTCAATTCCACATATGAAAATTTCACAACGTGCATTGTTGCCTGCGACCCTTTCAGCGTTTTTCAAGGAAATGTAAAAGGATTCGGCGCGTCGATCGCGACTCGATGGAAATAGTAACAATACGGCATCCCCCCTGTCCGGGTGAGCCACGCCCGGGTCGAACCCTTCGCCGCGCCCATTTGTCGCACTTGCCCTTCTTTGCATTTCGTTACAAGTCGGGTTGATTCGTTGCGGACACATCCCGTAAATTTTGCGGGTCGTCCGGCGGCATCCGGCAGTTGGGCGATGTTTCATTCTGCCTATCACGCCATGCCGGATACCGACAGTTCGCCATCCGACCCTGCAAGCCCGCACACCGTGCGGACTTCAGCGGTCGAACTCGCAATGAGTATCGATTCGACTGTAAGCAGTCCGACAGGACCCCGACGCTCCGTAATCGGGTCGCCGAGTCGTTCTTTTCATGCATGACTTAAGCCGGCGTAACAGCAGGATTCGTTGTCTTATTTTAATACTTTAATCGCACTCCTAATTTACTGAGGAGAATCAACCGGGTTTTTGACGGTACAAATTAAATTTGCGCATTGCGCGAACGAGGACAGAAAAATGGAATTCGTACGGTTGGGTATTGTCTTTATTCATCTCATCGCCTGCTGTGTCGCGATTGGTCTCGTGCTGACCAGTGACATTGCGATGGTCAAGCGGCTTTTGGATTCCGACGCACCCGAGGATCTTGACCAGGTCCACCTGGCCAGTCTGCAGCGCACCGTCACGTTGGCGCTGACGGTGCTCTGGATCACCGGCATTGCGATCATTGCGTTCGACATGCGGACTCAGGGCCTCACGTACCTCCACAATCCCAAACTACAGGCCAAGATCGGCATCGTCGCCTTGCTGACCTTCAACGGTATCGCCTTGCACTCGATGGTCCTCCCGGCATTGCAAAAAGTGGGCTCCTTGCTGGACCTTTCCTTTGAACGGCGTATGGTTGCCATTTTCGCTGGCGTGATTTCCGCAGTGTCGTGGTTCTATGCGGCGATGCTGGGCGTCGGGCGCCCATTGAGCTGGAAGTATTCGTTGTTCCAGATCCTGGCCGCTTACCCTGTACTGATTGCCGGCGGAATCGCCACCATGTTGTTCATCACGGCACTGGCGAAATCCAGGAAGCCCCTTGAACAGCAGCACACCGAAAAGATCGCAGCTTATTGATCGCCGACACCCGAGGGATGCGTACGACTCGCGGCAGTATGCATCCCGTTGCCCCGCAATCCGCGCTTCGGCTGGAGCGGGATCGCGGATTCCCGGACGCAGGCGACGCGCTCGGCGGTCATGGTTCCCCGGAAGCGGCCGGAGGCACTGCACGGGCCTGAAGGGCGGCAACGGGTCGGCAAACGACATCCGCGACAATCCATCAAGCCAAAAAAAGCCCGCCGGTATTCCCCGGCGGGCTTTCACATTCGACTGATCCGACTGCCTGAACGACGCTTAGCGCGCCGGGTTCAGCAACAGGTTCATGTGACGGTTCACGTCCTTGTACAGCAGATAACGGAAGCGGCCAGGGCCACCCGAATAGCACGCCTGCGGGCAGAACGCGCGCAGCCACATGAAGTCACCGGCTTCGACCTCGACCCAGTCCTGGTTCAAGCGATACACGGCCTTGCCTTCCAGCACATACAACCCGTGCTCCATCACGTGCGTTTCAGCGAACGGAATCACGCCGCCCGGCTCGAACGTCACGATGTTCACGTGCATGTCGTGGCGCATGTCGCTCATGTCGACGAAGCGCGTCGTCACCCATGCACCGTTGGTGCCCGGCATCGGGATCGGCTCGACGTCCTGCTCGTTGGTCACGAAGGCTTCCGGCAGCGGAATGCCGTCGACGGCCTGGTAGTGCTTGCGCACCCAGTGGAAACGCACCGCGGCATCGCTGACGTTGTGCAGCGTCCAGTCCGCACCCGGCGGAATGAACGCGTAGCCGCCCGGCTTCAGCACGTGCTTCGTGCCTTGCAGCGTCAGCTCGGCTTCGCCTTCGACTACGAACAGCACGGCTTCGGCGTTCTTGTCCTGCTCGGGCTTGTCGCTGCCGCCGCCCGGGTTCACTTCGACGATGTACTGCGAGAAGGTTTCCGCGAAACCCGACAGCGGACGGGCGATCACCCACAGGCGCGTGTTCGTCCAGAACGGCAGCCAGCTCGTGACGATGTCGCGCATCACACCCTTCGGGATCACCGCGTACGCCTCGGTGAACATCGCGCGATCGGTCAGCAGATCGGTCTGCGGCGGGTGGCCGCCATGCGGCGCGTAATACGTTGTCTCAGACATAGTGCATCCAGGCAATGGGTTGGTCCGGCCCCGGGTGCCAACGGCATCGGGCGGCACGTACGCGCGTGGGGCACGCATGCGGCGGCGGGATATCGTTGCCGGGGTGGCTTGAAAGCGCATGCGCCTTCGTTCGGTCGGCCAGGCTTCGCGACGGGTTCGTCCGGTTCATCGGACGCGGCGGCCCATGCTTGTGGGGCCGGCAGCCAGGCCGTGGCGCTCGCGATCATGCGGCGAGGCGCGGCCGGCGGCACGGTGCGATGCCGTACGCGAGCATCGCCGACGATAGCGAACTCATTCGCAATCGACCAATTAAATGTTGCGATGGATTCCATTCGATTTCCCACTACTCGCCGGCAGCCGCGATACGCGGTGAGGAAGTGCGAAGCGACGCTCCGGCTATCAGGGAAATCCTGACGGGCGGGGCAACGCGCACGTTAACCTGGACGCAAAAGGCGCGAGCGAATAACCGCAGCTGTTTCCCGTTGCACGCGCGGGTCGCGATACACCTGGTTACGCCGATTGGAGTGCGACGACGTGCGTATCGCAGCAAGCCGCACCGCGCCAATCATGAGCCATCGCGGGCCGCAGAACGTGCCAACGGAAATCGAACGGGACGCGAATGGTATCGGCACGCCTCGGACGCATTCACTCGCGAGAGACGGTGTAGTCGGAAAACGGGGAAATACAGCGAGGAGGGAAACTTGCCGGCCCGTCGATCGGGCGTCTGGCCGCGGCTGGGGAAGCCGGAAAGGGTTCGCCGGTCTGGCCGGCGATGACGGCCCGGCAGGCCGCCGGGCCGAATCTCGCGTCGGGTGCCGACGCCGTCGGCGCGCCGGTGCGCCATTCGCGCACCAAGCCGCGCCAGCGGCGATCAGTCCCAGTCGCGGTGGTGGTGATGCTTGCGGTGGCGATAGCCACGATCGCCGCGACCGCCGTAATCGCGCTCGTACGAGCTGCGCGACATGTTGCCGCCGAGCGCCGCGCCGGCGCCGCCGCCGACAGCCGCACCCAGCAGGCCGCCCGTGCGGCCGCCCATCGCGTTGCCTGCCGCGGTACCTGCGCCGCCGCCAAGGGCGCCGCCGATGATCGCGCCGGTGCGCTCGCGACGGTTCGACGTCACCGCGCCACCCGCGCCGCCGCCGATGGCGCCGCCGATCACCGAGCCCGTGCTGCCGCCGAGCGCACCGCCGACCGCTGCGCCGGCTACCCCGCCGAGCGCGCCGCCAAGCGCGTTGTTCATGTCACCTGCCATGGCCGGCAGTGCAGTCGCGCCGGTCAACGCGGCGACGACGAGAGCGGGGGCGATTTTCTTCCACATTCCCGTATTCTTCCTTGTTCGCAATCTGGTTATTGAAGGTCCGCTCGGTACGACGATCTGAATCGATCGACGTCCGGTCAGGCATTGTGCCGAACCGCGGACCAATTCATTTCAATGAGCTTGCGGCGAAGAATAGCACCGGTCCCGCATCCTTGCCGTGGACATTCTGGTAACAAGTTGTTTACGAATAAGCGCGTCCGAACGGCCGCGCCAGAATGCCCGCAAACCCGCGCCAGTATTGGCTTCGCCGAGGGTCCGGCGCTGCGCAACGACAGGCCGGCCATGCACGGCGTCGCACGTTTGCGACACACGCGGCAACACATCGGGAACGAATCGTGGGCCGGGCCCGAAACGGCGGCGGGGAAGAGATGAAGGGGGTCAGTACACGCCGGGCAGCAGACGCCAGGTCCGCGCGCAATACGCGTCGTATTCGGCGCCGAATTGCGCACGCAGCAGCGCCTCCTCGGAGCGGATGCGTGCGACGAGCGGCACCATCGTCAGCACGACCAGCAACAAGCCGACACCCGAGCGGAATGCCAGCGCCCACCCGACCGAATTGACGACCAGGCCGAGATAGCTCGGATTGCGGATGCGGCGGTAGATGCCGTCGGTCACGAGCGTATGGCCCGGCTGGATCGCGACGAGCCCGCTGAAGCGCTTGCCGAGCACGAATACGGGCCAGATGCGCAGCACGCCGCCCGCGATGTACAGCACGACGCCGAACCAGCGCACCGCATCGCCGCCGAACGTCCAGAAATCGAGCCGGTCGGTCAGCGCCGGCAGGTACGCGAGCAGGAACCCGCTCACCCCGAACGCCGCGAGCACCCAGCGGTTGTCGCGATTCTCGCGCTCGCCGCTGCTCAGGTTGCCTTCGGTGAACAGCGCGGCGACGGCCATCGCGAGCGTCGCGACGACGACGACGGTCAACGGTGGATGCGAGAAGAAGGCCGCGAACCCGCCGCTGCCGAGCACCGCGAGCCCGAGATAGACGAGCGTGGCGATGGCGGACGCGACTGCGACCTTGCGGGTGACTGTCATGGCGGCCTCACCGGAGTGCGGAATGCACTTTCCTGTGAAGTATAGGAAGCGCGCGCACGCCGTGCAGCGCACCGTCGTTATGCGAGACGCGAATCCGCTGGAGTCGTCAGGCGGACGCGGCGCGCCTGACCGATGCGGCCCGCACCTGCGCCCGGTGCCCGATCAGCGGATGCGGAAGTTGCCGCCGATCCCGACGCTGACGGGCGGCGCGTAATACGCCGGCGCATAGCCGTAGTAGGCCGGCGCGGGCGCGTAGCCGTACGGCGGCGCGACGTAGCAGCCGGACAGGCCGCCGATCAGGGCAAGCGTGATGAGAAGTCTGGTCATGGCTCGATTCCCGGCGCGAAAGACGAATGGCACCTCGCGAAAGCCGTGCTGCCGCGAAGGGCGGCGGCCGGCACGAAGAGGCGATCCGCCCTTCCTGTCGCTCGGTGAAGCAATGCGCGGAGTCTAGCGCCGGGTGGGCCGGGCCGAGTTTCGTCGGCGGTTACACGTGTTACCTCGCATGACCGCTGAAACAGGCGTTGGCACGGCGGCTGGCCGGTGCGCCATGCCGCGCCGTCGCCGCGTGCAATCGACGCGTTACACGAAACGCGCGCGAATGCGCTGCGCGAGCGCTTCGAGCGTCGCCGCGTCGGCGATTTCGCGCGCATGCATCCGCAGCTCCGCGCCTTCCCAGCGCGGGATCACGTGGAAGTGCACATGCGGCACCGTCTGGCCGGCGGCCGCGCCGTTGAACTGGCCGATGAACACGCCGTCCGGCTCGAGCGCCGCGCGCACCGCGGCCGCGACGCGCTGCGTCATGCGAATGCCGGCCGCCGCCGCGTCGCCGGACAACTCGAAGATCTGCGCGGCCGGCTCCTTCGGGATCACGAGCACGTGGCCGTCGGCCTGCGGCATCAGATCCATGATCGCGAGGGTCGTGTCGTCTTCCGCGACTTTCACGCACGGCAGTTCGCCGCGCAGGATCTTGGCGAACGGGTTGTTGTTGTCGTAGGACATGGCGTTTTCCGATAACGGTTGGACTGGGAGAGTGGGAAAGCGATGCCGGACGATTATCGGCCGACGGCGGGTCGGATTTCAACTTGTCAGGCCGCATCGCCCTTACGGCGAACAATGGCCGCCGGCTCGCCTGCAACATCGGTAACGGAATGGAATATCCGGCCGTCGCCGTCCGTTTATTTCGAGCGTGGGTTCACGCGGCAACAGCACGATCGCGAACCCGCGCCGGACACCCGTCGGCTGCGCAGGCCGGCAGCCGGGATGACTGCTCGCGATCATCAACCGGAGTCATGCCATGGACCCTCTCCCCTCCTGTCGTTCCCCCGCCGCGCCCGTCCTTGCGGTTGACCTGCCGGTCGTTGCGCGCGTCCGGCGCACGCTTGCGCACTCGCTATGCCGCGCGGCATGCGGCGCCGGGCTGCTCGCGTTGTCGTCGGCGTTCGCATGGGCCGGCGGCAGCGACATCATCTTGCCGATTCCATCGTTCACCGCGTCGACCGTGCCCGCCAACGGCGACGTCAATCCGTACGGCATCGCCTTCGTGCCGCGCGGCGTGCCGAGCTGGAGCACGCTGAAACCCGGCGACGTCGTCGTGTCCAACTTCAATGCGGCGTCGAACACGCAAGGCACCGGCACGACGATCGTCAAGCTGTCGCCCGGCAAGACGCCGGCGGCCTTCTTCCAGGGCAGCAATCTCGGCCTGACGACCGCGCTCGTGGTGCTGCGCAGCGGCTTCGTGCTGGTCGGCAACGTCCCGGCGCCGGACGGCAAGACCGTCGTGCCGCCGGGGTCGCGGCTCGTCATCGGCCCGCAAGGCAATCTCGTCACGCAACTCAGCAGTGCGGCGCTGCTCGACGGACCGTGGGACATGACCGTAATCGATCGCGGCCAGCGCGTGACCGCGTTCGTGTCGAACGTGCTGAACGGGACGGTCTCGCGCATCGAACTCGCGATCGGCGACAACGGCGTCACGATGCTGCCGGGCTCACGCGTCATCGCGTCGGGCTACGTGAATCGAACCGATCCCAGCGCACTCGTCGTCGGCCCGACCGGCCTCGCTTACGACCCGAACATCGACGTGCTGTACGTCGCCTCCACCGGCGACAACGCGGTGTTCGCGATCCAGAACGCGGCGTCGACGAATCGCAACGGGGGCGTCGGACGGATGATCTACTTCGACGCGGCGCACCTGCACGGCCCGCTCGCGCTGGCGCTCGCACCGAACGGCCATCTCGTGACCGCGAACGGCGACGCGGTCAACGCCGACCCGCAGCAGCCGAGCGAGATCGTCGAATTCACGGTGGACGGCCGCTTCGTCGCGCAGATGCAGGTCGACACCGTTGCAGGGGCAGCGTTCGGCCTGGCGTTCGGGCGCGGCAGCAAAGGCCAGCTGGAATTCGCAGCCGTCGACGACAACACGAATACCGCGACGGTCTGGACCCTGCGCTCCGACAACAACAACGCGCAGTAACGCGCCGCCTGGACGGGCCGCATGCGGCCCGTTCGCCCCAAACGATCGACACACACGAGTCACACACGCCGGGCACCTTGCGCGCTGTCGGCGCCGCCCGGCGCCGCACGCACCCGCGATTGCCACCGCCGGCCCGAACCTGCGACACTGCCGGTTCATGTTCAGCCTGCCGACAATCGAGGACGCTCGCGCATGACGATCCCCTTCAAGAAGCTGATCCTGCGCGGCGTCGCGCTCGCCGTCGTCGCCGCGGTCGGCTACACGGGCTATATGTTGTCCCGGCTCGCGCCGATCGCGACCGGCTATGCGGCGAAGGCGCTGTGTTCCGGCGTGTACGTGTCGGGCCGCCCGGCCGCGTCCGTGATCGACGTCGACATCATGGCCGGCGTGCATCCGCTGCTGAAACTGGTGCACCCGTCGATCGATCCCGACCATCATCGCGCGACGGCGACCTTCGCCGGCTTCGCCGAGCGCGAAGCCGACTTCCGGCCCGGGCTCGGCTGCACGCTCGCGCTCGGGCCGTCGCCCGGCACGTTGCCGGCCGCGCTGCCGCCCCTCCCTGATCCGCCATCCACGCAGCCGCCACCGGCCACGCCGCCGGCCGGCATCGACGCGCAGAAGCTGCAGACCGCGCTCGACCGCGCGTTCGACGAGCCCGATCCGGCGCGGCCGCGGCGCACGCGCGCGGTCGTCGTGATGTGGCGCGGCCAGGTGATCGCCGAACGCTATGCGCCCGGCTTCACGGCCGACACGCCGCTGCCCGGCTGGTCGATGACGAAGACCGTCACGGCCGCGCTGGTCGGCACGCTCGTCGCGCAGCACAAGCTGTCGCCCGATGCGTCGGCGCTGCTGCCCGAATGGCGCGGCAGCGGCGATCCGCGCGCGGCCATCACGCTCGATGAGTTGCTGCGCATGACGAGCGGCCTGCAATTCAACGAGGACTACGACGACCCGCTGTCCGACGTCGCATTGATGCTGTACGCGCAAGCCGATACCGCGCGGTTCGCGTCGGCGAAGCCGCTCGCTGTGACACCCGGCACGCGGTGGTCCTACTCGAGCGGCACGAGCGCGATCCTCGCGCGCGTGATGCGCGAGGCACTGGGCGGCAGCGACGGCGACTACCTCGCGTTACCGCGCCGCGCGCTGTTCGCGCCGCTCGGGATGCGCAGCGCGGTGTTCGAGCCCGATGCGTCCGGCACGCTCGTCAGTGCGTCATACATGTATGCGAGCGCGCGGGACTGGGCGCGCTTCGGGCAACTCCTGTTGCAGGACGGCGTGTGGGACGGGCAGCGGCTGCTGCCGGAAGACTGGGTGCGCTACCTGACGCGCACGACGCCGCAGTCGGCGCGCCAGGAGTACGGCGCGCAGCTGTGGGTCAAGGTGCCGGAGCCGTTCAACGATCGCGATCCGCATGCGGTCGCGATGCCGGCCGACGCGTTTCATGCGGTCGGCCATGAAGGCCAGTTCGTCAGCGTGGTGCCGAGCCGGCAGTTGGTGGTCGTGCGACTCGGGCTGTCGCGGCCGGAATCCGCGTGGAATCACGAGGCGTTTCTCGCGCGCGTGCTCGACGCGGTGCCCGCGCCCGGCGCGTGAAAACGAGCCCGCGGGCCCGTGCATGCCGGTCATGACGCAGACGCGGCGGCGATAGCCACACCGCCGCACCGCGCATTACCTGTGCGGCATCACGGGTTCGCGCTGCCCGCGTACTTCTGGAAGCCTTCGCGCGTCGCGAGACGTTCGATATAGCGCTTCGCCGCCGGGAAATCCGGGTGCTCGAACGGCGTGCCGAACCAGCGGTTCACCGACAGGCCGATCGGAATGTCCGCGAGCGTGAAACTGTTGCCGGCCACGTACGCGCCAGTCGCCTCGAGCTGCGCGTTCAGCACCTGCATGTGCTTCGTCCAGCCCGCGATCGACTGCGCGATGCCGGCCGGATCCTGGTGATCGGGCGATTTGCGCACGAGGCCGAGGAACGCGCCGACCCACGAGCGGTTCAGGTCCGCGCCCTGCCAGTCGATCCATTGATCGACCCGCGCGCGCGCCTGCGGCTCGGCCGGATACAGCGCGTCGCCGCCATAGCGGTTCGCGAGGTAGCGGATGATCGTGTTCGATTCCCAGAGCACGAAATCGTCGTCCTTGATGACGGGCACGAGACCGTTCGGATTCAGCGCGAGATAGGCCGGATCGTTGGTCGTACGGAAGCCCGCGCCCCAGTCTTCCTGTTCGAACGGCAGGTTCAGCTCGGTGCACAGCCACAGCACCTTGCGAACGTTGATGGACGGAATCTTGCCGAGGATGTGCAGCATGCAGTCTCCTTGTGAGGTCGATGCGGAGCACCCGGGACGCAGGACAGGTCCCGAATGCGTTCACGCCGAGTTTATACGCGACTACGCGGCAAACGACAGGCCGTACGCGGAAAATCCGCATGCGGACGATTCGTCAGGTCACGCAGCGCATGCTCGGCCGTCGGGAACCGGAACATGAATCCGTCCTGATGCAGCCGCGCCGGCATCACGCGCTGGCCGTCCAGCAGCAGCTCGGCCATCTCGCCCATCGCGACGCGCAGCAGCGCGGCCGGCACGTGCAGCCAGGCCGGACGATGCAGCACCTTCGACACGACCTGCACGAACTCGCGCTGGGTCAGCGGCGCAGGCGCAACCGCGTTGTAGACGCCGTGCATGCCCGGGTTCGCCATCGCACGCGCGATGATCCGCAGCACGTCGTCCCGGTGGATCCAGCTCATCACCTGCGTGCCGTCGCCGAAGCGCCCGCCCATCCCGAAGTAGTGCGGCAACAGCATCGGGCGCAGCGCGCCGCCGGGGCCGAACACGACGCCCAGCCGCAGCACCACCAAACGAACGCCATGACGCTCGAGCGGTTGTGCAGACTGCTCCCACCGCCGGCACAGCTCGGACATGAAGCCGGTGCCGGCGCTGCTGCCTTCGTCGAGCCGCTGGTCGCCAGGGCGCACGCCGTAGTAACCGATCGCCGATGCCTGGATCCACGTGCGCGGCTTGACCTCGGCGGTCTCGACCCAGCGCATCAGCGATTCCGTGACGCCGACGCGGCTCGCGAGCAGCACTGCCTGCCGGCGCTTGCTCCAGCGTGCACCGAGCACCGGCGCGCCCGCGAGATTGATGACCGTGTCGAAACGCTCGTGCGGCTGCAGCTGTTCGACGGACGTGATGCTACGCACGCGGCCGTGAAACTGATACGCCGCGCGCAGCGGATCGCGGGCCAGCAACGTGACCGCATGCCCCGCATCGAGCAGCTGGTTCACTAGGGTTTCGCCGATGAAGCCGGTCCCGCCGGTGACGAGCACGTTCCCCGGCGGCTGCCCCGCGAACGGATTGGCAACCGGCGCGCGTCGCGCGATCCGGCAGGCCGCGATTCCGTCGCGGATTCCCGATACCGTCACGCCGACGGCAAAGAGGCTCAGCACCCAGCCGCGCCAGCCGAGATCGAGCGCCTGCAGCGCGGTCGGCTCGTGCACCCACGCGGCCAGCTGCATCGCGATCATCCCGAACAGCGCACCACCGTTGACGGCCAGCAGCGTGTGCAGCACGCGTTCGGTTGCGGGCAACTTGCGGCTCTGGTCCTCGATGACGAAATCCCACAACGTCAGCACCACCTCGACGACGACCACCGCCGCGAGAGCCACGACCCACGCGCCGTGAAAAGCGACGTTCGCGATCGATGCGAACACGAGGCCGTAAAGCACGGAACGCACCGCGTGAATCGCCAGCTCGAGCCGCGCGCCCGGGCTGTGCGGCAGATCCTGCGTGAGTTCGTGGTGATAAAGCGTATCGAATGCGCCCATCGCACCCTGCACGATCAGCAGGTTGAGCGCCCAGTCGAAAGCGGGCAAGGTGTTCATACGGTGTCCCTCCTCCAAAGCCAGACAAGCGGCGGCACCATCGCGACGAGTGCCGCCGCGTCGATCGCCACGTGGCCCGATACATGGGCCTGCAATGAAAACAGCATGTCCTGCGGCGCCCAGATCAACAGGCCGGCCAGCAGCCATCCCCACACTTCCCGTTTCTGCAACCTGTTGCCGAGATGCACGAGCGCCAGCATCCAGACCGACGCGCATTGCACCGTCGCGCCCATCAGCGACATCCACCAGATCTGCTGCGCACGCGCCGGTTCGGGTGCCGCTCCGGCCCAGAAATGCTGTTCGATGACGCGGTGATACGCATCGAGCCACGGCGCGCCGGCAACCCAAGGAACGGCAATGCCGACGAGCAGGTGTGCGATCGCGGCGCCGTACATCCAGGTCACGACGTTGCGTCGCGCAGCGTCACCCGCCGGACGATCTGCTGTGGGTTCGGCGGTACGGTCGCGACCGCTACCGCACGCCGCCCCGTCGCACGGCGCTTCCGCGCGATAGCCGAGCCAGCGCGATACCGCATGCCGGTTGCGCGCGAAGCGGCGATACAGCGGCGCCAGCGCACGGCGCACGGCCGGCACGCGAAGCAGCCGGACGAGCCAGCGGCGGCCGGTCAGCGCATGGGCGGCCAGGATGCTGTCCACGCCGGTCAGCATGCGTCCGTCGGGCAGGCGCGCGTGCAGCTCGCGATTCAGCGCAGGCAAGTCGACGCCCAGCGGCGCGGGATCGAAACCCGGCTCGGCGATATCGACGAAAGCCAGCCGGTGCCGCGTATCGCGGGCGCCGAGACGCTCGATCTCCGCCACGCATAACGGACATCGTCCGTCGAAGTACAGCATCAGTTCACTTGAGTCCATGATTCGCACTCCTTTTTTTCCGTCGCATGCCTCATGAATCGATCGACTGCTTTCCGCCATGCCGCACCGCCGCTTCTGCGCAGCGGCGGCAACGCACTTACATCGGCTTGAGCACCATCAGGAAGTAGACGGTCAGCATCGCGAAGAACGCCGGATAGCCGAGCAGTTCCCAGCGCTTCGCGTAAAGCCAGTACCGCTCGGGCAACGCGGCATCGCCATTCGCATGAGCGAGCTTCGCCATCGCGGCCAGCTCGACCTGCAGCCACACGACCGG
The DNA here is from genome assembly GCF_002223085.1 of Burkholderia sp. HI2714. Taxonomy (NCBI): domain Bacteria; kingdom Pseudomonadati; phylum Pseudomonadota; class Betaproteobacteria; order Burkholderiales; family Burkholderiaceae; genus Burkholderia; species Burkholderia sp. HI2714. Next base: position 260,251 of record NZ_NKFM01000035.1, on the reverse strand, counting down.
CAGCCAGCACGCGCCGGCGATCGCATACAGCACGATCGACGCGACGAGCCACGGCGTATGCCACGGCCAGCCGGCCGTATGCGCGAGCCAGAGCCCCGATGCCGGCTGGAAGATCACGGCCGGCGTCGTGAACCACCAGTCCGCGCGCACCACGAGCCGCGACACGGCCGCGATCGCGGGCACCGAGCGCGTGCGGTTCGCGAAGAACAGGTAGAACGCGGTGCCGAACCCGGTGCCGACCAGCAGCACCGAGGACAGGATGTGAAGCGCCTTGATGACGAGATAGGTGTTCATGATTGTTCTTCTTCTGAAAAAAGGATCAACAGGATCGCGAGAATCGGCACGTTCTTGAGCACGGGGCCGAACGGTTCGGCGAGCAAGCCCGGCATCGTGACCGCGATGACCGCCGAATACGCGACGATCAGCGCTGCTTGCGCCGCCCACAGGCGCCGCGACGGCGCGATGATGGTCGCGATGCCGAACGCGAAATCCAGCGCGCTGGCCGCGTAAAGCGCGATCAGCGCGGGCAAGCCCGTTACGTGTGCAGGCGCCAGCAGCGCGAGGCTCGCGCGCAGCGGATGGATGAACGCGCTCGCGATCGCCGTCCAGATCCACACGATCGCGAGCGCGCCCAGCAGCAACGGGCGCCGCCACATCGCGAGCGCGTCGCGGCGCAGCGCGGCGGCTTCCGCGCCGATGAAGCTGCCGATACCACGCGGCGGCCGGCCGAGCACGGCCGCGGTGGCAGCCGGATCGCCGGTGTTGCCGCCGCGCAGCATCGTCCACGTGTCGCGCGTCAGCATCGCCCCCGGCAACGCGCCGAGCAGTGCGGCCGCCGCACCGACCAGCGGGCCGGGCAGCGCCACACGGGCCGCCGGCGGAAATCCGAGTGAGGCGCGGTAGCCGGCCAGCATCTCGCGGTATTCGACCTCGTCGCTGCCGACCACGTCGATCACGCGGCTGCCCGCCGCCGGCGAATCGCCCGTTTGCACGACGCACCGCGCGACGACTTCGGCGAGATCGTCGACGTGCACGGGGCGCAGCCGCTGATGGCCGCCCGCCGGCAGGACCTGCACCGGCAGGCTCGCGAGCATCCGGAAAAAGCGCGCCGACGCGCCGTCCGTGCCGTAGACGAGTGCGGGACGCACGATCCGGAAGTCGATTGGCAGCGTCTGCAGGAAGCGGTCGGCCGCGGACTTGCTCGCGAAGTAGCGCGTATCGCCACGCTCGACGCCGAGCGCCGAGATCTGGATCACGCGCCGCACGCCGGCGCGGCAGCACGCGGTGAAGAGCGCGCACGGCGCGGCGCGATGCACGACGTCGAGCGTCGCGCCGCGCTGATCGGCCAGGATGCCGACCGCATTGATCACCACGTCGACGCCTTCCAGCCGCGCGAGCCACGCGTCCGGGTCGACGTCCTTCGCGAAGTCGATCGCGACGTCGGACGGGCCGGCCGCCTGACGCACGCCGCGCAGCACGCGATGGCCGCCGGCTTCGAGCTGCGCGCACAGTGCCCGCCCGATGAAGCCGTTCGCACCGCACACGAGAACGGTCATGCTGCGCGCCCCGGTGCGGCCATGCGGGCGGGTCGACGGCAAGACGGTGTCCATTTTCATCCTCTATTTACAGTTATTTCTGTACGGACAGAAATAACCACCCCAAAAAAAGCGGGCTGGCTGCCCGCACTGCGCATATCGCTTACTTCGACGGCTTGCGCCTGACCGTCTGGCTGATCTTCGCGCCGATGCCGAGCGCCTTCATCAGCGTATCGGGCTTGAGCCGCAGCATCTCGTCCGACCAGGTCGTGAGCGTCTCGACGAACTGCAGCGTGTCGCGGATGCGCTGCTCGGTCTCGCGGCTCTCGCTCGCGATCTCGGGATTCGTCAGGCAGTCGCGCAGCACCGTGAGCGTCGGCTCGATCTCGCGCTGCCGCCGCCCTTCGACGATCAGCTTGAACAGTTCCCAGATGTCGGTCGACGTCTCGAAGTGGTCGCGGCGGTCGCCCAGCACGTGCACGACTTTCGCCAGCCGCCACGCCTGAAGCTCCTTCAGGCTCGTGCTGACGTTGGAGCGCGCCACGTTGAGCGTCTCGGCGATCTCGTCGGCCGCGATCGGCCGGCCGGCCAGATAGAGCAGCGCGTGGATCTGCGAGACGGTGCGGTTGACGCCCCACCGCGAGCCCATTTCGCCCCAGTGGAGAATGAATCGTTCGGCAATCGGTGTGAGTTCCATGACGTGAAATTTAGGCATTTCAGTTATTTCTGTCAAGAGAGAAATAACCGGACGATCCGCCCGGTTCCGGAAGCGTCCGCCCGCGATCGGCCGCTTCCTTTACAATGCGCGGGATTTTCCCGAATTCAGGCCGTCCCAGCCTTTCTGACTAGAGGTTCCCATGATCATCAAACCGCGCGTGCGTGGCTTCATCTGCGTGACGACTCATCCGGTCGGCTGCGAAGCCAACGTCAAGGAACAGATCGACTACGTGACTTCGCACGGCCCGATCGCCAACGGCCCGAAAAAGGTGCTCGTGATCGGCGCGTCGACCGGCTACGGCCTCGCCGCCCGGATCTCGGCCGCCTTCGGCTCGGACGCGGACACGCTCGGCGTGTTCTTCGAGCGTGCCGGCAGCGAGACGAAGCCGGGCACGGCCGGCTGGTACAACAGCGCCGCGTTCGAGAAATTCGCCGCCGAAAAGGGGCGCTATGCGCGCAGCATCAACGGCGACGCATTCTCCGACAAGGTCAAGCAGGTCACGATCGACACCATCAAGCAGGATCTCGGCAAGGTCGATCTCGTCGTCTACAGCCTCGCGGCACCGCGCCGCACGCATCCGAAGACGGGCGAAACCATCAGCTCGACGCTCAAGCCGATCGGCAAGACGGTCACGTTCCGCGGCCTCGACACCGACAAGGAAGTGATCCGCGACGTCACGCTGGAACCGGCGACGCAGGAAGAGATCGACGGCACCGTCGCCGTGATGGGCGGCGAGGACTGGCAGATGTGGATCGACGCGCTCGATGAAGCCTGCGTGCTGGCCGACGGCGCGAAGACCACCGCGTTCACGTATCTCGGCGAGCAGATCACGCACGACATCTACTGGAACGGCTCGATCGGCGAAGCAAAGAAGGATCTCGACAAGAAAGTGCTGTCGATCCGCGACAAGCTGGCCGCGCACGGCGGCGACGCGCGCGTGTCGGTGCTGAAGGCGGTCGTCACGCAAGCCAGCTCGGCCATCCCGATGATGCCGCTGTACCTGTCGCTGCTGTTCAAGACGATGAAGGAAACCGGCACGCACGAAGGTTGCATCGAGCAGGTGTACGGCCTGTTCAAGGACAGCCTGTACGGCGCGACGCCGCACGTCGACGAAGAAGGCCGCCTGCGCGCGGACTACAAGGAACTCGATCCGCAAGTTCAGGCGAAGGTCGTCGCGCAGTGGGACCACGTGACGAACGAGAACCTGTACGAGCTGACCGACTTCACCGGCTACAAGACCGACTTCCTGCGGTTGTTCGGCTTCGAGATCGCCGGCGTCGACTACGACGCGGACGTGAACCCGGACGTGAAGATCCCGGGCATCATCGACACCACCGTCTGACGGTACGGCCCGCCACCCCCGCTGCCCGGGCAGCGCGGGTGGCAGGTTCGAGATACCGGCGACGTCAACGCGGCGCCGGTTCCTCCAGATAAACGCCTGACGACAACGTGGCCTTCACCTGCCGCGTGAATTCGTCGGTCGACACTTCTTCTTCCCCCGCCTCGATCGCTTCGTACGCCTGGCGCACGACGTCGGCCGGCGTCGCCTTCGGCACGTCGAGGCCTGCCGTCAGGTCGGTATCGATGAAGCCGGCATGCAGCCCGACGACCTGCGTGTGCTGCTCGCGCAGCGAATGGCGCAGCCCGTTGGTCAGCGCCCACGCCGCCGATTTCGACACGCCGTAGCCCGACAGGATCGGCCGGTTCACCCAGCTCGCGACGGACAGGATGTTCAGGATCGCGCCGCCGCCATGGCCGGCGAGGATGCCCGCGAACGCGCGCGACATCGCCAGCATCCCGAACACGTTGGTTTCGAAGTGATCGCGCAGCGCGTCGGGCGCGCCGTCGTCCGTCAGGCTGCCAAGCCGCGCGATGCCCGCGTTGTTGATCAGCAGCGTGACGTCGCGGGCGGCATCGGCCGCCGCGGCGACGGCCACCGGATCGGTCACGTCGAGCTTCACCGGCACGACGCCCGGCAGCGTCACGGTGGCCGGATCGCGCGCCGCCGCATAGACCTTGCGCGCCCCTCTCGCGAGCGCCTGCTTCGCGAACTCGAGCCCGAGCCCGCGGTTCGCGCCCGTGATGAACACCACTGCACCTTCGATCTTCATGTTCGTTCCTTTCGCATGATGAATCGCATGCGCGCCGGCTCGCCGCGCGCGTGAGATCCGGTGGAAAACCAGCCTGCCCTTGCTTACCGAACCGTGGCGCCGCCGCCCGCAGACGGCGAGCCGCCCGCTGCCCGTGACCCGGCGGCGCCCAAGACGCCGACCGATTGCCATCCGGTGTTCCGGCAGCGGCTTTGCACCCGCCGCCAAGTCGGCTACACTCGATGTCAATGTCGATCACCATTGTCTTTGCGGTGCATTGTGTTCTCGCGCCTCGGGCATGTCAATGGCGATCGCCATTGTGTTTTCCAATCGACGCGATCGACAAAATCAGGGAGGGATCGATGGGCGTGTCAAGACAGCAGGCTGCCGAGAACCGGAGCGCGATCGTCGCGGCCGCCGAGCGGCTGTTCCGCGCGCGCGGCGTCGACGCGGTCGGGCTCACGGAACTGATGAAGGAGGCCGGCTTCACGCAGGGCGGCTTCTACAACCACTTCAAGTCGAAGGACGCGCTGGTCGCCGAGGTAATGGAAAAGGCGATGCAGGACCGCGCGGATTCGCCGAATGCCGGCAGTCTCGACGCGCAGGTGGCGTGGTATCTGTCGGCCGCGCATCGCGACAACGTCGAGGCCGGATGCCCGCTGTCCGGTTTCGCCGGCGATGCGCCGCGCCTGACCGACGCGGCGCGGGCGTGCTATGCGCGCGGCCTCGCCACGTATCTCGATCGACTGGAACGGATGGTGGCCACGGAAGGCGCGACGCCGGCGCAGACGCGTCGCGATGCGGTCGCGGTGTTCAGCCAGATGGTCGGCGCGCTCGTGTTGTCGCGCGCGATCGCCGGCACCGATCCGGCGCTGGCTGACGAGATCCTCGCTGCCGGACGGGAGACACTCACCGCCGGGCGCGCCGGCGTAGCCGCGCCATGACGTCGTGACGGGTCGGCTTGCGCCGTGTGCGGGTGGGTCAACGTGCGCGCCGACGTTTCGGCGTCTTGCCGCGCTATTCGACCGCCCGTGCGGCATCCCACAGCGGCTGTGCACCGCGCGCCGCATTCCAGGCGGCAAAACGCGTGCGCCACGCTTCGAACGGCTCCGCCAGCGGGTGGCGCGGATCGTCGCTGAGCGAATACGCCATCCCTTCGATCAGCCAGCGCGGCCTGGTCGCGACGGCCAGGTTGCCGAGCACTTCGGCCTGCCGGTGATGGATCAGCTCGTGCGCGAGAAAATAGGTCTGCCAGCCGCGCGGCGCGACGACCACGCCGAAATTCCCCAGCGTCAGCGCCGCGCGCTGGCCGAGGCCGAACGCATCGGCGCACGCCCGCGTCGAGCAGAACACGACGCGCGGCGCCGCCTGGAATGCACCGACGGCCGCCGCCGCGCGCGCATAGCCGTCGCGATAGAGCTGCTGCGCGTCGCCGAGCTTCGCGGCATCGTCCGTGCAGATATCGGCGCTCGGGCACGACACACCGGGGACCAGCGCGGGCGCGACGACGCGCAACGGCTTGACGAGCGCATACGCGGCAATCGGCAGCGCGACGAGCAGGCCCGTGAGGGCAAAAGCGACATGGGAGCGTTTCATCGGGGCGGTGGTTACGGGGCGTTCTCGTTCTGCTGAAGTCTTTCCTGCGTGAATATATCGGACCGGCGACGTCTGCGGACTGGCTTGATTCGCGGCCGGCGCCCGTTTGCACGCTTGCGCTCGTCGCGATCAGGGAGACGTTCCGGCGCTTGCCATTGCGATCTGCCGTTTCGTCGAAAGGAAAGCCTTGTGCGACCTAATGGCCCCCATGGCCTTGAGCCTCGCCAGCCGGCAGCTAACGGGAGAGGCGCCAGCCATCCGACCGCCGAACCCCGCCGCACACGGTTGAAACGAGCCCTGCCAATCAGGCAACATGCCCCGTGCTCGCCTCGCCGGCACCTGTCATCCGGCGGCTCCAGCGCAGCCCCAGCCACAGAAGCGCGACACTGCACACGAACAGGAGCGCCTCGACCAGCATGGTATCGACATGCCAGTACCGCGTCAGCAGCACGACGGCGAGGTCGAGCAGGAAATGAAACGCGATCGCATACGCGAGCCAGCGCTTCGTGCCCCGGACGAATGCCTGCAGCACGATCAGCGACAACCCCACATGCGCGGCCATGGCACTCGCGCGCTCGAACAGCGCGAGAAACGGCCACGCGAGTGTCATGCCCGAGAACTGCGACCCGATCAGCGACTGCGCACCTTCAGGCACCACGACGCCCGCTCGCGCGAGCAGGTAGCCGGTTCCGAGCGCGATGAATCCGACGCCGACCAGCAGCATCGCTTCCAGTCCGCCGTGCCCGAGCCCGAGCATCACGGCCGTCGGCGCATCATGCCGCTTCGGCAGCAAATACCGGAAAGCGACCCAGCGCCCGCACTCCTCGAAGAGCCCGGCCGTCAGCGCCGCGAACACGAGCATCGGCAGGTGCCAGCGAGGATCGTTCCCGAGCCAGTGGAACGACGGCACCTGCCACGACAGGCGCAGCACCGGCTGGAACACGAAAAAGGTCAGCATGCCGTAGGAAAACACCCGCAACGGCACCTGCGTGCGGCGCCGCCACGCGGCCGCGAGCAACACCGGCGCGATCAGCGCCACGACACCCGCTGCGAGTGTGAGACACAGGAGCGCCGGGGCGACGGGATGCATGACGAATGCCGTTACGCGAGTTGCTTGTGGAAATACGTCGTCGCGCAGAGCGTGCCGTCGGGCATCAGCGCGTAGTTCGGCACGACACCGACGCGCTGCCAGCCGGCCCGCTCGTACAGCCGCTCGGCGTCGCCGCCCGTCACGGTATCGAGCACGAGCACGGTCTTGCCCGCGTCGCGCGCGGCCGCATCGGCCGCCGCCATCAGCCGCGCGGCAATCCCCTGCCGGCGCGCACGCCGCGACACGAGCATCTTCGAGATATCGGCGCGATGCGGCTGGTTCTCGGGCTGTGCGGTCACGACCTGCACGGTGCCGACGATCCGGCCGGCCGCGTCCTCGGCAACGAGCAGGATGCGCTCGCCGTTCGCGACGCCGTCGGCGACATTCGTCCAGAACGCGACGGCGGTCGGCCGCTCGATCGGCAACATGAAGCTGACGGACGCGCCGCCCTCGACGCAATCGATCAGCACGTCGGCCAGTGCTTCGACACAGCGCTTCGCTTCGCCCGCGTCGACGCGGCGGACGGTCACGGATTCGGTCATGCCAACTCCGGTAGTCAGTTGGGCCGCACACGTGGGTTCGGCGTGCGTCCGGATGGGAAGGAACACCGGCCGGCCGTCGCGGCTCGCGCAACGGCGGCAGGCGCGCGGCAACGCCGCACCCGGTCGGCGCGTGTTACCGCCCCATCATCCTACGCGACGAAAAATTCCGTTGCATCGCCGTTCGCCTCTCCTATACTTAGCCGCATGGCTAACTTTCAACCCGGCATCAGCGACGTTTTCCACGCCCTCGCCGATCCGACGCGCTGCGCGATCGTCAGCATGCTCGGCCACGGCGAACGGACCGTCTCCGCGCTGGCCGAACCGTTCGACATGGCGCTGCCGTCGTTCATGAAGCACGTCGCCGTGCTCGAGCGCAGCGGTCTCGTCCAGACCCGGAAAGCCGGCCGCTCGCGCACCTGCACGCTGGTCGGCAGCCGGCTGACCGAAGCCGAGGCATGGCTCGCCGCGCAGCGCGCGCTGTGGGAAGCCCGATCCGATCGCCTCGTCGAATTCGTCGAACGCCGTCACCAGGAGGAGCACGATGTCAGCCAGCCCCGTCGACCCCGTTGAAGCCCACGATCTCGTCATCACGCGCACGCTGCGTGCGCCGCGCCACGCGCTGTGGCGTGCATGGAGCGACCCCGAACTGCTGAAGGAATGGTGGTGCCCGAAACCGTGGACCACCGAAGTGCGCGCGTTCGACCTGCGGCCGGGCGGCGCCTTCCACACAACCATGCGCGGCCCCGATGGCGGCACCAGCGACAACCCCGGCTGCTTCCTCGACATCGTGCCGGAATCGCGCATCGCGTTCACGTCGATGCTCACGGGCGGCTGGCGGCCGCAGACGCCGTGGATGGGCTTCACCGCGATCATCACGATGGCCGACGACGATGCGGGCAGCCACTACGAGGCGCGCGTGATGCATCCGGACGCCGCCACGCGCGAGCGCCACGAAGCGCTCGGCTTCTTCGAGGGCTGGAACACCTGCATCACGCAGCTCGACGCGTTCGCGGCCGCGCTGCGCTGAGCCGACCGCGGCCGCATGTGCGGTCATTGCATGCCGCCTCGCGCGCGCCTAGGATTCCTGAAGGAAGCCTGACGACACGCCGGCCACCGGCGTGCACCGTCGGGCGCGCTCCGCGGGAGGCAACATGTTGCACACGCACACGCATTCGACCCGGGTCAGCCGGCACCTGAACGCCCCGCGCGGCCGCGTCTACCGCGCGCTCCTCGATCCCCACGCGGTCGAGCAATGGAAGGTGCCCGACGGCATGACGTGCCGCGTGCATGCGTACGACACCCGCGAAGGCGGTGCGCTGCGGGTATCGCTGAGCTATGACGCGCCGTCGGCCGGCACCGGCAAGACCACCCCGCGCACCGATACCTATCACGGCCGCTTCGTCACGCTTGTGCCGGACGAGCAGATCGTCGAGATCGACGTGTTCGAGACCGACGACCCGATGCTGCGCGGCGCCATGACGATCACGATCACGCTGTCCGACGAAGCGGGCGGCACGCGCGTGGACGCCGTGCACGACGGGGTGCCGCCCGGCGTCCCGGCCGCCGACAACGAGACCGGCTGGCAGATGGCGCTGGCGCGGCTCGCGGCGTTGGTGGAGGCCGGGTGAGCAAGGGCCGGGCCCGCCGCGGCGCGCGTCAGCCGAGCCGGTAAGCGTGCGTGACCGTGCCGCGGAACAGCGCGTCGCGCTCGTCCGGGCTCGCCTGCGCGGTCAGCCGCTTGAATGCATTCCAGCCGTTCACGAACGAATACGAGCCCTTGTCGACCGGGAAATTGCTCTCGAACATGCAGCGCCCGGGGCCGAACGCGTCGATGCAGGTCATCATCCACGGCTTCCACGTGTCGGCGAGCTGCGCGGAAGACGGCGGCCGTTCGCCCTTCTCGAAATCGAAACCGTTGATGCGCATCCCGAGCCCGCCGACCTTCACGTACACGTTCGGCAGTTGCGCGAGCGTGCGCATCGACGCCGACCAGCGCTCGAACACCTCCGGCCTCTTGTCGGCATAACTGGCGATCCGCACGACACCGCCGCAGTGATTGACGATGACACGCGTATCGGGGTTCGCCTTCGCCAGCTCGAACAGTTCGGGCAACTGCGGAAAGAACAGCCACGCGTCATACGAAAGCCCGAGCGGCGCGAGTTGCGCGACGCCCGCCCGGTACGCGGGATCGAGCAGCAGCCCGCGCGGCACGGCCGACAGCGGATTGGCGAGCGTCGGATCGGCGTCCCATGTCGTCAGGTGACGAACCCCGCGAAAGCGCCCGCGACCCGCTTCGAGATGCGCTTCGAGCACCTCGCGCACGCGTTCGCCGAGACGCAGGTCCGCGTGGCCGACGATGCCTTTCGCGACCGCCACCGGGCCCTGCTGCAGCGGCTCGGTCACGCCCGCGACGTAGGCCGTCTCGCCCACCGGTCTCAATTCGGCAGGCCCCGAATCGCGATAGCGCGTCTGCGCCTGCATGTAGACGGACGCCTGGATGTTGTGGCCCGAGCGCGCATCCTGCAGATAGTCGTCGAGCAGGTAGATCCAGCCCTGCCGTTCATAGAAATGATGATGCGCGTCGACGATCGGCAGGTCGGGCTCGAGCGCGGGTTCGAGCGCCGACGCGAGCCAGTCGGGGCGGACCGCGAGATAGTTGCTTTGCGTCGTCATGCGGGAAACTCCTTCCTGGGTGGCCGCGCGCGTTCCGGTGAACGCGGGCAGCGCGAGCGATGCGGCGGCCGCACCGAGCAGCCGGCGTCGCTTGATCGACATCGTCGTGTCCATGTCATTCGCTCCGGTCGAACGCATACAGCGACAGCGTGAGCAGCGTCGTGATCGCCAGCACGATCGCGAGGCCGAGCATGCCGGCGGTAAAGGTGCCGAAGCTGTCCTTCAGGTAGCCGACGAGATACGGGCCCGCGAAGCCGCCGAGCGCGCCGATCGAGTTGATCAGTGCAAGCCCGCCGGCCGCGGCCTGGCCGGACAGGAAGCGCGAGGGCAGCGTGTAGAAGATCGTGCGGCCGGCGATCGTGCCGATCAGCGCGAGCGTGATGCCGACGAGTGCCGGCCCGAGCGTCAGGAAGTGCGTCGACACGCCGAGCGCCACCGCGCCGATGAACAGTCCGATCGCCAGGTTCGCGACCGGGCCGCCGCGCCGGTCCACGCGCTTCGCCCACCACAACAGCGCGATGGTCGCGAAGAAGTACGGCACCGCGGACAGCCAGCCCGTCTGCATCGTCGACATGCCGTGCGCCTTCAGCATCTGCGGCAGCCAGATGCCGATCCCGTAGGAACCCATCGTGAAGCCGAACGAGATCAGCGCGAGCAGGTACACGCGCACGTCGCGCAGCGCGACGCCGAAGCGCTTCTTGCGGCCGGCGGCCGCGCCGTCGCGCTCGAACGCACGCTGCAGCGCCGCACGCTCGTCGTCGGACAGCCACGCGGCATGCGCCGGCGAATCGGACAGCAGCTTCAACACGAGAAAACCGAGCGCGCACGCCGGCAGCCCTTCGACGATGAACATCCATTTCCATCCGGCAAGCCCGAGCGCACCGTCGAGCTGCAGCAGCCACGTCGACAACGGACCGCCGATCAGCGACGACAGCGGCGTCGACACGGTGAACCACGCCAGCACGCGCGTGCGGTAGCTCGCCGGAAACCACACGGCGAGGAAGAAGATCACGCCCGGAAAGAATCCGGCTTCGCCGATGCCGAGCAGCAGCCGGATCGCATAGAAGCTGGTCGGCCCGGTCGCCAGCGCGGTCGCGGCCGCCATCAGCCCCCACGTGATCATGATGCGGGCGAGCCAGCGCCGCGCGCCGAAGCGGTACAGCGCGAGATTGCTCGGCACCTCGAACACGCAGTAGCCGGCGAACATGATCCCCGCGCCCCAGCCGAACTGCGTCGCGGTCAGCCCGAGATCGCGGTTCATCGTGAGCGCCGCGAACCCGACGCTCGTGCGGTCCAGGTAGTTGAAGAAGTACGCGAGCGCGAGCAGCGGGATGAAGCGCCACGCGGCCTTGCGCACGGCCCGTTGCTCGATCGATGCGTCGGTGTCGCGATCGTCGGCCAGTGCCGGGGAAGCGGATGTCATGGTTGTCTCCGTGGATGGGGCGGCCGCGCCCGTGCGTGGCACGGCCGGGACGCCTTTGTTCGTTCGGTGGATCGCGGCCGCGCTACGCGCTCGCCAGTTCGTTCGGTGACGGCGCGCCGCCTGGCACCGCATCGTCCGCGCCATGCTGCCCCGCGACGACACCGGCTTCGATCAGCGCACGCGCATCGTCCGGCGTGTAGCCGAGCTCGCCGAGCAGCGCGCGCGTGTCCTGGCCGAGTGCGGGCGGTGCCGAGCGCAGCCGCAGGCGTTCGCCGGCAAGCGTCAGCGGCAACAGCGCGGTGCGCGTGTCGACCGGCCGCCCGGCGCTGCTCGCGTCGGCCGGCAGCGTGACGGCCTCGAGGCCGCCCGTGGCGAGCAGGTGCGGGTCGTCGAACAGGTCCTGCGGTTTCGTGATCGGCGCGTACGGCAGGCCGTTCGATTCGAAGATCGCGCCGATCTCCGCGGCCGAATGCCGCGCGAGCCGCGCGCGCAGCTCGGGCAGCAGCCACTCGCGCGCCTGCACGCGCAGGTTGTTGGTCGCGAGACGCGGATCGTCCTTCAGCGCAGCCAGGCCGAATGCGTCGCAGAACAGCGCCCACTGCGTGTCCGATACGACCGCGAGAAAGATCTGTTCGTCATCCTTCACTGAAAACACGTCGTAGACGGCCCACGCGGAAATCCGGCTCGGCATCGGCGATGCGGCCTGCCCGGTCACCGCGAACTGCATCATGTGCTGCGCGACGAGGAACACGTTGTTCTCGAACAGCGAGCTTTGCACCTGCTGGCCGCGGCCGGTGCGTTCGCGCTGCGCGAGCGCGGCCATCGCGCCGATCGCGCCGAACATGCCGCCCATGATGTCGTTCACGCTCGCGCCCGCGCGCAGCGGCCGCCCCTCCGGGCCCGTCATGTACGCGAGGCCGCCCATCATCTGCACGACCTCGTCGAGCGCGGTGCGATGCTCGTACGGCCCCGGCAGGAAACCCTTGTGCGACACGTACACGAGGCGCGGATTCAGCGAATGCAGCGCCGGATAGCCGAGGCCGAGCCGGTCCATCGTGCCGCTCTTGAAGTTCTCGCTGAAGACGTCCGCCGTCGCGACGAGCCGCAGCACGATCTCCAGCCCGCGCGGATCCTTCACGTCGACGGCAAGGCTCTTCTTGTTGCGGTTGAACATGCCGAAGAAGCCCGCGCCGGAACCGCGCAGCGCGCGCGTGCTGTCGCCCGCGATCGGTTCGATCTTGATGACCTCCGCGCCGAGATCCGCGAGCAGCATCCCGCAGGTCGGGCCCATCACCATGTGCGTCATCTCGATCACGCGCGTGCCTGCATACGGCAGCGCCGAAGCCGGTTGATGGTCGTTCATTGCGCGACTCCCGTCAGGCATCCTTCCGGTTGCACCGCGGTCGGAGAGCGGCCGTCCGCGTAACGAAAGCCCTTCGGCAACCCGGCGTCCGGCACATGGCCGTACAACGCCTCGGCCGGCAGCGCCGCGTGCAGGATCGCGCGCGCGGCGAGCAGCGCGTCGACGTCGATACCCGTGTCGAATCCCATCGACTCGAGCAGGAACACGAGATCCTCGGTGACGATGTTGCCGGTCGCGCCCGGCGCATACGGACAACCGCCGAGGCCGCCCTGGCTCGCGTCGATCGTCGTCACGCCCGCGTCGAGCGCGGCGACGACGTTCGCGAGCCCCTGCCCGCGCGTATTGTGGAAATGTGCGCCACCGGCCTTGTCGCCGACTTCGCGCTGCAGGCGCACGAACAGCCGGCGCACCTGCGCCGGATTCGCATAGCCGCTCGTATCGGACAGCCCGATCTCGTCGACGCCGCATTCGGCCATCGCCACTGCCATCGCGATCGTCTCGTCGTCGCTGACGGCGCCCGCGATCGTGCAGCCGAACGCGACCGACACGCCCGCCTCGATCTGCACCGGCGGAAACCGCGCGTCGCGCAACGCGACGATCGCACGCACCTCGTCGATCATCTGCGCGGGCGTCTTGCGGATGTTCGCCAGCGAATGCGCTTCCGTCACCGAGACCGGCAGCGTCAGCTTGTGCACGCCAGCCTCGAATGCACCCTCGGCGCCGCGCAGGTTCGGCGCGAGCGCGGCGACGTGCAGCCCGGGAATCGCCAGCGCGTGCGCGACGACTTCGCGCACATCGGCCATCTGCGGCAGCAGCCTGGCCGGCACGAACGACCCGACCTCGATCTCGCGCAGGCCGGCCGCGGCCAGCGCGGTGATCCAGCGCAGCTTGCCGGCCGTCGGCATCACGGCCTGAATGCTCTGCAGGCCGTCGCGCGGCCCGACCTCGCTGACCAGCACCTTCGGATATTCGGAAACGCTCATTTGACACTCCATCGTTCTATCTGAAAGAACATCGTTCTGTTTGATAGAACTCTATGCGCGCACCAAATGGACTGTAAGCGGGGTATACCCCTGAAATTGCGTTTTTTTGGAACTTGAGTTCTGTCAGGCAGAACGATATAGTCGATCGATCATCCTCGGAAGGAAGCAGGCAGTGCCCAAGACTCACACCGATCACGCCGGCAGCGAACCCGATTCGCCGGTCGAAGAAGCGTCCAGCGGCGTCGCCGTTCTCGATCGCGCGTTCGCGATCCTCCGTGCGTTCGGGCAGACCGACGACCGGCTGTCGCTCGCGGAGCTGTCGCGCCGCACCGGGCTGTACAAGAGCACGATCCTGCGCCTGCTCACGGCGCTCGAATACGGCGGCTTCATGCGCAAGCTCGACGACGGCCAGTACGCAATCGGACACGAGCCGCTGCGGCTCGCCGCGCTGTATCAGCGTTCGTTCCGGGTCGGCCCGGTGGTCGAGCCGCTGCTCGAGACGCTGAGCCGCGAACTCGGCGAAACGGCGTCGTTCTACGTGCGCCAGGGCGACATGCGCTCGGTGCTGTACCGGGTCGAGCCCGCCCGTGCAGTGCGCGTGTCGATTCGTGTCGGCGAAGAGTTTCCGGTGCGCCAGGGCGCGTCCGGGAAGGTGCTGCTGGCGTTCACCGACACGCAGGATGCGCAATGGAACGACGTGCGCGAACAGCTGTGGGCCGCGTCGTACGGCGAGCGCGACCCCGAGACGGCGTCGGCATCCGCGCCCGTGTTCGGCGCAGCCGGCGAGTGTGTCGGCGCGCTGACCGTATCGGGCCCGAAATCGCGGCTCGCCGACGCACCGGCCATGGCGGCGGCGCTCGCGATGCTGTTGCCGCTCGCGCAGAAGGCGACCGTGGCGCTCGGCGGCTCAGGCGCACGCTACGACGCGGCGGCCGTGCGCGACAGCCTCGCGCGGCTCGCATCGCCAGCCGACCACGGCGACGCCGCGTCGTAACCGGCGGCGCGCGCCTGGCCACGCAACAGCGCAAAAGGCGGCCGCGTGCGACACTGGCCGCCGATGCATGCATCGCGCGCCGCCTGCGGGCGTGCCGCGCGAGCCCCCGCCAACCGGACACGCTTGAGGGCTGCCACCATGAACGCCGCGCGCACCGCCACCTGGTATTTCGATTTCGTTTCGCCGTTCGCTTACCTGCAGCAGGCGCAATTCGACCGGTTGCCGGCCGCCGCCGCGTTCGAGCCGAAGCCCATCGTGCTCGGCGCACTGCTCACGCACTGGGGCCAGAAAGCGCCGGCCGAGATCGCGGCGAAACGCGTCTTCACCTATCGCCACGCGCAATATCGCGCGGACAAGCTCGGCATTCCGTTCCGGATGCCGCCCGCGCACCCGTTCAATCCGATCAAGCCGCTGCGTCTCGCGATCGCGATGGGCAATTCACTCGACGCGATTCAACGCATCTTTCGGCATATCTGGCGCGACGGTAATGACGTGTCGACGCCGGAAGGCTTCGCCGCGCTGTGCGAAGCGGTCGGCTTTCCGGAAGGCGTGACGGCCGTCGACGCCCAGCCGGTGAAAGACGCGCTGCGTGCGAACACCGACGATGCGATCGCGCACGGCGTATTCGGCGTGCCGACCTTCGCACTCGACGGCGACCTGTTCTGGGGCGAGGATGCGACCGACATGTTCGCCGACTGCGCGACGTCGCGCGCATGGCTCGATTCGCCCGAGGTGCGCCGCATCAGCGCGCTGCCCGAAGGGATCCGGCGCGGCTGACGACACCGTCGCCGCCCGGTGCTCGCGGCGCATCCCGCGTCGGAGGTCAGGTATCGCGCCCTTCGACGAGCCCCGGCACGGCCTCGCGCATCATCGCGGCGAACCGCACGAGCCGCGACGGATAGAACTGCGCATGCGGGTAGGTCAGGTAGACGGGCAGCGGCGCGGCCTGCCACTCGGGCGCAAGATGAACGAGCTCGCCGCGCGCGAGGTCGTCGGCCAGCATCCATGACGAGCCGACGCACGCACCGACCCCCAGCAGCGCCGCACTGCGCAGCGCGTACAGGTTCGCGGTCGTGATGCGCGGGCGAATCGCAATGCGCCGCGTCTCGCCCGTGACCGAATGCGTGAGTGCCAGCTCCGTGCGGTAGTACGTGCGCAGCGCGAGCCACGGCAGTGCGGCCAGCGCATCGGGGTCGGCCGGCACGTCGGCGCCGTTCAGCACGGACGGCGCGGCGACCACGAAGCGCGGCACCTTCGAGAGCCGGATCGCGACCACGGCCGGATCGGTCGGCTCACCCACCTGGATCGCGCAATCGATGCCGCTGCCGACGAAATCCCGCACCTCGTCCTGCAGCAACCACTCGACCGACACGCGCGGATAGTCGCGCAGGAACTGCGCGAGCGGCTCGACGAAACGCTCCTGCCCGAACGCGTGCGGCACCGCGACCCGCAACAGCCCGTCCGGCTCCTCCTGCGCGCCGCGCAGATCGGCTTCGAACGCCGCCCAGTTCGCCAGCAGCTCCTTCGCGCGCTTGAAGCAGCGCTCGCCGTCGACGGTCAGCCGCATCGTGTGCGTGGTCCGCTGCAGCAGCCGCATGCCGAGCGAGCGTTCGAGCGCCTGCAGCCGCCGGCTGATCGTCGGCTGCGTCGTATGCAGTTGCGCGGCCGCGGCCGACAGGCTGCCGGCTTCGACTATGCGCACGAAGGTTTCCATCAGCTCGAAACGATAGCCGGCGCCGTCCACCGGCACGGCCTGAATGCGCGGAGACCCGCCTGCAGCGGGAGAGAAGGGAGATTTTTCGGTCATGCGTGGAGCGTATAACAAATCTGCGCAGGACGGCACTACCGTGGCCGGCCGCATCCCGCCACACTCGCGTCCATTCCTTCATCGCACCCAGGATGCACGCCATGTCCACTCCGTCCCGTCTCGATGCCGCGCCCCGCGCCGCACACACCCCGGCCCACCCGGCCGAGCATTCGATGCCCGATCGCCGGCTCGTGCTGCTGCTCGCGGCCGCCGCCGGCCTTGCGGTCGCGCCGCTCTACTACGCGCAGCCGATGCTCGGCGCGCTCGGGCCCGATCTCGGCGCGTCGGCACGCGCGATCGGCTTCGTGCCGACGCTCACGCAGCTCGGCTATGCGCTCGGCATCCTGCTGCTCGCGCCGCTCGGCGACCGCTTCGACCGCCGCCGCGTGATCGTGACCAAGGCCGCGACGCTGGTCGTCGCGTTGCTGCTCGCCGCCATCGCACCGTCGCTCGGGCTGCTGCTCGCGGCGAGCTTCGCGATCGGCCTCGCGGCGACGATGGCGCAGGACGTCGTGCCGGCCGCCGCGACGCTCGCGCACGACGCGCATCGCGGCCGCATCGTCGGCACGGTGATGACGGGGCTGCTGCTCGGCATCCTGCTGTCGCGGGTCGTGGCCGGCTTCGTCGCCGAAACGGCCGGCTGGCGCGCGATGTTCGCGCTCGCGGCCGCCAGCGTCGCCGTGATCGGCGTCGTGGCCGCACGCGGGTTGCCGCACTTCGAGCCGACCACGCGCCTGCCGTATCGCGCACTGATCGGGTCGCTCGGCGCGTTGTGGCGCCAGCATCCGGCACTACGCCGCGCCGCGCTCGCGCAGGGGCTGCTGGCCATCGGGTTCAGCGCGTTCTGGTCGACGCTCGCGGTGATGCTGCACGGCGCGCCGTTCCACCTCGGCAGCGCAGCCGCCGGCGCGTTCGGCCTCGCAGGTGCAGCGGGTGCGCTGGCCGCGCCGATTGCCGGACGCCTGGCCGACCATCACGGTCCCGAGCGCGTCACGCGCATCGGCATCGGCATCGCGACGGTGTCGTTCGCGTCGATGGCCGCCGCACCGTTGATGTCGGCGCATGCCCAGCTCGCGCTGCTCGCGGTCGCGACGATCGGCTTCGATCTCGGCGTGCAGGCCACGCTGATCGCGCACCAGGCAATCGTCTACCGGATCGACCCCGCGTCGCGCAGCCGCCTCAATGCCGTGCTGTTCGTCGGCATGTTCATCGGGATGGCGGCCGGCGCCGCGATCGGCAGTGTGTTGCTCGCGCAACTGGGCTGGAATGCGGTGACCGGGCTGGCCGTCGTGACGTCGCTCGCCGCGCTCGCCGTGCGGATCTGGCGCCGCTGAATTTCCGCGTCGCACCCATCCGGCGGGCAGGCCCACAAGGGCTTGCCCGCCTTTTCTTTTATTTTCGATCGGCGCACGCATGACGCGGCGCAGCCTGGCAGATTCGTGCGTATTCGGCACGAAAAGCCCCCATCCCGCGCAAGGTCCGCACCCGCTCGAACGAATGTCCAGTTCAACCGATTATTTTTCCGGCGGCCGTGCGCGTCGATGCGAAAACGTCGGACGATTCGATGCGCCCCGCCACGTGGCGCCCGGCCATCCGGCCCCACCGCGCAGCCCCGTTTTATCAGGGGATTCCCGGTATTTTTTCGCATTTTCTTCGAAATAACGGGTGACATACTTGCCCCCCGTTGCGCTCGGGTACGAGCGCGCTTTCCGATCCTGCCGGCCGCATGTCATGCGCTGAGCGTCCGCCCGGGTCGCACAGAACATGAACGATTTCGACACCACGATCCAGACCTTCCTCACCCACATCACGTTCGGCCCGCTGATGAATCACGCGATCCGCGTGATCGCGGGCCTGTACACGTTCAAGGGCTTCGTGCTCATTCCCGTGCTGTGCTGGCTGTGGTTCCAGCCGGGCCCGAACCGCGAGCGGCAGCGCGAGCTGGTCGTCGCGACGATCGCGAGCGGGCTCATCGCGCTCGCGTTCGGCCGGCTGCTCGCGCAGGTGCTGCCGTTCCGCGTGCGGCCGATCTACAACCCCGACCTGCACCTGCACTTTCCGTCGGCGGGACTCCGCGCAGCCACGCTGCAGGCATGGAGTTCGTTTCCGAGCGATCACGCGATGCTGTGGATGGCGATCGCCACCGGCATCTTCATCATTGCGCGCCGCGTCGGCGTGTTGGCACTGGTGTATGCGGTCGTGTTCATCTGCGTGCCGCGCGCGTATCTCGGCTTTCACTATCCGACCGACCTGATCGCGGGCGCCGCGATCGGCATCGCGCTCGCGTGGATGCTGACGCGCGATGCGATCCGCTCGCGCTTCGCGCCGCAGGTGCTCGCGATGATCGAGCGCTTCCCCGCGCCGGCCTATACGCTCGCGTTCCTGCTGTGCTTCGAGCTGATCACGCAGTTCGACGAGCTGCTGACGCTCGCGCAGTCGGCCACCCACACGATGTGACGGGGAGACGCCGCGATGCTGCCGCTGCTCACGTTCCGCCGCCCCGGCACGCGTTGCCGGCCATGCGCAGTGGCGGCGCGCCGCGCGTCGCCCGCGCCGATCAGTCGCGATCAGGCGCACCCAGCGGAAAGAACGGGCGAAACGGCCGCGCTTCGTCGACCGCGCGCGCGAACGACGGCCGCGCCAGCAGACGCTGGCGGTACGCCGTCACGTTCGCGAACGACGGATCGATCCGGTGCGTCCAGTCCGCGTAGAACAGGAACGGCGCCGCGCCGCAGTCGGCGAGGCTGAAGCGGTCGCCGGCCGCCCATTCGCGATCGGCCATCTTCTTGTCCAGCCACGCGTACGACGTTTCCAGCATGGCGCGCGCATCGGCCACACCGCGCGCATCGCGCTCGGCCTCCGGCCGCAACGCGTCGTGCACGACCTTCTGCTGCGGCGTCGACACGTAGTTGTCGAAGAAGCGATCCATCGCCCGCACCTCGAGCGCCGCGTGTGGATCGTCGGGCAGCAAGCGCACGGGGCCCGGGTGATTCAGGCCGAGATACTCGATGATGATCGACGCCTCGACCACCGTGCGGCCGGCATCGACGAGCACCGGAAAGCGCTTCAGCGGCCACAGCGCGGCCAGTTCCTGCATCGGCTTCGGATCGTCGTGCGCGAGCACGCGATACGCGAACGGCGTGCCGTTCTCGTACAGCGCGGTCAGCACCTTCTGGCAGTAGGACGAAAAGGGATGGGCGTATAGCGTCGGCATCATCGTGCGGTCTCTCAGGGTTTCGGCGCCGCGTGATGCGGCGCCACGTGATCGGATACCTTGACGACGAACGGCACGCGGCCATTTCGACAGCGATCCGGAATTTTTTTCATGCACCTTGGGGCGTTACGACCGGCCGTCCATCACGACGCGCCCTTCGGCACGCCAGCGCAGCATCCCGCCGCCGAGATTCGCCACCGTGTCGAAGCCGGCCTTCAGCAGAATGACGGTCGCCTGCGCAGATCGCCCGCCGGCCCGGCACACGGTCACGACCGGCCGATCGCGTGCGATCTCGCCGGCGCGCGCGGCCAGTTCGCCGAGCGGAATCGGCGTCGCGCCGGGCAGGTGGCCGAGCGGGCCCGTGAATTCGTCCGGCTCGCGCACGTCGACGACCTGCACCGCCGGCAGATGATCCTCGAGCCATTGCGGATCGATTTCCCAGAAGCCGGCGAACGTATAGACGAGCGGCGCCCAGTCGGGCGCAGCCTGTACATCGGGCGCGTTCGCGGCGACGCCGCACTGCAGGTTCGCCGGCACCGCGACGTCGATCTGGCGCGGATGCGCGAGCCCGAGGTTGCGCATGTAGCCCGCGAAATCGTCTTCGCTCAGGTCGCCGCCGAGACGCGGATTGAAGCGCCGCTCCTCGCCGACGCTCGTCACCGTGAGCCCGCGATAATCATGCGCCGGATACAGCAGGCACGCGGCCGGCAGCGTGAAGAGCCGGCCGTGCACCGCGCGATACAGCGCGCGCGGGTCGCCCTGCTGGAAGTCGGTGCGGCCCGTGCCGCGAATCAGCAGGCAATCGCCGGTGAACGCCATCGATTCGTCGTCGAGCACGAGGCTGATGCAGCCGCTCGTATGGCCGGGCGTCGCGCGCACGGTCAGGTAGCGCGCACCGAACGCACAGCGATCGCCGTCGTTCAGGTAGCGGTCGGCGCCCTGCGCGCCGCTCGCGGCCGAGATCGCGATCGTGCTGCCCGTGCGCTGCTTCAGCAGCCACGCGCCCGTCACGTGATCGGCATGCACGTGCGTGTCGACGGTCGCGACGAGCCGCAGCCCGAGCTCGTCGAGCAACGCCGCATCGCGGCGCACCTGCTCGAACACGGGATCGATCAGTACCGCGTCGCGCGATGCGCTGTCGGCAAGCAGGTACGTGTACGTCGACGATTGCGGGTCGAAGAGTTGCCGGAAGATCATCGCGAAGTCGCTCCGTCGCTGGTTGAGGCTTGTTTGATGCGGACCTGATGCTGTCGTCCGGCCCGCGCCGCGACTGTCGCCGTCGCGCGGGCCGCCCCGTCGTGGTCCTGCATGGCCGGCATCCGGCCGGCACGGTGCGTCAACGCGGCTGCGTCACGTAGCGCAGGTACGGCTTCAGCGTCCGGAAGCCGTCCGGATACTTCTGCTTCGCCGCATCGTCCGACACCGACGTCGGAATGATGACATCGTCGCCGGGCTTCCAGTTCACCGGCGTCGCCACCGTATGCTTCGCGTTGAGCTGCAGCGCGTCGAGCAGGCGCAGCACCTCGTCGAAGTTACGCCCCGCGCTCATCGGATAGACGAGCATCGCCTTGACCTTCTTGTCCGGCCCGATGATGAACACCGAGCGCACGGTCGCGTTGTCGACCGCCGTGCGCGGGCCGCCGCTCGCATTCGGATGAATCATGTCGTACAGCTTCGCGACCTTCAGCTCGTCGTCGCCGATCAGCGGATAGTTGACCGCGTGACCCTGCGTTTCGGCGATATCCGTCACCCACTTCCGGTGATCGCTGACCGGATCGATCGACAGCCCGATGATCTTCGTGTTGCGCTTGTCGAATTCCGGCTTGAGCCCGGCCATGTAGCCGAGTTCGGTCGTGCATACGGGCGTGAAATCCTTCGGATGGGAAAACAGGATCGCCCAATGGTCGCCGATCCATTCATGAAAGCGGATCGTTCCCTCAGTGGTCTCCGCGGTGAAATCGGGCGCGTCCTCGCCTAGTCGAATCGACATGTTCGTCTCCATCAAGTGGGAATCGTCACGACGCCCGCGCCGCGGCTTGCGCGCGACGCGCGATCGTCCGCGCGCGAAGGGCCGGCATGGCACATGCCGGGTTCCGCGCGTTCATATAGCGTAGGTCAAAATGCGCGCGCCACCGGCATGCGGTGGGCGGGATCCGGCGTGCCGTGGCCGATTCCGGCGACGAATGCGGTGCAGCAGGACGCTGCGCCGGGTCCGGACGCTAGCTGGTACGCACTGACTTACACTACCGGCTGTTCTCGTCTTACGTTCACAGGAATTCCACCGGCATGTCGATGACGATTGATTCGAAGCAGGCTGCCGCGCTGCTGGCCGTCGCCGACACGGGCAGCTTCGAGCAGGCAGCCGTGCGCCTGCACGTGACCGCATCCGCCGTCACGCAGCGGGTCCGCGCGCTGGAAGCAAGCCTCGGCACGCCGCTCGTGCTGCGCACGCGGCCGTGCCGCCCGACGGTGGCCGGGCAGCGCGTGCTGCAGCACCTGCGCCGCGTCGCGCTGCTGCAGGCCGACCTGCAGAGCACGCTCGCAACCGAACGCGAATCGCCGATCTCGGTCACGATCGCGCTCAATTCCG
The DNA here is from genome assembly GCF_002223085.1 of Burkholderia sp. HI2714. NCBI lineage: Bacteria > Pseudomonadati > Pseudomonadota > Betaproteobacteria > Burkholderiales > Burkholderiaceae > Burkholderia > Burkholderia sp. HI2714. The sequence goes on along the minus strand of NZ_NKFM01000035.1, from coordinate 237,633 downwards.
ATAGCCTCGGTACGTGGTTTCTGCCGGCGCTGACATCGGTGCTCGCGGGCGAGCGCATCCTGTTCGAGCTGATCGTCGAAGACCAGGATCACACGTTCGCGCTGCTCGAAAGCGGGATGGCGGTCGGCTGCGTGACGACCGAGCCGAAGCCGATGCGCGGCTGCCTCGCGACGCCGCTCGGCACGATGCGCTACCGGCTGCTCGCGGCCGCCGCGTTCGCGGTGCGCTGGTTTCCGCGCGGGCTGAACCGCACGAGCGCGCGCAAGGCGCCCGTCGTCGCGTATTCGCGGCGCGATACGCTGCAGTCGTCGTTCCTGAGAGAGAAATTCGGGTTGCCCGAGGGTGCCTATCCGTGCCACTACGTGCCGGGTACCCATTCGCATTTCGCGGCGGTGCGGCACGGGCTCGGTTACGCGATGGTGCCGGAGCCGCTGATCGGCAGTGCACCGCTCGACACGCAGGGGCTCGTCGATCTCGCGCCCGCACATCCGACCGACGTCACGCTGTACTGGCACGCGTGGACCGTGCAGTCGCCGACGATGGCGTCGTTGTCCGAGCGGGTCGTCGAAGCGGCGCGCCGCCTGCTCGCGCCGCTGCCGTGACGCGGGTATGAGCGACACCGCCGACGCGGTGTGCGATGTGCGATGTGCGGCGCGGTACACCTAAACGAGGAGAATCCCCGCCACGCCGCCTATACTTTTTCCATCGGCCCCGCGAGCGCGCCGCGCGGCCGATTACGCACATCCGGTCGTTCGCTTTCCTGCAAGGAGAACATCATGTCTCGCCGCTACATCGATTGCCGCGAGTTTCCCAGCGCGACGAATTGCTCGGTCGCGATTTCCGCCGACTCCGACAACGAACTGCTGGAGGCCGCCGTGCAACATGCGGTCCAGGTGCACCAGCACACCGACAGCGCCGAACTGCGCACGCAACTGAAAGCGCTGTTCCACGACGGCACACCACCCGCCGACGCACCCCGGCAAGCATGATCCGCCGGCTCGCCCGATATCGACAGACGGGTTGCCACGTCGCCCCCGTCGCCTCTACGCTCCCTGCTTCGCGCCACATCGGGCCGGCGTCCCCGCCGGCCGGCGCATTTCACCTTACGCGCGGCGCTGCGCGAAATACGCACCGACCGCGTCGATGAACGTATCGATGTCCGCACGCGACACGTCGCAGTGCGTGACGAAGCGCGACGCGTACAGCATCTGCGTGAGAATCCCGCGTTCCTTGAGCCACGCCTCGAGCGGCGCGCAATCGGCTTCGGGGAATTGCGCGAACACCATGTTCGTCGCGTGCGACAGCACCTTCACCGTATCGATGCGTGCGAGACCTTCGGCGAGATGCGCGGCATTCGCGTGATCGTCCGCGAGCCGCTCGACATTGTGGTCGAGCGCATACAGGCAGGCCGCCGCGAGAATGCCCGACTGCCGCATCCCGCCGCCGAGCACCTTGCGCCAGCGCTGCGCGCGCTCGATCAGCGCACGGTTGCCGACCAGCACCGAGCCGACCGGAGCGCCAAGCCCTTTCGAGAAGCAGATCGACACGCTGTCGAACGGCGCGCACAGCTCGGCGATCGACCGGCCCGACGCGACGGCCGCGTTGCACACGCGTGCGCCGTCGAGGTGCAGCGACAACCCGCGACTGCGCGCGAACGCGGTGGCTTCCTGCACATAGCCTTCCGGCAAAACCTGGCCGCCGATCGTGTTTTCGAGCGCGAGCAGGCGTGTGCGGGCAAAGTGATTGTCGAGCGGCTTGATCGCCGCGGCGATCTTCGCGAGCGGCAGCGTGCCGTCCGGCGCGTTCTCGATCGGCTGCGGCTGGATGCTGCCCAGCACGGCCGCACCGCCGCCTTCGTACTTGTAGGTGTGCGCGAGCTGACCGACGATGTATTCGTCGCCGCGCTCGCAATGGGCCATCAGTGCGGCCAGGTTGCTCTGCGTGCCGCTCGGGAAGAACAGGCCGGCCTCCTTGCCGGCCCGCTCGGCCGTCACCGCCTGCAGGCGCAGCACGGTCGGGTCGTCGCCCCATACGTCGTCGCCGGTTTCGGCGGCAGTCATCGCGGCCAGCATTGCCTGGCTCGGACGTGTCACGGTATCGCTGCGTAAATCGATCATCTTCGTGCCCTGAGTGAACGCGGACCGGATCCGATGCGGCCGGCCCTGCCGAAACGAGACTCAGAGTGTACGCAAATCGTGCGGCACGTGCCGATGGCCGGATGCGCATCACGTCCGGCCATCGGCGGCCGGACCAGATGCCCGGCGACACCGCGCCGCGCGCCGCCGTCTCTGCATCCGCCGCATCGTTCCGATGACGCGACGCGCCATATTGCCGCACGTGCGTCAGACCGCCACGCCGCGGCCGCGCGCGCCGCAAGCAGCCTTCTTGATACGAATCAACGATTTACCCCGGAATCGCGCGCGGCGGGCTGGACATCTGCGACGAGTTGGCGCATTTCGCGGTGCAACATCGCGGCCCATACTCCAGCCAACCCCGACGCCCGTCCGGCGGGGTCCGCCGGCACCCGCCGGCGGGTATCGTCAGCCTCGGTCAACTGGTATGGACACCGCTCTTTCGGCCCTCGATCTGGCCCGCCTGCAATTCGCGTTCACCGTCTCCTTTCACATCGTCTTTCCGGCGCTGAGCATCGGCCTCGCCAGCTTCATCGCCGTACTCGAATATCGCTGGCTGAAAACCGGCAAGCAGTACTACAAAACCCTCTGCCTGTTCTGGTCGAAGATCTTCGCGGTCGCGTTCGGGATGGGCGTCGTCTCCGGCGTCGTGATGAGCTACCAGTTCGGCACGAACTGGTCGGGCTTCTCGAGCTTCGCCGGCGCCGTCACCGGGCCGCTGCTGATGTACGAGGTCATGACCGCGTTCTTCCTGGAGGCCGGCTTCCTCGGCATCATGCTGTTCGGCTGGAACCGCGTGAGCCCGCGCGCGCACTTCGGCGCGACGCTGATGGTCGCGATCGGCACGCTGATCTCGACGTTCTGGATTCTCGCGTCGAACAGCTGGATGCAGACGCCGCAGGGCTTCGAGATCGTCGACGGCCGCGTCGTGCCGACCGACTGGTTCGCGATCATCTTCAACCCGTCGTTCCCGTACCGCCTGTTCCACATGGCGATCGCCGCGTTCATCGTCGCCGCGCTGGTGGTGGCCGCGACCGGCGCCTGGCACCTGCTGAAGGGCCGCCGCGACAAGGGCGTGAAGAAGATGTTCTCGATGGCGCTGTGGCTGCTGCTCGTGCTCGCGCCGCTGCAGGCCGTGATCGGCGACCAGCACGGCATCAACACGCTGAAGCACCAGCCCGCGAAGATCGCCGCGATCGAAGGGCTGTGGGAAACCGAAAAGGGCGGTACCGCGCTGAACCTGTTCGGCATTCCGGACATGCAGGCGGAAACGACCCGCTACGCGGTGAAGGTGCCCCACCTCGGCAGCCTGATCCTCACGCACAGCTGGGACGGCGAGATCCGCGGGCTGAAGGACTTCCCGCCGGAAGACCGCCCGAATTCGACGGTCGTGTTCTGGAGCTTCCGGATCATGGTCGGCCTCGGCTTCGCGATGATCGGCCTCGCCGCGCTCGCCTGGTTCCTGCGCCGCCGCGGCCGCCTGTATGAATCGAAGTGGTTCCAGCGCTTCGCGCTCGTGATGGGCCCGACCGGCTTCGTGTCGCTGCTCGCGGGCTGGGTGACGACCGAAGCGGGCCGCCAGCCGTGGGTCGTGTATGGCGTGATGCGCACCGCGCATGCGGTATCGCCGCTGTCGGTGCAGCAGGTCAGCCTGTCGATGATGACGTTCGTGATCGTGTACTTCCTCGTGTTCGGCACCGGCGTGTACTACATGCTGAAGCTGATGAAGGCCGGCCCGGCGCTGCCCGACGTGAAGCACGACGACACCCCGGACACGCGCCCCGACCACACTGCGCGCCGCCCGATGTCGGCCGTCGACGAGCCGCTCGAGACCGTCTGAGCCCACCCTTTCCGCATACGAGAAAACCTATGGACGTCACCGTAATCTGGGCCGCGATCATCGCATTGGGGCTCTTCATGTACGTCGTGCTCGACGGCTTCGACCTCGGCATCGGCATCGTCTTCCCGTTCTTCCCGGACGAGAAGGAACGCGACCTGATGATGAACACGGTCGCACCCGTGTGGGACGGCAACGAGACGTGGCTCGTGCTCGGCGGCGCCGGGCTGTTCGCGGTGTTTCCGGTCGTCTATTCGACCGTGCTGTCCGCGCTGTACCTGCCGCTGATCTTCATGCTGGTGTGCCTGATCTTCCGCGGCGTGTCGTTCGAGATCCGCGCGAAGGCGCGGCGCACGAAGCAGCTGTGGGATCTCGCGTTCATCGGCGGCTCGGCCGGCGCGACGTTCTTCCAGGGGATCGCGCTCGGCGCGTTCCTGCAGGGCATCAACGTGAAGGACGGTGTATTCGCGGGCGACGCCTTCGACTGGCTCACGCCGTTCAGCCTGCTGACCGGCCTCGGCCTGATCGTGACCTATGCGCTGCTCGGCTGCTGCTGGCTCGTCGCGAAGACGGAAGGCGACCTGCAACGGCGCCTGCATCGTGTCGTATGGCCGCTGACGGTCGTGCTGCTCGGCTTCATCGCGGTCGTCAGCCTGTGGACGCCGCTGCAGGATCCGGCCATCGCGCAGCGCTGGTTCGACTCGGGGCTGTTCTGGCGCCTGCTGCCGGTGCCGTTCCTGGTCGCCGGCTGCGCGGTGTGGATGCGCCGCGCGGTGCGTGCCCGGCACGACATGACCCCGTTCGTGCTCGCGCTGGCGCTCGTGCTGCTCGGCTACGTCGGCCTGCTCGTCACGTTGTTCCCGTATGCGATTCCTCAGACGATGACGATCTGGGAAGCCGCGGCGCCGCGTTCCAGCCAGACCTTCACGCTGGTCGGCGCAGCGGTTATCCTCCCGATCATCATCGCCTACACGACGATGGGTTACTGGGTATTCCGAGGCAAGGTGCGCCATGAAGACCAGCATTACTACCACCACTGATTCCGCCGATCGCCAGCCCGCTACGCCGAAGCCGCGCATGCGCGGCTGGATGTGGTTCGTCGTCCTGTGGGCGGGCGGCGTGATCGGTGCCGTCACGCTCGGCTATGCGTTCAAGATCTTCATGAACCTGACGCTGTTTGCGGTGAAGTAGGCGAAACGGCTGCCGGGTCGAGCGATGGCCCGGGCGGCCGTTTTGTCGTTGGGCGGCGGCTTCGGCCGCACGCTGCCAGCGCCCAATAACGAAGAAGCCGCGGACGACGCATCTCCCGGCTACGCGTCCTGCCGCACCACCCCCAGTTTGAGCCCCAGCGTGCCGAAGATACGATTCATCGTCTGGACCGTCCCGTCACTGCGGCCCTGCTCGATATCCTGAATCGCCTTCGTCGACACGCCTGCGAGCTTGGCTATTTCGGCGCTCGTCAGCCGCATCGTCTTCTTCAGATGGCGCACCGATTCGCGCAACGACCATTCCGGGTGCGCAAGCACGTCTTCGATTGCTTGCCGCCTCAGCGCGAGCTGTTCGGGAAGCGACATCGCGTTGTAGCGTTTGTCCATTTCAGCAGAAATCTATACAAATCGCGCCTAACGCGGCCCGCAAATTATGTAGATATCTGCCGAAATGCCCGGTATCGGCATGCTTGTCAGCGGAAAATATTGCGCTGTCGCTTGCACCCTACCCCCGCCCGCGCAACGCCGCCTCGATCTTGCGATCGGTCTTGTACTGACTCAGCGCATACACCGACCAGATCGCGGCCGGCAGCCAGCCGATGATCGTGATTTGCAGGATCAGGCAGATGATCCCCGCAATCGGGCGGCCGATCGTGAAGAACTGGAACCACGGCAGCAGCAGGGCAAGCAGAAGGCGCATCTGGAATCCTCTCGAGGCGTCGTTGAACGTTCGTGCATCGCCAATATGGCGAGTCGCCCGCGCCATTTCAAGTCCGCTTCAGACGATCACCGGACGAGAAGCCTCAACCTCATCCCATCGGCCTAAGCCGCGTCGGCCAGCCACCGCGCAACCCGCGCGACGAGCCGGTCCGCTTCGTCGAAGCATTCGGCGCCCGCCACGCGCGGCGCGTCGCAAATCGCGAACACCGGCTTGCCCCACTGCAACCCGAGCGCGATCTCGGACAGCGTCCCGAGCCCGCCGCCGACCGCGACCAAGCACAGCGACGCACGCGCGACCAGCGCGTTGCGCGTGATGCCGAGCCCGGTCGGCAACGCGACGCTCAGGTAGGGATTCGCGAGTGTCGCATCGTCTTCCGGCAGCAGCCCGATCGCGCACCCGCCGGCCGCATGCACGCCGCGCGCGGCCGCCTCCATCACGCCCTGCTTGCCGCCGCCGACGATGGCGACACCCGCCGCCGCGAGCGCATGCGCCACCCGCTCCGCGACCCGCATCTGTTCGTCGGTCGCCTCGCGCGGACCGATCACGCCGACCGGCATGCGATGCCGCCGCGTGCCGCGCTGCCGCTGCGCGAGTTGCGCCAGCGCGTCGCACGCCGCTTCCGACCACTCATCCATGACGTCGTTGCCGTACAAGGCCTTCCCCCAATGCAAGAACGCAGGTGCAGATCGCCGTCAGCACGATCGACAACACCGCCGCCTGCGAGAAATCGGTTTGCCCGTCCGACAGCTTCAGATACATCAGCAGCGGCAGGATGTTGATCTGCGTGCCGGCCAGCGCGAGCGCCGTGCCGTAGGTGCCGAGCGCGATCGCCGTGACGAGGCACCACGCCGACGCGACCGACGGCCACAGTTCGCGCCACGCGACGTCGAGCCACGCACGCCACGGCCGCGCGCCGAGCGTCAGTGCCGCCTCGAGCGGCCGCCGGTCGAGATTCGCGAGCGCCGGGTAGATCATCAGCGCGACCCGCGGGATCAGGTAATACGCATACGCGACCGCCAGCCCCGGCATCGTGTAGATCGCGCCGCCGAGCACGGTCGGGTCCGCGCCCAGCGACGCCGCCAGCGTGGTGACGAAGCCGGCGCGGCCGAACGCGAGGATGAAACCGTAGGCGATCACCAGCCCGGAGAACGCGAGCGGCACGCCGAGCAGGGCGAGCATCCAGTGGCGGCGGGCGGGCGACTGCCCCGCCAGCGCGAATGCGACCGGCACGCCGACGCCGACCGACAGCGTGCCGGCGCCCACCGCCAGCGCCAGCGAACGTGCGATCGCATCGGCGACGAGCGGGTCGCGCAGCACCACGCCGAACGCGCGGCCGCCGTCCGTGAAGGCCGAGCCGACGAGCGCGGCGAGCGGCAGCGCGAAGCACACCGCCAGCAATACCGCCGCCGGCACCGCGCCGAAGCGGCGCAGCGCGCCGCGTTCCGCCAGGGAGGTCTGCATCGTGTGCCCCTTACTGGCCGAGCGTCGCCTGCGACCAGAGCTGGTCGATCTCGGCCTTGCGGGCGGCCGCCTTCGCCACGTCGAGCGGACGCACCTGCGGCGCCTTCGGCAGCTTCGCCGCGACGTCCGGCGCGACCGGCGTGCCGGGTACGGCCGGCCGCACGAAGCCCTGCGCGAACAGCCCCTGCCCGACGTCGCTCATCACCAGGTTCAGCCACAGCTGCGCGGCGGACGGGTTCGGGCCGTTCTTCACGAGGCTCATCGCATACGGTGCCGATACGCTGCCGTCCTGCGGAATCACGACGTCGGCCGCGTCACCCATGCCGTCGACGTACTTCGCCTTCAGGCCATCGTTCTCGTAGCCGATCAGGATCGGAATCTCGCCCTTCACGAACTTCGCATAAGGCGTCGTGCCTTCGACACGCAGCACGTTGCCCGCGCGCTTCAGCTTGCCGAAGAACTCCGCGCCGGGCTTCGGGTTCTCGACGCTGCCGCCGTTCGCATATGCGGCCGCGAACACGGCGACCTGCCCTTGCCCGGTCGAACGCGGGTCGAGATAGACGACCGCGTTGCGATACTCCGGCTTCAGCAGGTCGGACCAGCGCTGCGGCACGTTCTTCACGAGCTTGCGGTTGACGAGGAACGCGATGTTCAGCGAGTGCACCGCGAACCAGCGGCCGTCCGCCGAGCGAAACACGTCCGGCAGCTTGTCGAAGTTGACCGGCTTGAACGGCGCGACGACATCCTTGCTTTCGGCGTCGAGCGCCGACGCGGCGAAGTAATACGCGGTATCGGCCTGCGGACGGCGCCGTGACTTGTCGAGCGAGACCACGGTCGCGGCCGAGCCGATGTCGTTGTAGGTGATCTCGACCTTCGGATAGCGTTTGCGGAACTCGGCGAACAGCGCCTTCCAGTTGGCCCATTCGGGGCCCGTGTCGAACGACACGACGAGCCCTTCGTCGGCGGCCTTCGCATACAGCGCGTCCTCGCCCGGATACAGCGGCGCGGCATGCGCCGGCGCGACAGCCAGCGCCGCGAACGCGCAGAGCGCCAGCACGCCGGCGCGCATGGTTTTCACAAGAGGGGGGCCTGCAAGCATCGGGGATCTCCGTTGAATGAAAGGGGTCATTGCGCATCCGGCGCGGCCGGCAGCACGAGCAGATGGCGCGGGTCGATCGCGATCCGCCGGGTGGCCGGCACGCGGCCTTCGCACAGCAGCGGGTCGGTCGAGCCGGCGGGAATGAAGTCGTAGCGTTGCGTCGCGCCGAAGTAGCGCACGTCGCCCGGCGCGCCGTCGATGCGGTTCACGCCGTGCGCTGGCGGATCGGCCTCCACGTGCTCGGGCCGCACCAGCACCTCGACCTCGGCGCCCGGCCGGTGCCCGCCGGTCTCGACGCGCAGCGTCGCGAACCGCACGTCGACCGTATCGTGCGCGATCACGCGGCCGCGCAGCAGCGTCGAATGCCCGACGAAACGCGCGACCTGCGCGGACGCAGGCCGCTCGTACAGGTCGCGCGGCGTGCCCACCTGCAGCACCCGCCCACCGTCGACGATCGCGACGCGGTCGGCCATGCTCAGCGCCTCGTCCTGGTCGTGCGTGACGAGCAACGTCGTCGCGCCGCACGCACGCTGCAGCGCGCGAATCTCGTCGCGCAGCTGATGGCGGATGCCGGCATCGAGCGCCGCCAGCGGCTCGTCGAGCAGCAGCAGCTTCGGCTCGATCACGAGCGCACGCGCCAGCGCGACGCGCTGCTGCTGCCCGCCGGACAGCATTGCGATGCCGCGCTCCGCATGGGCCGCCAGCCCGACGCGCTCGAGCATGTCACGCGCGCGACGCCGCCGCGCGTCCGCCGCGACGCCGCGCATTCTCAGCCCGTACGCGACGTTGTCGGCCACCGACAGGTTCGGGAACAGCGCGTAGTGCTGGAACACCATGCCGACCTCGCGCCGCCACACCGGCACACCCGCCATGTCGGCGCCGCCGATCGCGATGCGGCCGCTGCCGCCGTCGAGCAGGCCGGCCGCGAGCCGCAGCAGCGTCGACTTGCCGGACCCGCTGCGCCCCATCACCGCGAGCAGTTCGCCTTGCGCGGCGGACAGCGTGACGTCGTCGACGCCGTGTCGCGCGCCGGGATACTGGAAACTGACGTGTTCGAACTCGAGACTCATGACGGACTCACTTCATACGTTGCACGGTGCCGACCGATACGAGCGTCGCGAGCACGGCGAGGACGAGCAGCACGACGGTCGCCGCGCATGCCATCCCCGACGCACCGTAGAACGCCTGCAGCAGCACGATCGGATAGTTGCGGTAGCGAAAGCCGGCGATCAGGTTCGAGATCTGGAATTCGCCGATCGACAGCGCGGCCACCATCACAAGCCCCGAAAACAGGCTGTGCCGCAGGTTCGGCAGCACGATCGTGAAGAACTGGCGCAGCGGCGTCGCACCGAGCGTCGCCGCGCAGGCCTCGAGCCGCGCGAGCCCCAGGTGGCGCAGATCGCCGAGCAGCGTCTGCAGCAGGTACGGCAGCGTCAGCACCGCGTGGGCCGCGATCATCAGCGGCAGCGTGCCGAGCCATGGCAGCGTGTCGCCGCTGAAGATCGCGATATAGCCGAAGCCGAGCGTCAGCGCGGGCACGGCCACCGGCATCAGCATCACGACGCGCGTCGCCATGCCGCGCCCGGCCTGCGCACGGTGATGCAGCGCATACGCGAGCGGCAGGCCGATCACCGCGTTGAGCGCGCAGCACGCCAGCGCCACCGTCAGGCTCACGCCGAATGCGCGGGTGAAGCTGCGATTTCCGGCGAGATCGGCGAACCAGTGCCCGGTGAAGCCGGTCGGCAGCAGCGTGTTCGTCCACGACTGGCCCACCGAGCCGATCAGCAGCAGCGCGATCGGCAGCAACAGGTAGAGCCCGAACACCGCGACGAGCGCGTGCAGCAGGAAGCGTCCGGCACTCGGACGCACCGGCCTGTTACGCGAAATCGGAACACCATCGGCCAGGGCCGGGGCGGTAGACGCAGGCATGAAAACACTCGCGGACAAGAGACGAAGACACCGCGCAACGCCCGCCGGGCGGGGCTGTCACGCGTTTTCTGGATGGCTGGAGTGTGCGGATTCGACATGGCATCGTCATGAAAAAAACGTACAAAGCCCGCATCGATCTGTGCGCCGAAGGAATAGTCGCGATGAAGCACCTGTATCCGAACGTCTCGGAACTGCACGCATTCACCTGTTCTGCGAAGACCCTGAACTTCTCGTACGCGGCCCGCGAACTGGGCCTGACGCCCAGCGCGGTCAGCCGGCAGATAGCGAATCTCGAGGCGCTGTTCGGTGTGAAGCTGTTCGCCCGCGAGGGGCGCAGCCTCGTGCTCACGCGTGCCGGGCAGGTGTACCACGCCCGTGTTGCCGGCCCGCTGCGCGAGATCGGCAACGCGTCGATCGAACTGCTGAGCGCGCGCGAAAACGGCGACCTGCTGACGATTGCCAGCGTGCCGACGTTTACGACCAAGTGGCTCGTGCCGCGGCTCTCGCGTTTCCTGGCCGTCGCGCCGGGCGTCACGCTGAGCTTTCGCCGCCATCTCGCGCACGGCGACATCTTTCCGTTCGGGCTCGACGCGGCGATCCGCTACGGCGACGGCGCCTGGGAAGGGGTGCGAAGCGATTACCTGGACGGGCGAACCTTCGTACCGGTCTGCACGCGTGAATTCGGCGAACGGCACGCGTTGCACACGCCCGCCGACGCCGTCACGGCGCCGCGCCTCGTGCACGAGCAGGCGGAAATCGCGTGGTCCGCGTGGGCGGAACGCCATCGCGCCACGCAGATGAACGCGCTCGCCGGGCCGCGCTTCGAACAGTATTCGGTGCTGATCCAGGCCGCGCAGGCGGGACTCGGGCTCGCGCTCGTGCCGCGTTTCCTGATCGCGGACAATCTCGCGGCCGGCACGCTCGTTGAGCCGTTCGACGCGCCCGTCGAGGTCGACGCGCAGGGGCACTACCTGTGCTATGCGCCGGAGCGCCTCGAGACGAGCGAAGCGTTGCGGCACTTCAGGGAATGGATGCTGGACGAATGCGCGCCGGCGTAAGCCGGCCCGCAATCGTCATGCGGCGGGACACGCTCGGCCGCGCGCCCCGCCTTGCCGGACACCACCGGGCAGCGGCGTCCGGCAACCGTCGTTAGTGCTGACCGATGCCCAGCCCCGGCAGCACGCCGGTATTCTCGGCCACGACCGCGTGCAACAGGCGCGGGTTCGCGCCGAGCAGCCCGAGGATCGTCGGCGCGACCTGCTTCGTGCCGACCGTGTCGGTCACCGTGCGTGCGCGATGCAGGCCCGGATACGACACGAGCAGGCCGAGGTGGCTGTCGTCCGGCGCGTTGCCGCCGTGCTCCTCGTCCTTCTTCGTGCTCGACGTGTAGATCACGCCCGGATTCGGCTGGACGACGATGTCCGGCGTGCGGCCGTTGGCCGGATCGCCGAAGCGCTCGGCGAGCGCCGCGCCGTACAGGATGTACGCCTGCGAGCCGTCCGCGCAGATCCCCGGCGCGTTGCAGCCCAGGTTCGCCTTCAGCGTCTGCACCACGGCCGTGCGCTGGTTGCGGTCGCGCAGCCAGATCAGGCCGACGTCGTCGGTCTGCACGAAGCCCGTGTCGACCAGGCCCGAACCGTCGTTCAGGTTGCCCGTCTTCGTGTTGTTCTGGCCGAAGTTGCCGTTCGGATCGATGTAGTTGTTCGCTTCGAGCAGCTTCGTCAGCGTATCGCCGTTCTTCACGAGCTTCGTGTGATCGGTCGGCGACTGGCCATGCTTCGACGTGACGATCACGGCCGTCGACGAATACAGGTTCGCCTGCTTCAGCGCCGCGACGATATGGCCGATCGAGTTGTCGACGTACGTGATCGCGTTCGCGACCTGGCCGTTCGGCGTGAAGTTCGCATCGAGATAGCCGCCGCCCTTCGCGACCGACGCCTTCTGCGCGACGCTGAGCGTCTGGAAGTTGCCGCCGAACAGCGTCGGCACCGGCGCGCTCTTCGTGCCCGTCGAGTCACGGCCGTTGATCTGGTTGATCAGCGCCTGCACGTGCAGGTTGTCGAACTGCGCGGTATGCGAATAGACGTCGGTGTAGTCCGTCTTCGTCACCGGGTCGATCGAGTTGATCTCGGTGCGCATCAGATCATCGACGCCGGTGCCCGACGGCCCGTTCAGCCAGTCGTAGCCCCACGCGTGCTTGTCGGCCCATGCGGTGGTCGCGTTCGGGATGCCGGCCTTCACGGCCTCGAACACGGTGTTGGTCTTCACGTAGTTGTGCGGATAGACCGGCACGCACTTGCCGTTGACCTTCGCGTTCGGGATCGCCTGCGGATTGAACGCGCCGCCGCCGTCGAGGTGGACCAGCGCGCCGCCGTTCTGGGCATCGATGCCGGTCGTCTCGTCGAACACGACGTTCCAGCCCTGCTTGCCCGAGCAGCTCGTATCGCCCGGCGCGTACAGGTTGCGGTCGTACGACACGTCGTAGAACAGGCCGGCGGTCTTCGGCGAGCCGCCCGTCACGAGCGCGGCGAGGCCCGGGAACGAATCCGACAGGCCCGGCGTATAGGCATTCGTGTACGTCACGCCGTGCTGCGCGAGCACCGCGATGTTCGGGCACGTATTCGCGCCGATGCAGCGCGCGAGATCCTGCTCGTGCAGGCCGTCGACGCTGATCAGCAGCACGTGCTTCACGACGCGGCTCGCGTGGCCGCGGTCCTCGCCCTGACTGTTGCCGTCCTGCTGCGCGGCGTGCGCACCCACACCGGCGAGCGCCAGCGCGCCCGCCACCATCAACACCACCTTCCGCTGCTTACCAAGGAAAGACATGATCACCCCACCTCATCGATTGACGTTGAACTGCGTGACTTGCCATCAGGCGCGCACGAATATGGCTGCGCCGTGGGTCGCTCGCGTGAAGCGGGGCTTTCTGTTTTCTATCAAACGTAACCAATCGCAAGTGACACGAATCGGTCGCAAAGCAAGGTGGCCTGGCGCACATTGCGACGGGCGCGCTCACCTGCCGGCACTGCGCCGGTGCATCGGTCAACCCGTCCGAAGCGTCACTTGCCACGCGATTTTTTTTCCGGCTTGGCGCGCGACTATTGGCGTGTGATAAAGGGTTTTCCCTGACCCGGAGCACGAGTATGTCGACCCTGGAAGCTCTCCGGTTCGTGCTGGACGATGCACGCACCCCAGAAATCATTCGCCACCACGTCGTCGACGCGTTGCAGTACGCGTTGCGCAACTACGGACAGGTGTTCACCGCGAAGGAAGTCGAATGGCTGGCGCAGTGGGACGACGCGCGCCTGCCGCTGGCTGCCAAGAAGGAGTTGGGCAAGCGCGAGGAACCGGCGATCGCCGCGCGCTGAAGGACACGCGCCGCCGCGCCCGAACGGATGAACGGACGCGGCGGCGGATGGCCTGCTTACTGCAGGCCGAAGTCGACGCGGGTGGTCGCGCCCTTGTCCTCGATGCCCTTCGCGTCGAGCTTCGGCGCGACGACGAACACGCGGCTCGAATCGATCTTCCCGTCGAGGTATTGGCGCACGGCCTGCGCGCGCTGCTGCGCGAGCGCTCGCAGCGCGTTATCGTCGGCCGGCGCATGTTCGGCGAGCGCCTTCTTCATGTCGGCGTCGGGCAGCGTCTTCTGCAGGCCGATCACGTTGCGCGGCTTCTTGAAGTCGGCGGCCTTGTACGCGCGCGTCAGGTACTTGCTGTACTCGGCCGGCTCGACCTTCACCGACATCGGGTCGATGCTCTCGCCCTGCCCGACCACGTCCTTCAGCTTCTGCTGGCGCACGAGCCGATCGACGTACGCGTCACCCAGCCCCGACGTGTCCTTCGCCGGATCGACGCGGCCGATCAGGTCGAGGCGGATCGACGGCTTCTCGGTCAGCATCTTCACGACGGTGTCGAGCTTCTTCTGCTGCGCGTCGTCGAGCTGGTACGAGCCCGGCGCGAATTCGACGTAGCCGAGATCCTCGCCGCCGCCGCCGAACGCATGCGCGAGCAGCGAGAACGGCGACGTGACGGCCTTCGCGATCAGGTTCAGCACCGCGCGCCAGATCAGCCCGCCGACACTGAACTCCGGATTCGACAGCGAGCCGGACACCGGCAGGTTCACGTCGATCTGGCCGCGCGTGTTCTTCAGCAGCGAGATCGCGAGCTTCACCGGCAGCCTGGTCGCCGTGTCGTTCTCCACATGGTCGCCGAACGTGAGCTGGTCGATGAAGATGTGGTTGTTCGCCTTCAGCTGGTCGTTCGCGAGCTCGTAGTGCAGGTCGACGTTGAGCTTGCCCTTCGTGATCGGGTAGCCCGCGTACTTCGCCGAGTACGGCGTCAGGTTGGTCAGCTCGATGTCGTGCGCGGTCGCGGTGAGGTCGAGCGCCGGCTTCTCGATCAGCGGGTTCACCGAACCCTTGATCGAGATCGGCCCGTTGCCCGCGAGATTCGCGGCGACGTCGACCGGCGCGGACGTCGTCGAATCCGTGCCGAACGCGCCGACCGTGCCCTTGATCGCGACCAGGTTCGCCGTGTAGTTCGGCTTGATGAAGTTGTCGGTGTACGTCACGCGGCCATTCTGCAGCAGCAACTCGCCGAAATGCATGCGCACCGGGTTCTGCGGCGGCGGCGCGGCCTTCACGACGACCGTCGCCGAGGCGGCGGCCGGCACGGACGCCTGCTGCGCGGCCGCGGCCGACGCGGCCTGGGCCGCGGCCGGCGGCGTCATGCCCGGCGACAGCGGCACCGGCTCGCCCTTGCTCGCGTCACGCGTGAGCGACTGCGCGGGGCCCGTTTCCTTCGCAACCACGTCCTTCAGGTTCAAACGCCCCTGCGCGTCGAGCAGCACGCGGCCGTAGAAGTTCGAAAACGTCACGCGTGCGGCATCGACGTCGGTGCCCTTCTCGTCGTAGTTCGCCTTCAGGTTCGTCAGCGCGAGCGAGCGCCAGCCTGCGAACGGGTCGGAGGTCGCCTTGTCGAGCATCCGCACGTCGACGAGCGCGACGTCGCCGCGATAGGTCGCGCGCGGCGCGTCCTTCACCTGTGCGAACGTCAGGTTGCCCTGCGCGTTGAGCAGCGCACTGGCGATCGTCGCGTTCAGCGCGCTGCCGAAGTACGGTTCGAACGCCGCCGCGTCGAGACGGTTGCCGTTGATCTTCAGGCCGAGCTTCAGCGGCTGCGCGGTCACGTCGCCCGTCACGTTCAGCGAACCCTTGCGGTTCAGCGTCGCCTTCAGTTGCACGGGCAGCGGCTTGGTCATGTCGTCGCTGATCTTCTGCACCGACAGGTCCAGCGGCTTGATCGCCAGCTTCACCGGGCGCGGCGTCGACAGGTCGGTGAAGTTCGCGGTGGAATCCTTCACGTTCAGCGCGTCGATCCGGTA
Source organism: Burkholderia sp. HI2714 (assembly GCF_002223085.1). NCBI lineage: Bacteria > Pseudomonadati > Pseudomonadota > Betaproteobacteria > Burkholderiales > Burkholderiaceae > Burkholderia > Burkholderia sp. HI2714. The sequence goes on along the minus strand of NZ_NKFM01000035.1, from coordinate 221,863 downwards.
ATGCCACGACGGCGCGGCGGCCTCGGCCTTGCGCGCGACCGTGCGCTTCGGCACCGACGCCTGCGCGGGTTCGGCCAGCGCCGCGAGGTCGATCTTGCCGTCCTTCAGGCGCTGCACGTCGAGCGCGAGCCCGCTGACGTCGACGCTTGCGATTTCCGCGATGCGCGTGGCCACGTCGACCTTCGCGATCTTCGCGCTCGCGTCGGGCAGCACGATCGCGGGCGCCTTCGCGTCGGGCGTCGCGATCTTCAGCGACTTCAGGCTGACCGTGCTGTCGGCAACCTGCGCGGCGAGCGGTGTCTTGCCCCAGTCGGCCTTCGCGTTGAAGGTCGCACCGAGCGTGCCGTCGAGCACGCGTGCACGCGTCGCCTCGCCGAGATACGGCTGCAGCGCCGGCAGCGCGAGCGCGGCGACCGTCAGCTTGCTCTCGACCCGCTTCTCCGCGAGATTGAATGCGCCTTCGGCCGTCATGTCGCCGCCGCGCGACAGCGACGTCGACAGCGTGTATTTCGCGGGCGTCTTGCCCTGCATCGTGAAGCCGTCGAGCGTCGCGGCGAGCTTCGTGAGCGACAGCGCGGTCGGTGTCGCCGGCACGCGGTCGTCGACGTTGACCGTGCCGCCGTCGATCGCGAAATGGCGGATCGTCAGGTCGAGCGGCGGCGCTTCCTTCGTTGCGGCTTCGACCTTCGCGCCGCTGGCGGTGGCTGCGGAAGCGGCGGAAGCGGCGGCTGCGCCCGACGCCGCCGGCTTGCCTTCGGCGGCCTTCGATGCGGCGGCCGGATGCGCGGCGAGCTTCTCGACGTTCAGCACGCCCTGCTTGTCGCGCGACAGGTCGACCACCGGCTGGTCGATCCGGATCTCGTCGAAGTGCATTGCGTTGCGCAGCGGCTCGAGGCTGGCCGCCGCGACGTGCACGCCGCGCGCGGCGAACAGCGGCGCGGACGCGTGGTCGGTCACCTTCGCGTCCTTCAGGTCGACGGTGCCCGACACGCGCAGCGCGGGCGTCTCGCCGCTCATCACGAAATTGACCGCGAGGTCGCTGCTCAGCAGGCCGCTCGTCACGGCCACCGGCAGCTTCGCCGGCACGTACGAGATCAGCTTCGGCACGTCGAGGCCGTCGAATTTCAGCGCGATCTCCGATTCGCGCGACTGCGCGAACGGCTTGGTCTTGCCGTCGATCGCGATCGGGCTGCCGTCGAAGCGCGCGCGCAGCTTCGGCTCGACGAAGATGTCGGTCTTCGAGGCGAGCGTCGCGATGTACGGAATGCCGAGCGTCCAGTTGTCGACGACGTGCTTTTCGTTCAGCAGACGGTCGTCGAAATCGATCCGGCCGTTGTTGACCTGGATGTTCGACACCGAGAACTGCGTCGGCTTGCTTTCGGGTTTCGGCGACGGCGTCGAGAACTTCTCGATCAGGTCGGTGAAGTTGAAGCGCTGCGCGTCGTAGCGGACGATATGAAAACGCGGCGAGTCGAGGCGGACTTCATTGACGATCGGCGCGCCGCGGAACAGCGACGACCACGACGGCCGCACGACGAGCTTCGCGATGTCGATGAAGTCGCCCTGGCCGCCTTTGTCGCCGAGATGGATGCCGTCGGCTTCGAGGTTCAGCGTGTAGGGGTTCAGCGCGATGCGCTGGATCGTGGCGGGCCGGTCGAGCTGCTTGCTCAACTGCTGTTCGGCGATATGGCGGATCAGCGGCGGCGCCGCGAAGAACCCGAGCAGTCCGAATAAAACGATGAAGATCAGCAGGCCGATGCCGATGCGCCGGGCCCGGCGCGAGCGTGCAACGCCACCGAGGGCATGGAGGGTCGAGGGTACGGTTTCTTTGTCTGCGCTTGCCATGCTTGAATGCCTCGGGATGGAATGCTGGGCCGCGCCGGACAACCGGGCGGCCGCGCACGCTATCCCGAAAGTATAGGCTCAGGAGGTGACGGGACGGGGTTCGGGCGCCGTCGCGCCCGCCGGTCGGACAGCGCCGCCGGACATCCGTTCATTTCCGGACGACGACGGGCGGCATCCACGAGCCGTCGCTCGCCTGCGGCTTCGGCGCATACAGGCGCAATGCGAGTGCGAAATCGGCGCGCGGCGCCGGCAGCCAGTTGGCCGCATGCGTGCCGCCCGGCGACGCCGACACGACGATGTCGATCGAGCCGTCGTGGTTGCGGCGCAGGCGGTCGCGATCGCCGAGCGAGCGGCGCGCCGACCCGACGTCGGGCAACGCGCCGTTCGTCGAATAGGGTGTGAGCGTCCAGAATGCGCGCACCGGCGGCAGCGCGCCCGGCGCGAAATGCAGCACGTAGCGATTCGCGCCGTTCAGCGGATGGCCGTCGCTGTCGACGCGGACGACCGCGAGCGTTTCGTCGTCGCGTGTCGCGGTGCCGAACTGCGTGTAGGCCGCGTACGCGCGCAGCGTGTAGTCCTGACCGTACTTGCCGGCCGTATCGCCGATCCAGCTCCAGCCGTTCGCGTTCAGCAGGTTCGACGGCGGGGTCGAGAGCCGCGCGCGTGCCTCGGCGACGCCGGCCGTCGCGGCCGTGAGGCGGTCGCCCGTCCACAGCACCGGGTAGCCGGCCGACACGCCGATGTCGCCGAGCAGTTCCTGTGCGTGCGCATCGTCGGCCGGCGCCGGGTTGTCCTGCAGCGCCTGCGCGAAGCGCGTGAAGAACGCCTTCGGATCGAGTGCGGCCACCTGCTCGGCCGGCGTGCCGCCGCCCACCGCTTCGGACGGCGCGCTGCCCGCATGCACCGCGACCGACGCGCCGCGCGCCGCGCCCGTGTAGACGGACAGCGGCACCACGCGGATCGCGCGCTGCAGTTTCTTTACGTTCGTGAGGTCGCGCCCGCCGCTCGTCTGCAGCCGGACTTCGAACCACGCATTGGCCGACGGCACGTCGATCCGGACCGCGCCCTTCGGCAGCGTGCCCTGCCAGTCCTTCGCGGCGAAGGCAATCGTTTGCGATCGCGCGCCGCCGCGTGCGGCCACGCTCGACGACGACCACAGCACGTTCGTCCACATGTCGAGTGCGCGCGCATCCCAGTAGCGGCCGCGCGTGTCGGGCAACGTGACGATCACGGGTTCGGTCGCGACGTCGAGCCAGCCGGTCGAGTCGAGCGTGTCGACGCCCGGCAGCGGCGGATTGACCGCGCCGACGGGCGGCAGCGCCTGCGCATGGCGCAGCGTGTTGAGGGGCGCCTGCCCCGGTTGCGCGCCGTCGCCGCCCGTCGCCGCTTCCTTCGCGACGTCCATCAGCACGAGCGGATACGCGTAGACGTAGGAGTCGGCGACTTCCGCGCGCATCCAGCCGGTCTTCCGCTGGATGGCGTCCGGTGGCGACGCGCACCCCGCTAGCAACGCCGCGATGGCGAGCGACGCGCACGCGCGCCGCAGAGAAACTGATTCCTGCTGGTTTTCAATCATCGATTACTGGCCGAATATCGTTCTTTTCAGTCAACGCCTTGTTCGACTTGCGAATGGCGAAAGCAAGGCACCCCAGCCTGCCCGGACAACCGTCTCGCTACGGTTCATAACGGTGGGCGCTGATGTCAGGCCGGTATCATAGCGCCTCAGGGCATCCCCCAATATGCCGATTAGCGGGTGCCGCGTATTCGCGGACCGAGCAGGTCCCAAATATTTCGCCGGATCTTGAGGACAATTGGGGCGGCATCGAGGCGGTTTCGGCCGGCTTCGGATCGGTCCCAGCGGCGATCGAGTTGCCATCTGGATTGACAAGTGGTGTCACTATTGACACCATTCAGCATGGCAAGCGATTGGAAGATCCTCGAGCAAATGAGGCGCGAGCCCACGAATGTGCGATTCAGCGATCTGTTCAAGGTCTGCGAGACACACTTCGGCCAGGCCCGCCAATCCGGTTCAAGCCACGCCATTTTCAAGACACCGTGGCAAGGCGATCCTCGAGTGAATATCCAGAACGATCGCGGGAAAGCCAAGGCCTATCGGGTGCGGCAGGTTCTCGACGCGATCGACCGACTGAAGGAACAGAAATCATGACTCAAGACCACTTTACGTACCGCGTAACGTGGTCCCCGGAGGACGGGGAGCACGTCGGCCTGTGCGCGGAGTTCCCGTTTCTTTCGTGGCTCGACGCGACGCCGGAAGGCGCGCTGGCCGGCATCCGCCGGCTCGTCGCCGATGTCGTGCGCGACATGACCGCGAACGGCGAAAAAGTGCCCGAACCGATCGCCGACCGAACCTACAGCGGTGAATTCAAGGTCCGCATCCCGCCGCAGGCCCACCGCGCGCTGGTGATCCAGGCCGCCGAACAAGGCGTCAGTCTGAACCGTCTCGCGAGCGCCAAGCTCTGCGCGTAACCACGCGATTGCGTGCAATCACGTGACGCCCGGCTTTCCTCGCGGAAGCCGGGCGTTCGCTTTTTCCGGGCCGTGGCACCCTGTGAACAGGAATGGCCTTGAGCCGATCCGCCCGCCTTGCCTCGCATGCATCGCGCACCGCTTGACCTTACCATCATGGGAATGTTGATACTGGGATCATTCGCGGCATGAGCCGCGCATTCAGGGAATCCGACATGACTGAATCACTTGCCTCCGCAGCGCTGCATACGATCGAGCTGAGCATCGACGGCATGCATTGCGGCGGCTGTACCGGCCGCGTGCAACGGGCGCTGGCCGCGGTACCGGGCGTCGTCGAGGCAGCTGTTGACCTCGACACGCACACGGCGACCGTGACTGCGCAGGAAACGGTAGAAACCGCACAACTCCTGGAAGCGGTCGGCGCAGCCGGCTACCTCGCCGCCGTGCGCGGCCCGCTGCTCGAAGACGCCACGACGCCGCATGCCCATCCTGCCGAAGCATCGCCCACGCCGATGGCCGCAGCCGCTTCCACTACCCGCCACCCGCTTCCGGCCGACAGCACCATCATCGAACTCGATATCGACGGGATGACCTGCGCATCGTGCGTGTCGCGCGTCGAAAAGGCGCTGGCGAAGGTGCCGGGCGTCACGCGTGCGTCGGTCAACCTCGCGACCGAGCGCGCCACCGTCGATGCCGCGGCGAACGTTTCCGCCGCGCAACTCGTGGACACCGTGAAGCAGGCCGGCTACGGCGCGACGCCGACGGTAACGGATGTCGGCGTCGCCGCGTTCGCACCTTCGTCGCCTGCCGCGCCTGCCAGCATCGAACTCGACATCGACGGGATGACGTGCGCGTCCTGCGTGTCGCGCGTCGAAAAGGCGCTGGTGAAGGTGCCGGGCGTCACGCGTGCATCGGTCAACCTCGCGACTGAACGGGCTACCGTCGACGCCACGCCCGACGTGACCGCCACCCGGCTCGCCGAAGCCGTGAAACAAGCCGGCTATGGCGCGACGCCGGTGGCCGGCGCCGCGATCCCGCCGGCAGCCTCCACCGCCCCCGCCGATCTCGAACTCGACATCGACGGGATGACTTGCGCATCCTGCGTGTCGCGTGTCGAAAAGGCGCTGGCCGCCGTGCCGGGCGTCGCGCGCGCTTCCGTCAACCTCGCGACCGAGCGTGCGTCGGTGCACGGCGCCGGTGCGCTCGATGCCGCCACGCTGATCGCGGCCGTCACCACAGCCGGCTACCGCGCGTCGCTCACCGCCGCGTCATCAGCCGGTGCAACGACCGGCACCGACGCGCAACCGACCAGCCCCGCACAAGACCCCGACGCCCGCAAGCGCCTCGAAGCGATTCGCGAACGCGATCTCGTGATCTGGTCCGCCGTGCTGAGCGCGCCCCTTGTCGCACCGATGCTCGTCGCGCCATTCGGCATCGACCTGATGCTGCCCGGCTGGCTCCAGCTCATGCTCGCATCGATCGTCCAGTTCGGCTACGGCGCGCGCTTCTATCGTGCGGCCTGGCATGCGGTGAAGGCGCGCACCGGCAACATGGACCTGCTCGTCGCGCTCGGCACGTCGGCCGCGTACGGGCTGAGCCTGTGGATGCTGCTTCGCGCCCCCCTGCATCCCGGCCACCTGTATTTCGAGGCGTCGGCCGTCATCGTCACGCTGGTGCGCTTCGGCAAGTGGCTCGAGTCGCGCGCGAAGCGCCAGACCACCGACGCGATCCGCGCGCTGAACGCGCTGCGTCCGGACCGCGCGCGCATCATCGAGCACGGGGTCGAGCGCGACGTGCCGCTGGCGCAGGTACGCGTCGGCACCCGCGTCAGCATCCGTCCCGGCGAGCGCGTGCCCGTCGACGGCCGGATCGTGTCGGGCCGCTCGCACATCGACGAATCGCTGATCACCGGCGAAAGCCTGCCCGTGCCGAAGGACGACGGCGACCCCGTCACGGCCGGCTCGATCAACGGCGAAGGCGCGCTCGTCGTCGAAACCACCGCGATCGGCGCGGAGACGACGCTCGCACGCATCATCCGCCTCGTCGAATCCGCGCAGGCCGAGAAGGCGCCGATCCAGCGGCTCGTCGATCGCGTGAGCGAGGTATTCGTGCCGGCGATCCTCGGCATCGCCTTGCTGACGCTGGTCGGCTGGCTGATCGCCGGCGCCGGCACGGAAACCGCGATCCTCAACGCGGTCGCGGTACTCGTCATCGCGTGCCCGTGCGCGCTCGGCCTCGCGACGCCCGCCGCGATCATGGCCGGCACGGGCGTCGCGGCCCGGCACGGCGTGCTCATCAAGGATGCGCAGGCGCTCGAACTCGCGCAGCGCACGACCGTGATCGCGTTCGACAAGACCGGTACGCTGACCGAAGGCAGGCCGTCCGTGACCGCGTTCGAAGCGGTCGGCGTGCCGCATGACGAAGCGCTCGCGCTCGCGGCGGCGGTGCAGCGCCAGAGCGACCATCCGCTCGCGCGCGCCGTGGTCGCCGCGCACGATGCCGACATCGCCGCACGCGGCGGTGCGGTGTCGTCGCCCGTCGCCGCCGATGCGCGTGCGGTGGCCGGACGCGGCGTGGAAGCACGTGTCGGCGGACAGTTGCTCGCGCTCGGCAGCACGCGCTGGCGCGACGAGCTCGGCATCACGGTGGCGCCCGCGCTCGACGCACGCGCAGCGGAGCTCGAGCGCGCGGGCAACACGATCTCGTGGCTGATGCGCGCCGATGCGCCGCGCGCGTTGCTCGCGCTGATCGCTTTCGGCGACACCGTGAAGCCGAGCGCCCGCGACGCGATCGCGGCGCTGTCGGCGCGCGGCGTCGCGAGCGTACTCGTGACGGGCGACAACCGCGGCAGCGCGGCGGCCGTCGCGGCGTCGCTCGGGATTGGCGAGGTGCATGCGCAGGTGCTGCCCGACGACAAGGCGCGCGTCGTCGCCGAGCTGAAGCGCACGCACGGCGGGATCGTCGCGATGGTCGGCGACGGGATCAACGATGCGCCCGCGCTCGCGGCAGCCGACGTCGGCATCGCGATGGCGACCGGCACCGACGTCGCGATGCACACGGCCGGCATCACGCTGATGCGCGGCGACCCGGCGCTCGTCGCCGACGCGATCGACATCTCCCGACGCACGTACCGGAAGATCCAGCAGAACCTGTTCTGGGCGTTCGTCTACAACCTGGTCGGCGTGCCGCTCGCGGCGCTCGGCTGGCTGAACCCGGTGATCGCGGGCGCGGCGATGGCGTTTTCGAGCGTCAGCGTCGTGACCAACGCGTTGCTGTTGCGGAGATGGAAGGGGCGCGCGCGGTGATGTGTGGCGGTGATGTGTGCCGGTGACGTGTGGCGGTGATGTGTGGCGGTGATGTGTGGCGGTGATGTGTGGCGGTGATGTGTGCCGAACGGCCGGATGGCCGTTCGGCGCTTGGCGAGCAGGAAGGATCGTGAGGTCGGCCGGCATTGGCCGATCGCGACGAGTCGAATCGCTAGCGCACGACGACGCGGCACCGGCCGATGGCTTCAATCCGAAATGACTGGCTTGATCAAAGTCGTCGTGATCGGCACGAAGCCGCACGCACGATACAGCGCACGGGCCGCCGCGTTGTGATTGAACACCGACAGCCCGATCTCGGTGACGCCGTACCGACGCGCCTCGGCATCGAGCGCCTCGAGCGCACGCGTGGCCCAGCCCTGGCGGCGCCGGGACGGGGCGATGTCGAGGTCGTAGATGAACAGCGTGCGGTTCGGCCCTTCAGGCACGATCGCGTACCAGAGGTCGCCCACCGCGTCGCCGCTGGCGCCGTCGATGAGCACGACGAGGGTCTGGCCGGAGGTACGCAGGCCGTCCGGCAGCAGCGTGTCGAAACAGGCGCGCGCCCGGCTGGCCGCGTCTTCGACAGCATTTTGTCCGGATGAAACGAGATCGCTCGCGTAGCCGTCGATGGCTCGCGTGCGGTACGCGTGGAATTCGCTGGCCGTCATCGGCCGCATCTGCAACATGGCCCGGTCACCGTGTACGGAATCGGACTTCCAGTGTAGCGGGACGGTCGCGCCGGCGCGCGATGCAGCAGCGGAAAGCGGACAGGCAGGTGCGGCGGGCGCCGCGCTGACAGCGAATCAGCGAATCAGCGAATCAGCGAATCAGCGAATCAGCGAATCAGCGACGGTACAGGACGATCGGCACGAGGTGCGCACGGCGCACGCGCTCGGCTTCGGCACGACGCGCAGCGTACGAGTATTCGGCGTCGAGCGGCAGGTGCGGGGACACGAAAAGGTCGTCGATCTTTTGCAGCAGGGCGAGGATGAAGCTCATGTGAGACTCCTGACAGATGTGGCTAGGGTTTTCCCTTAGATGGACTCCATTCTAAGGGTTTTCCCTGAACTCTGCCAGCGCACAGCATCCGTTTGCCGCATGCGCGCGACGGCCGATCGCCGATACATAACGGCGATCCTTGCGCCGTCTGGCTCCCAGGATAGGGTCGAAACGATTAACGCGTACGGCGAGCACGCTTCGCGACGGCCGCTTCGCGATTCGCGTTGCGCTGAAGCCGGTCGACCTGCGACAGAAGCGCCTCGTGATGCTCCTCGAGCGTCATCAGCGTTGCCTGCTGCGTCGACAGATCGGCCGCGAGGCGATCGATCCGCTGCTGCTTCGCGGCGACGTCCTGCTTCAGGTGCGCGATCTGCCGCGTCTGCATCACCAGCGCGACGAGCCCGGCCAGCACGACGACGGCCAACGCCAGCAGCAGGCGGTTGACGCGGCGCATCTCGCGATCGGCCGTACGCGTCAGGCCGTCCACATCGGCCTGCAGTGCGGCCAGCCGGTCGGTCAGCGGGCGCAGGTGCGTATCCGGATCGAAGGCCGGCGCGGCCGGTTGCGTGCGCTCCGCCGACGGCTTCGTGACAAAGGAGGCAGTAGAAGCCTGCGGCTGGGTGACGGGGGATACGGTGGCGTCGGCCCGCGGCGCGGTGTCATGGGCCTTCGCGGTGTTGGCCGTGTTCGCCGTGTTCGCCGTGTTCGCCGTGTTCGCCGTGTTCGCCGTGTTCGCCGTGTTCGCCGGGTTCGCCGGGTTCGCGGCAATCACCGGCTTGGCCGGCTGCGCCGACGTCTGCGGCTCGACCGTCGACACCGCGTCCGCCGCCGCGCTCCCAGCGGTCACTTCCGGCGCCGTGTCGACGCTCGTCACGACCCGCGCGGATTGCTCCGTTGTCGCGTCGCTTGCGCCGGCAGCCGTCCGGCGTTTGCCGCCCGACGACGCACGGCGTTCCTTCACGGCGTCACCGGAGGACCGCCCTTCGCGGGATTTAACGGCGGCGGCAGCCACAACAACAGCCTTCTCGACTTCACCCTCAGCCGCTTGAGATCCGGTCGCCTTCGCCGCAGCACCATCGGCTGCTTGCAGCTTGGTCGCCACCGTTGCGGCGCCATCGCCCGCAGGCATATCGGCGGCTTTCGTTGCAACGCCATCGACCAGGGGAATATCGACTGCCTTCATCGCAGCCGCGCCAGAAGCCGGCACGACGTCGACGTTTGCGTCACCATCACCTTCGGGCGACGAAACGCCATGCGTCACCGTCGCGACTTCACGCGTAATCGCACCTTCTGCCGCTTCCACATGTCCTGCCGCGGCCACCCCCTCCGGCGCACTGAACCCGTCCAGCGCAGCCTGCCGCCCGGACGCCACATCGTCCGCGACATCGACTGCCGCCTCGGCTTGCGCAACCGCGTCGTCACGCGCCGCGGCCGGCACGCGCTCACCCGGCTCGAGCACCGGATCGCCGAACAGGTCGAGCGTCCGTTCGTCCCGCGACGCGTCGCCGGCCGGCGTACTGCCGGACCGCACCGTCGCCCTCGCGGACGTACTGCCCGCGGCAGCAGCGGAACGCGGGCGCGAACGGGCCGACGAACGATTGGAACGGGAGCGGGGGCGAGGCGAGGAAACGGATTCGGTCATGTCTGCCAAATTAAAGTCCGGGAACATCCATCAAAGTCCAATTTTCATCAATAAATTCAATAGCTTGCAACACAAAACCATCCAATTTACTCTAACACCATCCGGCCCTATCCAGCGATTCCCATGTCTTTCCCAAGCTCGGTCACCGTAAGCTCGATGCGATTAGCCCCGGTGACTGTGCAGACATCCTGCGCCCCATCTGGCTGACGAAGACTGCTACAGCCAGCCGCACTCGTCAACGCATGCAGCAGTGATGCAGTGGGCTTGGGCACACGGCCACATCGTTGCGAATCCCGTCATGGCGGTCACATTCTTCCCGAACAGTCGACCAAGACGACACACCCGCCCGCAATGCCGTGGAGCCATGTGCCGCAATTCGTCGAGAGTCACTTGGCAAAGCACGCGCCTGGCGACAGCACGCGTGCTGCCTTGCTATTCCCGATACTTACCGCAGCCCGCGGCGGTGAGGTACGAGGCGCGACGTGGAACGAACTCGATCTGGTTGAGTGTGTTTGAAACATTCCGGCCGCACGCATGAAGGCCAAGGAACCGCATCGCATCCCGCTGCCCGAGAAAGCGCTAACGCTGATCAAAATGCCAAAACACCATCAACCACATGAAACTCTGGTCTTTCCTTCCCCTTGTGATCAGGTCGAGGCCGCTTATCATCGGACCGACCTACTGGAACAGCGACGGCCGCTGATGGAAGCGTGGGCGCAGCACGTCTACGCCGGCTGAACGAATCACGCGGACGAGGGAGCGCCCATACGATGACGGTTCGCATACGCCACAGCGTTTCGTGTCTTCTGGCAACGCTGGCCGCGCTAGCCGCGCTCCTGATTCCGGGATACCAGCTTTCCTTCCCCAGCAAGTCATCGATCAAAACACCGATGCCGCAAAGTGTTGATATCCTGGTAGTTGACCGTAAGAATCAATTCCATTTTTAATATAACGAGAATATCGAATTTCATGGATACCAAGGACAAAAGAAAACTTGAAGCACTTTGGGTCGAGCATCGTGAGGGAGATGTCTGGCCAAGTACAGTGCCAGCGTTTGAAGCTCGGTTAAGAGAAATCCAGCAGGTGCATCAAGATTTTCCCGAAGAAAGGAAACAGAGCGACTTTGAACGGGCCTATGCTGCCAATGGACAGCTCCAAATTCTCGGGAAAGAACAGGCTCGATCGTTTTTCGATGACACCTGCGCCACCCACGGCTTTCCCATCGACGTCGATTATCTTCTATCGATCGGCATCTATCGTGCATTCCATGAGGCCGATATGAGCTTGCTCAAGGATGCTTTGCACACGTGGAACCGACTGAAGTTTGGAAATCGCCTACACACCCCCACCGGTAGTCACGGCTATCATTTCCGCGAACTCATGTACGCTATGGCCGATTGCGACATCGGCTTGGTGAAGCAATACATTCCGAGAGAACTTGGGTTGGCAGAGCGAGACTGTTTCCCTTTCTTCCGAGTCGGAAGCAACCTCGTTGCAGTGATGGTATACGACAACCCAAGGCAAACCGCTGTGGAAAAATCACTAGCACTCGCGGAGACCTATGTGGGTCGGAAAGGGAGTCCCAAGGGCAACGTACTTGTCGTCCGCTACTTGATGGCCTTGCTTAACGGGCAAGTGGACGAGGCGTCCCATTACCTGCAATGCATTGCCAACGAATACAGAAAAATGACATGGCTGGTTGAATTCCATGAATTTTTGAAGTATTTCGGCGCCTTCGTGCATGGCTTGTATAACCTTGCGCACTACGTATTGCCGGAAGCACATTTTGCGCTTTTAAAAACCCCAGAGCACAGTGTGTTCTGGGGCGACTTTGATCGCTTGAACAAGGAGCGAAATTTCGGGACAGGCGCGTTAATCAAAGGACTTAATCTGACGGACAATCTGGGCCGCTTGCGGCGCTTGCTCGTTGACCTGCCATAGGAAACAAGACGCCAGGATCCTTTGCGTTAACTTGGACAAGAGCGCTCGTGGATGCTAGCCCGGTAATAACGAGCGGACAGCAAACAGGGTGCCTGCGTTGCATCGCGCCGGTCAGCGAAGCGACGCTGAAGACCCATTGCAAGCGACTCGCCTCCGGCGTCGTGGCGTGAACAGCGCTCTGTCTTCGTTATGAACAGCATCGCAACTGAGCAAGCACCCATCGCTCCTTCTCCGGACATCAATCCGAATCACTCAAGAGCTGGCCTCTCGCATCCATCGCAATCGTCTTGTCAGGCCCAACGAGGAATGCAGTCCGCTCCTCAGACCATTCCAGCGAATGCCACTGCGGTGCCGATAACCACTGACCGCTTGCAAGCTCCATCAGCCCCCACTGCTCTCCCGAGCGCATCGCGGCGGAAACGCCCCAGCAAATATCGCCTATCTCTTCATATTTCGGGGGCACCGACCATTGACCATCCTCACCCAGAAAGCCGTAGCCCTTGCCCACGGCCGCCCACGCATACCCTTCCTCATAGTCACTGCACTCATCGAGGCAAGGCTCAAGCAACCAAACACCATCCACACCAATCAGGCCGATTTTATCGCCAACTTGTACGAAAGCAGTTCGACCTTCAAAGTACCAAAAATCATCGAAAGCGGGCTCACAAATGGTGATAACGCCCGTTTCTTCAGGGCGAATCAGACCATATTTTCCATTACGCTTCACCCAGCACAAGAAATAAGTAGCGTCCCCTCTCTCTTGCCACATGCCGTCCCATGTCGCCTCTTGAACGATACGCCAATTTTTCTCGTCGGCATATTGAACGCCCCAGCGCCCCTTCGAATGAAAGCTGTACAAGCCATAAGCCAATTGATGGCCCAACTTACCACCCGATGTTGCCATGAAATCTTTAAAGGTTACCGTCCTCGGAGCCTCCCCATAGGCACGCTTGAAATAAGCATGATCGAAACCACTCACGCCGAATGTCCAGGCCCAATAATCCCAAGTTACCGGCACCGAGCAATCAACGCGAGTAACTTCCGCCTCCAGTAGAAGTTCTCTCACGCCAACCGTGTCTCTTTTAGACATACTAACCTGCAACTGCCCCCATAAGGCATTGCATTTCCCAGCCTCCCTTCTGATAAATTCGTCAGAAGCGTCTGCAAAGTATCGCCCGGAATATTCATCATCCGATGCAAGCTCTTCGTCAAAATCCGAGAAACCTTCCAGTGCAAACAACTCATCCAGGTTTGCCGAAAAATTAGGCACGCCATACTCGGCCAGATCGTCCACCTCATTCTGCAAATAATGGATTGCAGCATCAAGCTGACGAACAAGCTGGCTTTCTTCGTCACTGAGATGAGGTGGTTTGGCAATAATGCGCGTAAACACGTTGCCAGCAGGCTTCGCGACAGGATTACGCTCAAGATAACTCAACAAGGTCCGCAAACGATCCAGCGCGGCCCGTGCATCACTGACGAGATTATCAGAATTGGCATCACCAAACACGCGCTGATCTCTAATAGCCTCACCTGCGGCACTTGAGGCCAACAAGATTCGCCACAAGGTCGGAAAGTTATTGTTCGCGTCGGCAACCTCAATTGTTTTGGCTTCTTCGCCCGAACCGGCTTGAATATACAGAAATGAACGATTTCCCAAAGAATGCCCCCTAATTATTTTTCAGAAAACAACCTCAAAACGACACGCCCCCACCAACCCCGGGTAAATTCATCTGCAGCCTTCTTAGAGCGACTACCCGAAGATCCCTCGGATTTTTATCGAGACACTCCGTTTACGTCAAGCGCGCGACTCTACGGCAACCGATAAATTGCGACATTATCACCCAGCCTACCTGAATCTTTTCGGGCAACCACCATACCTCGACGTTGATCATCCCATCCGAGAATCTCGGTTGAGTAGGATTCCTCGCCCGATGACATTGGCAAGACAAACGGAATCCAATTTTTCCCTTGATCCCTGCTGTAAAAATAGGCTTGCGCCGACGACATACCGCAATTGCGTGTGTTTCCAAAATAAGGTGGCATATAACAGGCCACAACATTCCATATTGTCTGGCCACTGGCCTTGATGATCCAGATACCATTTCCCAGCCATACGCCATCGTGGTAAACATTGCTGGAAACTCCATGAATCCCTGGAATGGCAATTTTGGCCCACTGCTTGGTCATCGGATCGAGGGCGTACAAACCTCCGTTGTACGACAACAGTGCCTCCCCGGACGCATTGCTGACGATCTCAAAGTTGGACAGGCTGCGCTTACCCCAATCAGGTGCGGCGGAGACATTGCGGACTACAACCTGCTTGCCGCTGAAGTCCAGTTCGAAGCGACGGGATTCCAGGAATTTTTGGCTTTTCTCATTCCCCTCGTCGTCGATCACAATCGAAGTCAGCGATGACCAGCCTAGCGCATTTCCAGCAGGACCAGGCAGAACGGTCCAACTCGCATCGAGTACCTCGTTCTCACGCTCCTGCCGATCCGACCAGACCGCCTTGCGCAAGTCAATGCTCTGCCACGATTGGCCATGATCTCGCGTCACCCAGATTTTTTCTTTATCGGAGCGTTCGGTGGCCCCTTTATCCAGAGTGAACGCATTGTTATCCGAGAGCCGGCCTTGAAACTCAGTCCAACGAGACACTTTTGTCTTCGGATCGAATTTCCATGTGCTCCCCCCATCAAGGCTGACGAATGCGATCTTGTACGGGCCAATCCGGGCGTTATTCTCCTCGCGTTCATCGGAGTCAAACGCGAGCCACTTGCCTCCGGGCGCTGTCATCAGATGCGGATCGGAATCACTCTCGATCGGAGCCTGAATGGTCGCCAAAATATTGATCTTGCCTCCATCCTCCATTCGAGCAATGAATTGCCGCGTCTCTTGGCGAGACAGGAAGTTGAGCAGAGTCTGTGCTGCCAGCTCTTGATGGCCGGCGACGATCATGGTCGAGGCTGATGCTGCCGCCATCCGTTTTTGTTGCTCACGCAAGTGCTCAGCCCGGGACGGAACCTGCAGGTCCAGCACCCTACCCGGTAGTGAAGTCGTGTCGTCTTCTTTTCTGCCGTCCAAGAGCTTACCGGTCAAGAGGCTTACGCCATGATCATTGACCCATTTGATGTCAGTGATTCCAAAGGGAACGCTGCCATCAATCTTGAATATCTGCTCTGGCGCGGAAAGTGTCTCCCCCAGCGAGCGCAACTGCCGCTGGTCGATCACTGTGATCACCCCAGCCAGCACCGCAAACCCGGCCCCTGCAAGCAGCAAGAAATACTTGTTTTTCGATTTCATTTTTTCCGAATTCCATTTCTCGGCACGGAACAACCAACAGACTTTTGAGGCACTTTGCCGTTCGGGAGACAAAGGCGATGATCCCGAACAGAGAAAACGACACGGCGATACGGCGCGTGCAAACACTTGATGAAAAGCCGAGTGTCTATGCTATCGCGACGAAGTTAGGCAAGCTTCGGAGTCTACCGGAGCGCTGGCAACGCGCCGATTGTCATCGACGTGACGCTCTTTACCGAATGTCCGAAACCAGTCGGCATTTGATTATTTTTCGTCACCGAAGAATTTCTGATGCATCTTCGAGAATGCAGTAGGGTTGGGTCGACTTTTCAACCATGCCAGTATGGAATTGCCGCAATCAAGTGCGTCTGACAATGACGTGTCCACGATGTAATCGTAGTGCCGGTTAGCATGAATCGAGTCGAATTGCGACTTGGCCAATCCGATCGTGCGTTTACCACGGGCAAGCTCGCGCTCGATCAAAATGTCGAGCGAGCAAAAGACACCTACGATAAAGACCGGGAAACCGACCAAGTCTTCGAGCATGTAGTACCAGGCATCGGATGAAAGGACATGATCAACGATCACCGGCTGACCGTGCCTGGAAAAAGTGGCGGCAGTGGCATTGATTGCTCTGCATAGGGCGGCCACCCGAACCTGTGCCACAGGTTGCTCGACTTCCCAGTAGTTTGCGGGCTCCATGCTTCGGAACACATCCAGCTCGATGTGCAAATGATGCTCAATCAATTGCTCGCACAAATATCTGCCGAGCGTACTTTTGCCGGCACTGCTCGGACCGTTGAGCACAATAATGGTCCCGTATCGCAGATGCGGTATTTCCGTGATCGGCATCGAGGTACCCGTCGGTGGTCTGCCAATGAAGGAGGCAGCTCGATCGTCGTCGAACTGACACTCGATGTCGAACGGAATCGGCGGTCGGCCATTGTCGCATGCCCCGTCGCCGATTCCGCCTATTCGTCGCCTGACAACCCGTTGCCCTCTTCGAAACGCGTGACGCCCTTCAGCGCGCGCAGCTTGTCGCAGATCGCCCGGTATTCGAGTTCCGATACCCGCGCAAGCGCGATGCGCACCTCGTCGTGCTCGCCCGTGTCGTCGGCGCGCTGCACGATGAACTGCTTCACCCGCGCACTGTCCGGGCCCAGCGCCGCATGCAGCGAATCGAAGTTCAGCGTGCCGCCCACGACCGTCAGCGCGAGCTGGCGCCGCTGGCGCACCGTGAAGTAGCGCCGCTCCAGCGGCTTGATGCCGGCCAGGATGATCAGGATGATGATCGTCGCCGAAATCGACGCGACGTAGAGCCCGCCGCCCACCGCGAGGCCGATCGCGGCGACCGACCACAGGCTCGCGGCCGTCGTCAGCCCCCGCACGATCTCGCCGCGCAGCAGGATCGACCCCGCGCCGAGGAAGCCGATGCCCGACACGACCTGCGCGGCAATCCGCGACGGATCGAGCACGATGTGCTCGCTGCTGCCGAGCACGTCGGCGAACCCGAACGCCGACACGATCATGATCAGCGTCGAACCGACACAGACGAGCATGTGCGTACGCAGGCCCGCCGCCCACGACAGACGCTCGCGCTCGAAGCCGATGACGCTGCCCAGCGCCGCCGCGAGGACGAGCCGCATCACGAGTTCCAGGTTGCTCAGCATGCGATTTATCTCCTTTTCTGGTGCCGGCCGTGCGGAATGTTTTATCCTTGGCCCCGGCCGCGCCGATCCTCCGGGCCGCGCCGACACGTTTCGAACCTAGCGCTCAACCCCGTCATGTCCGTTTCCGACTCCGCTTCCGCCCAGGCCGCCCAACTGCGCCACCATTTCGCGCACGTCGTCTTGCCGATCTGGCGGGGTTCAGGGTTCGACCAGACATTACAGTTGCCGTTCGAAGCCGTCGATCCGGCCACCCACGCGCCGCTGCCCGTGACCCGTTATCGCGCAATGGCCTGCGCACGGCAATTGTTCGTGTTCGCGCAGGCCGGCGACACCGCGCACGCGGCCACGCTGTTCGACGCGCTGGGCCGCCACTTTCGCGACCCGCGCCACGGCGGCTGGCACTACAGCGTGGACGCGCAGGGCGCACCGCTCGACACGACCAAGGATCTCTACACGCACGCCTTCATCGTGTTCGCGTGCGCCGCGTGGTATGCGGCATCGGGCGACGCCGCCGCGCGCCAGGCGGCCGAAGAGACCGCCGCGCTGATTCAGGACCGTTTCGCGCCGCACCGCGGCGACGCGCTGCTCGACGCGGCGCGCCACGCCGATTTCTCGTCGTCCGGCAGCGGGGCGCTGCAGAATCCGCTGATGCACCTGACCGAAGCGTGGCTCGCGGCGGCGGCTGCATTCGGCGACACGGCGTTCGACGACGCGCTCGCGCACACCGCGCAGGCCGTCGAGCGCACGTTCGTCGACGCGGCAACCGGCTGCGTGGCCGAGCTGCCGCTCGGCGCGGCCGACAACCGTTTCGAGCCGGGCCATCAGTTCGAGTGGTTCTATCTGGTCGACGCGGCCGGCGCGCGGCTCGCGCAGACCGGGCTCCCCGGCGCGCTGGCGCGCGCGTTTGTGTTCGCGGAGCAATACGGCGTCGATCCGCAGACGGGCGGCGTCTGCGCGGCGCTCGACGCGCAAGGCGCGTGCATCGACGGCACGCAGCGGATCTGGGCGCAGACCGAGTACCTGCGCGCGCTCGCGACGCACGGCGGCACGCCGGCCTCGGCGCCGCTCGCGCGGCAGATCGAACGCTTCGCCGCGCGCTTCCTGCATCCGCGCGGCTGGTTCGAGTGCAAGACGGCGGACGGGCAGGTGGCGCGCGCCGACATGCCGTCGACGACGCCCTACCACCTCGAGACGGCTTACGCGGCGCTGCCGGCCGGCGCGTAACCCGCGTCGTCGAACGACGGCGCCGCATGCTCGCCGCGTGCGGCGCGGCCGTCGCCCAGTTCGAACACCGACACCGCCTGCATCAGGTGCGCGGTCTGGTCGTTCAGCGACGCAGCCGCCGCCGCGACCTCCTCCACCAGCGCCGCGTTCTGCTGCGTGAGCTGATCCATCTGCGTGACGGCCTGGTTCACCTGCTCGATCCCGACGCTCTGCTCGACCGACGCCGCCGTGATCTCGGACATCGTCTGCACGACGCGCGTGATCGACGCCGACACCGTCCGCATCGCATCGCCGGCGCGCTCGACGAGCTCCGCGCCGCCGTTGATCTGCGAGACCGAATCCTCGATCAGCGCCTTGATCTCCTTCGCCGATTGCGCGCTGCGCTGCGCGAGCGAGCGCACCTCACCCGCGACGACCGCGAAGCCGCGCCCCTGTTCGCCTGCGCGGGCGGCTTCCACGGCCGCGTTCAGCGCAAGGATGTTGGTCTGGAACGCGATGCCGTCGATCACCGAGATGATCTCCGCGATCCGCCCCGAGCTCTGCGCGATGCCGCGCATCCGGTCGATCACGCTGTCGACCACGCCGCCGCCGTGGCTCGTCGCCTCGAGCGCCGCGTCGGCCAGCGCGCTCGCCGCACGCGCGCTGTCGGTGTTCTGCCGGACGGTCGCCGTCAGTTCCTCCATGCTCGCGGCCGTTTCCTCAAGCGACGCGGCCTGCGTGCCGGTGCGCGCCGACAGGTCGGCGTTGCCGCCCGCGATCTCGCCCGCGCCGAGGTGGATCGCGTCGGACGCCTGGCGCACCGTGCGCACGGTGCCCGCGATACTCGTCTGCATCGTGGCGAGGCCGCGCAGCATCCGGTCGATCTCGAACACGCCGCCTGCCCGCACGACTTCATCGAGCCGGCCTTGCGCGATCCGCTCGAAATGGCGGCCGGCTTCTTCCAGCGGCGCGACGACCGCGCGCCGCGCGGCCACGTAGATCGCCGCGCTCGCCACGAGCATCGCCACCAGCAGCACGATGCCGACCGACTTGAACCAGAGCATGCCGCCGTCGATCGTGTCGAACGCCGTGCGGCTCGATGCGCCCCCATAGTCGGTGAAGCGGCGCAGCTCGGCGATATAGGCGTCCTGGATGCTCTGTGTCGGCTGGTCGAGGAAGGCCTGGATGTTGTCGGCGTCGAGGAACTGCACGAGTTCGCCCAGCGCGCCGCGCAGCGCGCGATAGCGCTCGGCAAGCGCCGCGACGCGCGCGCGGTTGGCATCGTCGACCGGCTGCGCGGCCGTCAGCGCGGCGAACGCCTTGTCCGCCTCCGCGAGCGACGCGCCGGCATGGCGGATGATGTCTTCCGGCTTCGGGCCGCCGCGCACCATCCGCGTGCCGGCGCGCGACAGGTTGATGCGCGCGTCGAGCAGCTGCTGGGTCGCCTGGCTAGCCGCTTCGACCTGCGTGATCGCGATGTTCGACAGATCGTCGACGCCGCTGCGCGTCGACTTGAGCGCCCAGAAGCCGAGCGCCTCGATCGCGAACAGGAAGAGGCAAAACACGGTCAACACGCCGAGCAGACCCGACGCGAGCTTGATTTTTCCGAACATGGGGGAGATTCCTGGAAAGCGGAAGATGAGGCAATGCCCCGGCATTAGCGGCATTTCTTCGTCGGACTTTAGGTGCGGACGGCAGCGAAATTCACGTTGCCCGCGCATTCCAGCGGAATCATCCGCAAACAGGGAAATCTACGGCATTCGACGCAATAATCGCGTCGCATCGCGCTGGAGATTGCATGAAATGCGGACGAATTTCCTTGCTTATCCGCAGCCCCCTTCCTAGAGTTCAGCGCAAGCGGGCACTCATTTCGAGGAAAGTCGATGACCGACATCACGGACCACGCGCGCGGCGCATTGCGTGCGCAACCGTTCAGCATGCTGCTGGGCACGGAGCTGATGCATATCGGCGACAACGAAGTGTCGCTGTGCCTGCCCGTGCGTGAGGAACTGCGGCAGCAGCACGGTTTCGTGCACGGCGGCGTCATCAGCTACCTCGCGGACAACGCGCTGACGTTCGCCGGCGCGCTCGTGCTCGGCCCGCGCGTGATCACGGCCGAATACAAGATCAACTACCTGCGGCCGGCCGTGAACGGCACGCTCGTCGCCCGTGCGAAGCTCGTCTATGCGGGCCGGCACCAGGCGACCTGCCAGTGTCATGTGTTCGTCATCGACGGCGATCACGAGCGGCTCGTCGCAATCGCGCAGGGCACGATCAACCGCGTCGGCGACGGCAAGATGCCGGATGCGCCGGAGGAAACGGCGTGAGCGGTTCTCCGCACTTGAAGGACCGCCCGTCCTTCCAGAAGACGATGAGCGCGTAGCGGAGCCAAGCGTCAGACATGCGGAAAGCTTGCCGCTCCCATGTGCGGCGCATCGGGATCTAACGCTTCATCGCGGCAAGATAGACCGCATCGCGCTCGCGTCGACCGACCGCCACGACCAGTACGAGCACTTCCGAATCGCGCACTTCGTAGACGAGCCGATAGCCGACGCTGCGCAGCTTGATCTTGTAACGATCCGGGTGACCATGCAACTTTGCAGACGGAATCCGAGGATTCTCGAGCCGCTCGGCGAGCCGGGATTTGAACTGGTCGCGAACGGTGTGATCGAGCTTCGTCCGCTCCTTCAGCGCAGGTTCGAAAAATTGAAGTTCAAAGGTCGTTCAGCCTGACGTTGACGACTTTCCCGTTGGCGCGCTCGTCGACCAGTGTGTTGTCTTCAATATCCTCCAGACATTCGACCATCGCCTCCCACGTCTTCGCCGGGATGCAATAGAACGCGGGCTCGTTGCGACTCAGGATCGCGACCGGGAAACCCTTTCCCGCCGCGACCGTGCCTATCGGGTTCCGCTTCAGCTCGGAAACGCTCGCGGTAAAATTGGCCAGGATGGATTGAGGCATGTCGGCTCCCTCTTCTACAGAATGGCGTTGCATCTAATCTGGTACCAAATTTAGCACCATAACTGGCGCCAGCCACTCCCGAAACCTTGAAGTGAAGTGCATATCGCGACCGGCTCAACGACCTCGATATGCCGGCGCGTCTACTCCGCCCCGTCCCCCGCCAGCGGCAAAAACCGCGGCGCCACGCGCGCCCGTACGTTGCCGTTCTCATCCGTCCGATAGATCCCACGCGCCGCGTTGTGCGGATGTGCAGCCGCGTCGGCTACGCTCAGCAGCGGCGCGAAACACGCGTCGGTGCCTTCGAGCAGTGCGCGCCAGTGCGCGGACGGCTGCTGCGCGAACACGTCGGCGAAACGCGCTTTCAGCGCGGGCCAGCGCGCCCGGTCGTACTGCGACGCCGGATCGACGTCGGTCAGCCCGAGCCGTTCGACCAGCAGCGCATAGAACGGCGGCTCGAGCGCGCCGATCGTCACGCATTCGCCATCCGCGCAGCGATACACGTCGTAGAACGGCGCGTCATGAAAGAGGCTCGGCTGCGCGCCGTCGAGCTGTCCGTTCGCGCGCGCCCACAGCGCGAGCGAGCCGAGCATCGACACGATGTCGACGATCGCGCCGTCGACCACGCGCCCCGGCCCGCCGCCACGCACATCGAGCAATGCGCAGACGATCCCGAACGCGAGCCCGAGCGCGCCGCCCGCATCGCCGACGACGGTCGGCGGCACCCCCGGCCGGCCGTCGCGCGGCGCCGACAGCGACAGCAGCCCCGTCAGCGCGACGTAGTTCAGGTCGTGTCCGGCCGCGGCCGCGAGCGGGCCGTGCTGGCCCCAGCCGGTCATCCGCCCGTACACGAGCGTCGGATGGCGGCGTGCGCAATCGTCGGGCCCGAGGCCGAGCCGCTCCATCACGCCGGGCCGCAGCCCCTCGATCAGCGCATCGGCCTGCGCGACCAGGTCGAGCGCGGCGTCGCGGCCGGCCGGCGACTTCAGATCGAGTTCGACGATCGTCTTGCCTTCGCGCAGCAGGTCGCCGTCGCGGGCCTGCAACGCATCCGGCGCGCTCGTGCGGCCGGACGGGCGCGCGATCAGCGTGATCCGCGCGCCCATCCCGGCGAGCATCCAGCCCGCGAGCGGACCGGGGCCGAGACCTTCGAATTCGACGATGTGGATGCCGGAAAGCGGCGCGTTCAATGGCATGACGACCTCGCTGAAATGCAACCGGGAAAGGCGCGGCAAAACGTTCCGATTCTATGCGAATGCGTGCGCACGCCAGCGTCGCACGACCAAGGTCCGGTCACGCTGACAACGGGCTTGCGCGGGCCCTAGCGCTGCCCGTCCCCCGCACGTTCGGCCAGCGCCGCCCGCATCGCCCGCACGATCGCGTCCCGATGCGGGTCGATCCGCTCGACGGGCCCGGCCACGCCCATCGCCAGCGGCAGCCCGTTCCAGCCGTCCGCGATCACCATCGAGATCATCGCGGCGCCCTGCGTCACCGTATGCGCCGAATACGAATAGCCGAGCCGGCGCGTCTGTTCGACCTTGTCGAGCACGACGTCCTCGTCGATCGTCCTGCCCGACTTCCCGAGCCGGCGGATGCTGCGCGACACGAGCCGGCGGATCGTGCTGTCCGGCTGGAGGCTCAGCAACGCCCAGCCGAGCCCCGACATGCAGATCTCGCGACGCGTGCCGATCGGCGCGTAGAACTGCACCGGAATCGAATGCGAGCCTTCGACCGCATCGATGTACTGCACGTACAGGTCGCTCTGCACCGCGATCACGACCGCCTCGTGCGTGCGCGCCGCCAGCCGCTTCGCGACGGCATGCCAGTGCCGCCGGCTGCCGGCCGCCGAGTCGACCAGCGCTTCGCCGAGATTGACGAGCCGCGCGGTGGGCGCATACGCATGCGTGGCGTCGTCGTACGCGAGATAGCCGAGCGTCTTCATGCTGGTCAGCAGCGCGGCCGCGCTCGACCCAGGGTAACCGCAGCGCGTGGCGATCTCGCGCACGCTCAGCGGCCGCTGCAACGCGCTGAAGAGTTCCAGCACCTCGAACACGCGCGCCGCGCTCTTGACCACGTTTCCGCTCATCCCGCCCTCTCCGCCACGACCGGCACGGGCCTTCCACGTATGTGGAACGGAATTTCCCGCCGCCAACCGTCATGACGATACTAGGCTTCGGCCCGCGGCGTGAAGTCCCGCGGCACGAACACACGGAGACACCATGGCAGCTTTCCTGACCCGTGAACGGCAAGGCTCGATCCTGACCGTCACGATGAATCGTCCCGACACCCGCAACGCCATTTCGGATACCGATGCAATCGACGCATTGACCGAATGCTGCGACGAAGCGAACCGCGACGAATCGATCCGCGTGCTGATCCTGACCGGCGCCGGCCCGACGTTCTCGTCAGGCGGCAACGTGAAGGCGATGCGCGCGTTCGTGGAATCGGGCCCGCCCGACCCTGCCGCGATCCGGACCAGCTATCGCCGCGGCATCCAACGGCTCGCGCACGCGTTCCAGCACCTCGAAGTCCCGGCCATCGCGGCGGTCAACGGCCCCGCGATCGGCGCCGGCACCGATCTCGCATGCATGTGCGACATCCGCATCGCCGCCGACAGCGCGCGCTTCGCGGAAAGCTTCATCGCGCTCGGCCTCGTGCCGGGCGACGGCGGCGCATGGTTCCTGCCGCAGATCGTCGGTGCCGCGGTCGCCGCGGAAATGTCGTTCACCGGCGATGCGCTGGACGCGCATGCCGCGCTGCGCTGCGGGCTCGTGTCGCGCGTCGTGCCCGATGCCGACCTCCTCGCGCATGCGCACGAGCTGGCCGGCCGCATCGCCCGTCACTCGGGCACCGCGTTGCGCCTGACCAAACGGCTGCTGCGCGAAGGCCGCCACGCGAGCCTCGACACGCTGCTCGACCTGTCGGCGTCGTACCAGGCGTTCGCGCACGCCACCCCCGAACATCGCGCGGCAGTCAACGCGCTGTTCGCCGCGCGCGGCTGACCCCGCGACGCACCGCGGCCGCGTGCGAGCCGGCGCCCATGCCGGCCCGCGGGCCCGTCGAATCCACATCGAAGGAGACATCGTCATGACCAGCAGCAACGAAGGCGCACTCGCGGGCGTGCGCGTGGTGGACCTGAGCCGCGTCTATGCGGGGCCGTTCTGCGCGCAGACGCTCGCCGACCACGGCGCGGACGTCGTCAAGATCGAACCGCCGCAGGGCGACGAAACGCGCGACTGGGGCCCCGCGATGCCGAGCGGCATCTCCAGCTACTACTGGGGGCTCAACCGCAACAAGCGCAATCTCGCGCTCGACCTGTCGCATCCCGACGGACGCGACGTGCTGTTCCGCATGCTCGAGACGGCCGACGTGCTGATCGACAACTTCAAGCAGGGCACGCTCGAACGCTGGGGCATCGGCTACGAAGCCTGCCTGCGCGAGCGCTTTCCGCGCCTCGTGCACTGCTCGATCTCCGGATACGGTACCGACGGCCCGCTCGCGCGATTTCCGGGCTACGACGCGGTCGCGCAGGGCCTCGCCGGCTTCATGTCGATCAACGGCGAACCGGGCGGCATGCCGCTCAAGGTGCCGTTTCCGGTCGTCGATCATGCGGCCGGCCTGAGCGCCGTCTCGAGCATCCTGCTCGCGCTGGTCGAACGGACGCGCTCCGGCCTCGGGCAACACGTCGACATCGACCTGTTCAGCACCGCGCTGTCGATGCTGCATCCGGTCAGTACGACGTGGATGGCGACCGGCGACGTGCCCGTCGCGACCGGCAACGTGTATGGCGCGATCGCGCCGTACGGCGTCTATCCGTGCAAGGACAAGCCGATCTCGACCGGCGCGGGCAACAACCGCACGTTCGCGCGGCTCGTCGACGCGCTCGGCGCACCCGAACTGGCGCGCGATCCGCGGTTCGCGACCAACGCGCAGCGCGTCGCGCATCGCGACGCGCTCGACACGCTGCTCGGCCAGCTGACCGCCGAACTGCATGCCGACGACGTCGTCGAGCGGCTGCTGAAGGCCGGCGTCGCGACGGGCCCGGTGAACACCGTCGCCGATGCGTTCGGCCATCCGCAGGCGGCGCGCAACGGGATGTTCGTCGATACCGAGACGTACACCGGCGCGGGCATCCCCGCCAAACTGTCCCGCACACCGGGCTCGATACGCCGGCCGCCCAGGCCGTTCGCCGCGGACACGGATGCCGTGCTCGATGCCTTCGGGATCGACGCGGCGCGCCGCGACGCGTTGCGGCAGGCCGGCGTGCTGCACGACACGCGGGCGGGTGCCGCCGGGAGCGCGTCATGACCACCCAGCGCTCGTTTTCTTCGCTGACAGGCGACGACGCCCCGTCGATCCTGCGCGACGACGCCGACGGCATCGCGTGGCTGACGATCCATCGCCCGCACGTCGCCAACGCACTGTCCGCCGAAGCGGTTCGTCGCCTGTGCGACGAACTCGTCACGCTCGACGACAACCCGTCGATTCGCGTCATCGTGATTCGCGGCGCGGGCGAACGCGCGTTCAGCGCAGGCGTCGATCTCGGCGACCCCGAGATACGCGGCATGCAGCCGATGCGCGGGCTCGCCCGCAACGTGCACGAGCTGATCCTGGAGCTGCGCAAGCCGACCATCGCGGCCGTCAACGGCTACGCGGTCGGCGGCGGCTGCGAAATCGCGCTCGCGTGCGACCTGCGAATCGCCGCCGATCATGCGAGCTTCGCCCTGCCCGAAGCGCGGGTCGGCATGGGCGCGAACTTCGCGAGCGTGCTGTTGCCGCGCCTGTTGCCGCGCGCGATCGCGATGGAGCTGCTGTTCACGGGCCGCCGGCTCGACGCGGACGAAGCGCAGCGCGTCGGCCTGCTGAACCGCGTCGTGCCCGGCGTCGCGCTCGACGACGCCGTACGCGAACTCGCGCAGACGATCGCGGCGAACGCACCGCTCACGATCCGCCGCATCAAGGAAACGGCGACGCGCAGCCAGGGGCTGCCGGTGGCCGCCGCGCTGCGGCTGGACGTCGGCCCCGACGTCTACGCGAGCGAGGACCGGATCGAGGGCGCCCGCGCGTTTCTCGAGAAGCGCAAGCCGGTGTTCAAGGGACGCTGAGCCCGGCGCGGCATCGCAGCACCCGGCGCGTACCGCTCCCAGAACGCGGGCGCCCAAAAAAACATGGACGGAGACACCTTCATGCAACGGAGAGCATTCCTGGTCGGCGCGTGCGTGCTGTATGCCACGTCGGCACACGCGTCGTCGGTCACGCTGTACGGGATCGTCGACAGCTACGTCGAGTTCGATCGCATCGGCAGCCTGTCGAGCCTGCGGCAAAGCGGCGGCGGCGCGTCGACGAGCCGCTTCGGACTGACGGGTATCGAAGCGCTCGGCGGCGGCACGTCGACGAAATTCGTGCTGGAAAGCGGCTTCTCGCCGGCCGACGGCTCGTTCCAGGGCGGCACGCTGTTCTACCGGCAGGCATACGTGTCGCTGCAGAACACGCGCTACGGCGACGTGCGGCTCGGGCGGCAATACACACCCGCGTTCTACGTCGTGTACGAAGGCGATCCGTTCGGGCTCAACGAACGGATGTCGCCGCTCGCGCTGCTCGCGACGTCGACCGACACGATCACGAGCAACACGACGCCGCCGATTCCGCGCTTCAACCAGGCGGCGTCATACCTGAGCCCGGACTGGAACGGCCTGCGCGTGATGGCCACGTACGGCTTTCCGACGCCGAATGCGCTGTCCACGCAGGCCGGGCGCAACTACGGCGCCGGGCTTCAGTACCGGCTCGGCGGGCTCCATGTCGGCGCCGGTTTCCAGGGCGACACGTCGGCCGGCAGCCTGGCGCCCGTCGTCGCCCCGTCGACGACCCGCCACTACGTGTTCGCGGCCAACTACGCGTTCGCCCAAGTCAAGCTGTATGCCGCATTCCTGTACGGCGTCGGCACGGCGGCGCACCTGCCGGCGTTCTCGACCGCGAGCGTAGGCGCGTCGATCAACGTCGGCGCGCTCGATCGCGTGCTCGTGTCGGTCGTGCGCCGCGACGTGAAGGGCTCGGCGAACGACGCGACCGCACTCGGCGTCGGCTACGACCATCCGCTGTCGAAGCGGACCTCGCTGTACGCACGCTATCTCTACATGAAGAACGGCGGCGACGCCCGCAACACGGTCGTCGTCGGCCTGCAACCGCAACCGGGCGGCACCGGGCAGGTGTTCGCGCTCGGCATCGCTCACCGCTTCTGACGGAATGCCCATGCCCCCGACCCTTTCGACCCACCCGGCCGCCGTCGACGATGGCGCGACGCAGGCGCTCTACCGCCGGATCTCGCGCCGGCTGCTGCCGTTCCTGATCCTCTGCTACACGCTGTCGTTCATCGACCGGATCAACATCGGCTTCGCGCACGCGCAGATGGCTGCCGAACTGCACTTTTCCGATGCCGTCTACGGGCTCGGCGCGGGCATCTTCTTCATCGGCTACATGGCGTTCGAGATTCCGAGCAACGCGTGGCTTGCACGGACGGGCGCGCGCCGGACGATCGCCCGCATCATGGTGCTGTGGGGCCTCGGCTCGGCCGCGACGATGTTCGTCACGACACCCGCGCAGTTCTACGCGTGCCGCTTTCTGCTGGGCGTGTTCGAGGCCGGCTTCTTCCCCGGCATCCTGTTCTATCTCGGTGCGTGGTATCCGCCGCGGCAGCGCGCCAAGGCGTTCGCGCTGTTCATGACCGCGCTCTATCTCGCGGGGTTGATCGCCGGCCCCGTGTCGGGCGCAATCCTGTCGTACTTCGACGGCGTGGGCGGCCTGCGCGGCTGGCAATGGCTGTTCGTCGTCGAAGGGCTGCCGAGCAGCGCGCTCGGCCTCGTCGCGCTGCGCTTTCTCGACGACCGGCCGGACGACGCACGCTGGCTGTCGGACGCCGACAAGGCCGCGCTGCGCGCTGCGCACGCGCAGGCCGAAGCCGACGCGCCGCATGCCCATGCGGCGCGGCCCTTGCTCGCGCATCGCGATTTCTGGCTGCTGTGCGCAGCCAATTTCGCGATCGCGGCCGCCGGCTACGCACTCGTGTTCTGGATGCCCGTGATCCTGCATCGCGGCGGCCTGCATGGCGCGATGCAGATCGGGCTGCTGTCCGCGCTGCCGTACCTGTGCGGCATCGCCGGCATGCTCGCGATGGGCTGGCGCACCGGGCGCCGGCGCGAATGGCGCAAGGACGGGGCAGTCGCGATGCTCGCGTGCGCGGCGGCGCTCGCCGGGCTCGCGAGCACTAGCGGCACGTCGCACCTGATGATCGCGCTGTGCATCGCGGTCGCCACGCACGCCGCGGCGCTGCCGGCGTTCTGGGTGCTGCCGGGGCTCGCGCTGCCGAAGCGCTCGATGGCGGTCGCGATCGCAGCGATCACGATGACCGGTGCGATCGGCGGCTTCGCGAGCCCGTTCCTGATGGGCGTGCTGAACACGGCCACCGGGTCGATGCGCGGCGGGCTCTATTTCAATGCCGCGCTGCTCGCGGCCGGCGCGATCGCGTTGCTCGGCACGCTGCGCGAGCGTGCCGCACCGCGCGCCGACGTCGGCTGACGGCGCGCGCTCCTTCCCTTCTGAATGGACCACCCTCATGAATTTCGAACTCGAACTCGAACACCGGATGATCCGCGACCTCGTCGCGCGTTTCGTGAAGGACGAACTGATTCCGCTCGAAGCCGCGGTGATGGCACGCGAGGCCGACGGCCAGCGCTTCGGGCTGCTCGCCGACGAACGTGCGCGACTCGACGAGCGCTCCCGGCAGCTCGGCCTGTGGGGACTCGACGCGCCGCTCGACGCGGGCGGCTCGGATCTGCCGGCCGTCGCGATGGTCGGCGTGAACGAAGCGATCGGCACGACCGTGACCCCGTACATCCTGCCGCCCGATTCGCCGAACCTGCGGATGCTGTGCGACGCGGCCGACGACGCGCAGCGCGCGCGCTATCTCGACCCGTACGCACGCGGCGCCACGCGTGCGGCGATGGCGATCTCCGAACCGGGCGCCGGCTCGGATCCGGGGGCATTGTCCACGACGGCCGTGCGTGACGGCGACGGCTGGGTGCTGAACGGCCGCAAGATCTGGATCAGCCATGCGATTGAAGCCGACTGGACGATCGTGATGGCGCTCACCGATCGAAGCAAGGGCAAGCGCGGCGGCATGTCGGCATTCATCGTCGAGCGCGACACGCCCGGCTTCATCATCGAACGCCGGATCCCGATGATCGGCGGGCTGTCCACGTATGAAATCGTGCTGGAGAACTGCCGCGTTCCCGCCGCGCAACTGCTGGGCCGGGAAGGTGCCGGCTTCGCGACGATGCAGGCGCGGCTCGCGAACCGGCGGCTGGAGATGGCCGCGTGGTGCATCGGCCGCGCCGAGCGCGCGGTCGCGCTCCTGTGCGACCATGCGAAACAGCGCACGACCTTCGGCGTGCCGCTCGCGGAGCGCCAGGCGGTCCAGTGGTGGGTCGCCGACGCGCTCACGCAAATCCACGCGTGCCGCCTGATGACCTACGAAGCGGCCGCGCGCGTGGATGCCGGGCAGGATGCCCGCACGCAGATCTCGATGGTCAAGGTGTTCGCGACCGAAATGGCGTCGACCGTCATCGATCATGCGATGCAGACGTTCGGCGCGATGGGCATGACGAAGGAAATGCCGTTGCAGCAGATGGCCAGCGAGGCGCGGCTGATGCGCATCTTCGAAGGCCCGACCGAGGTGCACCGCTGGGTCGTCGCACGCAGCGTGCTCTGACCGCGGCGCACCGCACACTTCCATGATGGAGCCCTGCGTTGAACACCCTGCATCTCGTCGATCCCGAAATCCGCCCGCTGCTCGAGACCTGGCCGACCATCACGCTCAGTGCCGACAATCTCGCGCAGTCGCGCCAGCGGGTACTGCCGCTGCCGCCGCCCGACCCGGCCGGCAGCACGCTCGAACACCGCACGGTACCCGGCCCTGCCGGCGCGCCGAACGTCCCGGTACTCGTCTATTTGCCTGATGGCCACGCGCGCCCGCTGCCGGCGATCGTTCACATGCACGGCGGCGGCTACGTGCGCGGCGCGGCGAAGGATCTCGAAGCGGTGCACCGGTCGCTCGTGACGCAGCTCGGCTGCGCGCTGATCTCGATCGACTACCGCCTCGCGCCGGAGACCGTGTTTCCCGGCGCGATCGAGGACTGCTACGCGGCGCTCGCATGGGTCTTCCGCCACGCGGGCCCGCTCGGCATCGACACCGCGCGGATCGGCGTGGCGGGCGAAAGCGCGGGCGGCGGGCTCGCCGCCGCGCTGGCGCTCCTCGCCCGCGATCGCGGCGAATTCCGGCTCGCGTTCCAGCACCTGATCTATCCGATGCTCGACGATCGCACCTGCACACGCACGCCGCATCCGCATGCCGGCGAATTCGTCTGGCACGCGGCCAACAACCGGTTCGGCTGGACCGCGTTGCTCGGTCACACGCCGGGCATCGACGGCGTGTCGCCGTATGCGGCGGCCGCGCGCGCCACGCGGCTCGACGGCCTGCCGCCCACGTTCCTGTCGATCGGCTCGCTCGACCTGTTCCTCGACGAAAATCTCGACTATGCGCAGCGCCTGCTGCGCGCGGGCGTGCCGACCGAGCTGCACGTGCTGCCCGGCGGCGTACATGGTTTCGACATCGTGTCCGGCGCGCGGATCGCCGAAACGGCGCGCCGCCTGAGCCACGACGCGCTGCGCCGCTTCCTGCACGGCTGACGAAAACGACGCGGGCGGCCGCAGCCGCCCGCATCCGCACCGCCACAACCGGCAACGCTCAGAACGCATCCCCCGGCACCCTCACCCAGCCTTCCATCAACACGCGCGCGCTGCGGCTCATGATCGCCTTGGTGACGGTCCACTCGCCGTTCTCGAGCTGCGCTTCCGCGCCGACGCGCAGCGTGCCCGACGGATGCCCGAAGCGCACCGCGTTGCGTTCGCCGCCTCCCGCCGCCAGGTTGACGAGCGTGCCGGGGATCGCCGCGGCCGTGCCGATCGCAACCGCCGCCGTGCCCATCATCGCGTGGTGCAGCTTGCCCATCGACATCGCGCGCACCAGCAGGTCGACGTCACCCGCGTTCACGCGCTTGCCGCTCGATGCGACATAATCGGCCGGCTTCGCGACGAACGCGATCTTCGGCGTGTGCTGCCGCGTCGCGATTTCATCGAGCGTGTCGATCAGGCCCATGCGCAGCGCGCCGTGCGCACGAATCGTCTCGAACTTCTCGAGCGCCTTCGCATCGCCGTTGATCGCGTCCTGCAGCTCGGTGCCCGTATAGCCGATCGCTTCCGCTTCGACGAAGATCGTCGGAATGCCCGCGTTGATCATCGTCGCCTTCAGCGTACCGACGCCCGGCACCGCGAGATCGTCGACGAGGTTGCCGGTCGGGAACATCGACCCGCCCGCGCCTTCTTCCTCGGCGGCCGGGTCCATGAACTCGAGCTGCACTTCGGCGGCCGGGAACGTGACGCCGTCCAGCTCGAAATCGCCCGTCTCCTGCACCGCGCCGTTCGTCACCGGTACATGCGCGACGATCGTCTTGCCGATGTTCGCCTGCCAGATCCGCACGGTCGCGACGCCGTCGCGCGGCACGCGCGCCGGATCGACGAGCCCGCCGCTGATCGCGAACGGGCCGACCGCCGCCGACAGGTTGCCGCAGTTGCCGGTCCAGTCGACGAACGCCTTGTCGATCGACACCTGGCCGAACAGGTAGTCGACGTCGTGGCCGGGCCGCGCGCTCTTCGACACGATCACCGTCTTGCTGGTGGACGACGTCGCGCCGCCCATCCCGTCGATCTGCTTGCCGTACGGATCGGGGCTGCCGATCACGCGCAGCAGCAGCGCATCCCGCGCGGCGCCCGGCGCCTGCGCGGCGTCCGGCAGGTCCTGCAGCCGGAAGAACACGCCCTTGCTGGTGCCGCCGCGGATGTAGGTCGCGGGAATCCTGATTTGAGGAGTGTGAGCCATGTGTGCGTTATCCCTGTGTGACGCGATCAAGCCGCCTGCGACGATTCGAGGAAGTCCTGCGCGAAGCGCTGCAGCACGCCGCCCGCTTCGTAGATCGACACTTCCTCGGCCGTATCGAGCCGGCACGTCATCGGCACCTCGACGCGCTCGCCGTTCCTGCGGTGAATCACGAGCGTCAGGTCGGCGCGCGGCGTACGCTCGCCGATCACGTCGAAGGTCTCGGTGCCGTCGATGCCGAGCGTCGTCCGGTTCGTGCCCGGCTTGAACTCGAGCGGCAGCACGCCCATGCCGATCAGGTTCGTGCGGTGGATCCGCTCGAAGCCTTCGGCGGCGATCGCCTCGACGCCCGCGAGCCGCACGCCCTTCGCCGCCCAGTCGCGCGACGAGCCCTGGCCGTAGTCGGCGCCGGCCACGACGATCAGCGGCTGCTTGCGATTCATGTACGTCTCGATCGCTTCCCACATCCGCATGACCTTGCCTTCCGGCTCGACGCGCGCGAGCGAGCCTTTCTTCACCGCGCCGTCGACGATCGCCATCTCGTTGATCAGCGTCGGATTCGCGAAGGTCGCGCGCTGCGCGGTCAGGTGGTCGCCCCGGTGCGTCGCGTACGAGTTGAAGTCTTCTTCCGGCAGGCCCATCTTCGCGAGGTATTCGCCGGCCGCGCTGTCCAGCAGGATCGCGTTCGACGGCGACAGGTGGTCGGTCGTGATGTTGTCGCCGAGCACCGCGAGCGGGCGCATCCCCTGCAGCGTGCGCTCGCCGGCCAGCGCCCCTTCCCAGTACGGCGGACGGCGGATGTACGTGCTCTGCGCGCGCCACTCGTACAGCGGCGCCGCGCGCTCGCCGGCATCGGCGCTACGCGCGAACATCGGTTCGTAGACCTTGCGGAACTGCTCGGGCTTCACGCTCGACGCGACGATCGCATCGATCTCCTCGTCGGTCGGCCAGATGTCCTTCAGCGTGACGGGCTGGCCGTCCTGGTCGTGGCCGAGCACGTCCTTCTCGATGTCGAAGCGGATCGTGCCGGCGATCGCATACGCGACCACCAGCGGCGGCGACGCGAGGAACGCCTGCTTCGCATACGGGTGGATGCGGCCGTCGAAGTTGCGGTTGCCGGACAGCACGGCCGTCGCGTACAGGTCGCGATCGACGATCTCCTGCTGGATCTTCGGATCGAGCGCGCCCGACATCCCGTTGCAGGTCGTGCACGCGAACGCGACGATGCCGAAGCCGAGCTTCTCGAGTTCGGGCAGCAGGTTCGCTTCTTCCAGGTACAGCTCGACCGCCTTCGAGCCGGGCGCGAGCGAGCTCTTCACCCACGGCTTGCGCGTGAGGCCGCGCGCATTCGCGTTGCGTGCGAGCAAGGCCGCAGCGATCACGTTGCGCGGGTTGCTGGTGTTCGTGCAGCTCGTGATCGCGGCGATGATCACCGCGCCGTCGGGCATCTCGCCCGCCTTCTCTTCCCACTGGCCGGCGATCCCGCGTGCGGCGAGATCGGACGTCGGCAGCCGCTTGTGCGGGTTCGACGGGCCGGCCATGTTGCGCACCACGCTCGACAGGTCGAACGTCAGCGTGCGCTCGTATTGCGCGTTGGCGAGCGTATCGGCCCACAGGCCGGCCGCCTTCGCGTAGGTCTCGACGAGCTTCACCTGCTCGTCGCTGCGGCCGGTGAGGCGCAGGTAGTCGGTCGTCTGGCCGTCGATGAAGAACATCGCGGCCGTCGCGCCGTATTCGGGCGCCATGTTCGAGATCGTCGCGCGATCGCCGAGCGTGAGGCTCGCCGCGCCTTCGCCGCGGAATTCCAGATACGCGCCGACCACCTTTTCCTTGCGCAGGAATTCGGTCAGCGCGAGCACGACGTCGGTCGCGGTGATGCCGGGCTGGCGCTTGCCGGTCAGCTCGACGCCGACGATGTCGGGCAGGCGCATCCACGATGCGCGGCCGAGCATCACGTTCTCCGCTTCGAGGCCGCCGACGCCGATCGCGATCACGCCGAGCGCGTCGACGTGCGGCGTGTGGCTGTCGGTGCCGACGCAGGTGTCCGGATACGCGACGCCGTCTTGCGCCTGGATCACCGGCGACATCTTCTCGAGGTTGATCTGGTGCATGATGCCGTTGCCCGGCGGGATCACGTCGACGTTCTCGAACGCCTTCTTCGTCCACTCGATGAAGTGGAAGCGATCCTCGTTGCGGCGATCCTCGATCGCGCGGTTCTTCGCGAACGCATCCGGATCGAAGCCGCCGCATTCGACCGCGAGCGAGTGGTCGACGATCAGCTGCACGGGCACGACCGGGTTCACCTTGGCCGGGTCGCCACCGCCATCGGCGATCGCGTCGCGCAGGCCGGCGAGATCGACGAGCGCGGTCTGCCCGAGGATGTCGTGGCACACGACGCGCGCCGGGAACCACGGGAAATCACGTTCGCGCTTGCGCTCGATGATCTGCTTCAGCGAATCGGCGAGGATCGCCGGATCGCAGCGGCGCACGAGGTTTTCGGCGAGCACGCGCGACGTGTACGGCAGCGTGTCGTAGGCGCCGGGCGCGATCGCTTCGACCGCGGCACGCGCGTCGAAATAGTCCAGCGACGTGCCGGGCAGGGGTTTGCGGTTGGCGGTATTCATGGTGTGGGGAACTCGGGTATGGCGTCCGGCGCACGCCGGCCCCCGTCACGCGGGAGGCCGGTGTGCACGGTGGGCATGTCAGCGCTTTTCGATCGGCACGAACTGCAGGTCTTCCGGACCGGTGTAGTTCGCGCTCGGGCGGATGATCTTGTTGTCGATGCGCTGCTCGATGATGTGCGCGCTCCAGCCCGACGTGCGCGAGATCACGAACAGCGGCGTGAACATCGCGGTCGGCACGCCCATCATGTGATACGACACCGCGCTGAACCAGTCGAGGTTCGGGAACATCTTCTTCGCTTCCCACATCACCGATTCGAGGCGCTCGGCGATGTTGTACAGCTTCAGGTCGCCCGCTTCCTTCGACAGCTTGTGCGCGACGCCCTTGATCACCTTGTTGCGCGGATCGGAGATCGTGTAGACCGGGTGGCCGAAGCCGATCACGACTTCCTTGTTCTCGACGCGGCGGCGGATGTCGGCTTCGGCATCGTCCGGCGAGCTGTAGCGGCTCTGGATTTCATACGCGACTTCGTTCGCGCCGCCATGCTTCGGCCCGCGCAGCGCGCCGATCGCGCCGGTGATCGCCGAGTAGATGTCCGAGCCCGTGCCCGCGATCACGCGGCCGGTAAACGTCGACGCGTTGAATTCGTGCTCCGCGTACAGGATCAGCGACGTGTGCATCGCCTCGACCCACGACTTCGACGGCGTCTTGCCGTGCAGCAGGTGCAGGAAGTGGCCGCCGATCGAGTCGTCGTCGGTTTCCGTCTCGATGCGCTTGCCGTTGTGCGAGAAGTGATACCAGTACAGCAGCATCGAGCCGAGCGATGCCATCAGGCGGTCGGCGATGTCGCGCGCGCCCGGCAGGTTGTGGTCGTCCTTCTCCGGCAGCACGGTGCCGAGCACCGACACGCCCGTGCGCATCACGTCCATCGGGTGCGCGGACGCCGGGATCTGCTCGAGCGCCGCCTTCAGCGCGTTCGGCAGGCCGCGCAGCGCGCGCAGCTTCGCCTTGTACGCGGCCAGTTCGGTCAGGTTCGGCAGCGTGCCGTGAACGAGCAGGTGCGCGATTTCCTCGAATTCGCACGATTCGGCGACGTCGAGAATGTCGTAGCCGCGATAGTGCAGGTCGTTGCCGGTCTTGCCGACCGTGCACAGCGCCGTGTTGCCGGCCGTCACGCCCGACAGCGCCACCGACTTCTTCGGCTTGAATGCGCCTGCGGCGGCCGGTGCTGCTGCGTCTTTCGTCTCGCTCATGTTTCTGCTCTCCAATGTGTATCGGGGGTATCATCCGTGGGCCGGACTTGGCGCTTCAGCGCCTGGTGCGGCCCCATGCAAAACGCGCCGGAATCGCGTCCCGGCGCGCGGGCGCGTTACTTCTTGCCCTGCGCGAACAGCTCGTCGAGCTTGCGCTCGTATTCGTGATAGCCGAGGAAGTCGTACAGCTCGGCGCGCGTCTGCATCGTCGGCACGGCCGCCTTCTGCGTGCCGTCGCGGCGCAGCGTCTCGTAGAAGTTCAGCGCGGCCTTGTTCATCGCGCGATACGCGCCGCAGCAGTACAGCGCGATATCGACGTTCGCCTCGCGCAGCTCGTCGACCGTGAACAGCGGCGTCGAGCCGAATTCGGTCAGGTTCGCGAGGATCGGCACCTTCACGGCTGCCTTGAAGCGGCGGTAGTCGTCGAGCGTCTTCATCGCTTCCGGGAAAATCATGTCCGCGCCGGCTTCGACGTACGCGACCGCGCGTTCGATCGCCGAGTCGATCCCTTCGGCGGCGGCCGCATCGGTGCGCGCCATGATCACGAACTGGTCGTCGGTACGCGCATCGACCGCGGCCTTCACGCGATCGACCATTTCGTCGATCGGCACGACTTCCTTGCCCGGGCGATGGCCGCAGCGCTTCTGGCCGACCTGGTCCTCGAGGTGCACGGCCGCGACGCCGGCGTTGATGAACGAGCGGACCGTGCGCGCGATGTTGAACGCGCCGCCCCAGCCCGTGTCGATGTCGACCAGCAGCGGCAGGTCGGTCGCGTTGGTGATCCGCGTCGCGTCGATCAGCACGTCTTCCATCGTGCTGATGCCGAGGTCGGGGATGCCGAGCGAGTTCGCGGCGACGCCGCCACCCGACAGGTACACGGCCTTGAAGCCGACGGCCTGCGCCATCTTGGCTGCGTAGGCGGTGATCGCGCCGACCACCTGCAGCGGCTGCTCCGCCGCGACTGCCGCGCGGAATTTCGCGCCGGCGCTCTGAAGATGCGTATTGCTCATGAACGGCCTCCTGAAGGAACGACCATTAACAGCAAGGACCGGGCCAGCTCGCGCCACGTCGCTAACCCACTGATTCTTAAGCATCCGGCAAGGGCGAAGCCGCGTCCGACGATTTCAATTTGGCAATTTCATGTTTCAAAAATGAAATCGCGCGCGCATAATCGACCGCCATGGACCTCTCCTCGACCAAGCCCGTCGGCCCGGCCGATCGCGCGGCGCGCCCGCGCATCTGGGCGATGGGCATCAGCCGCCTGCGCGACCTGTTTCGCGAGATCGCCGGCGAATTCGACGAACGCGCCGACGTGCGCATCGTCACGCGCGCCTATGAGGATGCGCTCAGCGCGATCGCCGAGGCCGGCACCGCACGGCCCGACGTGATCGTCGCGGCCGGCTCGAACGGCGGCTTCCTGAAAACCCGTGCGCAGGTGCCGGTGGTGGTCGTGTCGCCGACCGGCTTCGACGTGATGCAGGCGCTCGCGCGCGCCCGGCGCGATGCGTCGCGGATCGCGCTCGTCAGCGCCGGCGAAACGCCGCCCGAAGTGCGCCGCTTCGTCGCCGCGTACGGCCTTGACGTGCAGTTTGCGTCATATCAGTCCGCCCAGGAAGCGGAAGCCTGCGTGCACGACCTGCACGACCGCGGCATCGAGACGATCGTCGGCCCCGGCCTCGTCACCGATCTCGCGGCCAGCGCCGGCATGGGCGCGGTGTTCCTGTATTCGCATGCGTCGGTGCGCAAGGCCGTCGAGACCGCGCTCGAAGTCGCGTATGCGACGCACGCCGAGGCTTTTCGCCGCCAGCGGCTCGACACGCTGCTGCAGCACCTGCGCGACGGCGTGGTCGCGCTCGACGCACACGGCCGCGTCGAAGCGATCAACGAGCGGCTCGCGTCGGCGCTCGGGGTCGAACCCGCGGCGGCCGTCGGCCGCGCGCTCGTCGACCTGCGGCCCGAGTTGCGCACGCTGCGCGGCGAGGACGGTGATGCACTCGCCACCGTGCGCGGCGTGCGCTACGTCGTGCATCGCGGGCCGCTCGTCGATCGCGGCGTCACGTCGGGCAGCGTGCTGACGTTTCAGGAATCGCGCGCGGTCGAACGGCTCGACCGCGCATTGCGTTCGCAGCCCACCACGCAGCAGTTCGCCGCGCGCTATGCGCTCGACGACGTGGTCGGCGCATCGGCGCCGATGGCGCGCGTGCGCGATCTCGTGCGCCGCTACGCGAAATCCGACGCAACCGTGCTCGTGCTCGGCGAAAGCGGCACCGGCAAGGAAATGATCGCGCAAAGCCTGCACGCGCTGTCCGCGCGGCGCAGCTACCCGTTCGTCGCGGTCAACTGCGGCGCGTTTCCGGAAGCGCTGCTCGAAAGCGAGCTGTTCGGCTATGAGGAAGGCGCGTTCACCGGCGCGCGGCGCGGCGGCAAGACCGGCCTGTTCGAAGCCGCGCACCGCGGCACGCTGTTTCTCGACGAAATCGGCGAAATGCCGCCGTCGCTGCAGAGCCGGCTGCTGCGCGTGCTGCAGGAGCGCGAGGTAATCCGCCTCGGCTCGACCGAGCCGATCCGCATCGACGTGCGCGTGATCGCCGCGACGCACCGTCCGCTGCTCGCGGCCGTCGAGGCCGGCACGTTCCGCGCGGATCTCTATTACCGGCTCAACATCCTGAACGTCGGCCTACCGCCGCTGCGCGAGCGCGCCGCCGACATCCCCGCGCTCGCGGCCACGCTGCTCGTGCAGGCCGCACGGCGCGAACCGCGGCTCGCCGAACGCCTGCGTGACGCCGCCGATGCCGCGCGCGTGCTCGGCGCGACACAGGCCGCGCTCGCGCGCTACCGGTGGCCCGGCAACGTGCGCGAGCTGCAGAACGTGATCGAGCGGATCGCGGTGGAGCTGGCCGAGGAAGCCGACGAAAACGATCCGGCCGCCGCATGCGGCACGCTCGACCCCGACGCGCTGCAGGCGATCGCGCCCGAGCTGTTCGCGGCGCCGCCCGATGCGGCCGACGACGACGATGCGCAGACGCTGCACGCGCGCCGCCGTCGCGCGGAAGCCGACGAGATCCGCGCGGTACTCGACGCATGCGGCGGCGACCGCGACCGCGCGTGCGCGATGCTCGGCATCAGCAAGACGACGCTGTGGCGGAAGTTGTCGGTGAAGTAGGGTAGGCGGCAGCGCAGTGAACGGGCCGACCGTCAGTCGGCCTTGTGATAGTGGCGGTACGCCTTCGCGCGATTGCCGCACGACGACATCGAACACCAGCGGCGGCTGCCGTTCTTGCTGTCGTCGATGAACAGCCACTGGCAGGCGTCGTTCGCGCAACGCTTGACCTTCGCGAGCCGCGCACCGCCGAGCAGGTCGATCGCCGACCACAGTACCGGGGTCAGCAGCCCCGCCAGCGTCGCACGCCCCTCCCCGATCCGCCACGCATAGCCGCCATCGATGCGCGCCAGCGCGACACGCGGCGCCGCTTCCGCCAGGAAGCCGCCGAGCAGCGCGAGATCGTCGGCCTGCGGCTCGCGCTGTTCGGCCTGCGCAAGAAAGAGCCGATACAGCGCCTCGCGCAACGCAAGCGCGTGCGCGAGCATGGCCGGTTCACCCGCCGCTTCGCCGTGCGCACGGCACGCTTCCACCAGCCCGGCCGGCACGCTTGCCTGCTCGCGACACCACGCCAGCAGGTCGTCCATCGTGCCGAAGGTTTCCGTCGGCGGATCGCTGCCGCGCCAGTACAGCGTGTTCGCGAAATCGATGCTCAGGGTTTCGGGCGGCGCCGGAATCAGGCAGTCCATCGTGACGGAAGGTTGCGTATCGCTCATGCCCAGATCGTATCTAACCACCATGCCGGTTGACAAGCCCGCGGGCGCTTCCTAACATAACCGGCATGGTGGTTAAAACAACGTTGCCGCACCGAAGTCCCCCGTCAGTCCAAGGAGCCAACAGATGATCGATCACCTTTCGTTCGGCGTTGCACACGTCGGCCGCAGCCAAGCCTTCTACGACAGCACGCTCGGCGCACTCGGCTACAAACGGCTGCATACCGACGACGAATCCATCGGGTACGGCGCAACCGAGCCGCAGCTGTGGTTGCAATATGCGCCCCGCCCTGTCGCCCCCGATCCCGACTCGGGGATGCACCTGTCGTTCAAGGCCGCTTCGCCCGTCGAAGTCGACGCGTTCTACCGTGCCGCACTCGAGCACGGCGGCCGCGACAACGGCGGGCCCGGCAAGCGCGAACACTACGGCCCCGGCTACTACGCAGCGTTCGTCGTCGATCCCGACGGATACCGGCTGGAAGCGCATTGCGAACTCGACAACGTCGTGTAATCGCGCTCGCATACCAAAGACAAGGGCCCGATTCCGCGCAATGCGGAATCGGGCCCTTGTCTTTGAACCGCCGGTGGCGGTCGTTCGACGGAATCGCCGGGTGCGTGGCTATCGCGCGTCGCGCGTGCGCTGCAGTTGCTCGCCGAGTCCTTCGACACCGAGGCGCACCATCTGGCCGGCCTTCAGGAATACCGGCGACGGCTTGATGCCCATGCCGACGCCCGGCGGCGTGCCGGTCGTGATCACGTCGCCCGGCTGTAGCGTCATGCAGCGCGACAGATAGGCGATCAGCTGCGCGACGGTAAACACCATCGTGCGCGTGTTGCCGTTCTGATAACGGTGGCCGTCGATTTCGAGCCACAGGTCGAGACGCTGCGGATCGGGCACCTCGTCGCGCGTGACGAGCCACGGACCGATCGGGCCGAACGTGTCGAAGCCCTTGCCCTTGTCCCACTGGCCGCCGCGCTCGATCTGCCATTCGCGCTCGGACACATCGTTGACGACGCAGTAGCCCGCGACGTAATCGAGCGCGCGCGCTTCGTCGACATCCTTGCAGGTCGCGCCGATCACGACGCCCAGCTCGACTTCCCAGTCGGTCTTGACCGAGCCCTTCGGGATATCGATGCCGTCGTTCGGGCCGCAGATCGAGCTCGTCCACTTGCCGAACACGACCGGCTCCTTCGGCACCGGCATGCCGGCTTCGGCCGCGTGATCGGCGTAGTTCAGGCCGATGCCGATGAATTTGCCGACCTGCCCGACGCACGCGCCGATGCGCGGCTCGCCTGACACCAGCGGCAGCGTGGCGGGATCGATCGCGCGCAGCCGCGCGAGACCCGCGTCGGACAGCACGTCGCCGGACAGATCCGGCACATGCGCGGACAGGTCGCGAATCCGGCCGTCCGCGTCGAGAATCCCGGGCTTTTCCTGGCCGGACGGGCCATAGCGAAGCAGTTTCATCGTGATCAACCTCTGTTGTCGAAT
Source organism: Burkholderia sp. HI2714 (assembly GCF_002223085.1). Taxonomy (NCBI): domain Bacteria; kingdom Pseudomonadati; phylum Pseudomonadota; class Betaproteobacteria; order Burkholderiales; family Burkholderiaceae; genus Burkholderia; species Burkholderia sp. HI2714. Next base: position 180,345 of record NZ_NKFM01000035.1, on the reverse strand, counting down.
GGGACAGGATTCCGGCCAACGCGGCCCTTCACGGCCGTGCGCCGGACTGATTGTCGATCGTCGATTGCACGCGTCGGTACCGAATCCGGCATGCCGTTCGACGCGCGAGGGTCGCGCGGGCGCAGCGATCGTGGCGCCGCACGGAAGTACGGCGCGCATCGAACGGGCAGCCGCCGGTCTGCGCATCGGCGACGACGGCCCGGCACCCGCGACATGGTCCGGCCCATACCGGCCGGCTTCACGCGCGGCCGCACCGTCGCTGGCCCGCCAGTCTTTGTACCATCGGCCGCGCGCCGCGAAATGACGCGCGACGGATACCGACTATTGGTGCGCCCGCAGACGCTGCGGCGCAGCATCGCGGGCAGCGCCGACGTCCGATTTCCTTTCGAATACCTTGAACCGGTGCCACCTGTCATGAATACCGGGTATTCGGGGCTTCCCTGTCATCCTGAAAGTGAATCGATCCGTTCTTGTTCGGTAACGATCGGTAAAAAGACGCTGCATTGCACACTAAATGTTTGTTGTTAAGCTCAAACGGATGGCGTTCGTCGCCACACGCGGGCTCGACACAAGCGTGTTGCAGAATCGGCCAGCGTGCGTCGCCAATCGATCGACAGTAATCCCCCCAACTTCACACCGACAATGCAAACAACCAACGACCTGCTTCCCGGCTGCGACGCACGGGAATCGATGGGCGCAATCGACCGCTATCGCGCGCCCGCGCTCGACAAGGGTCTCGACATTCTCGAACTCCTGTCGGAGCAGAAAGAAGGCCTCACCCGCACCGAAATCACGAAGGAACTCGGCCGCAACGCGAGCGAGATCTACCGGATGCTCGAACGCCTCGTCGCGCGCCGCTATGTGATGCGCTCGACCGGCGGCGACCGCTACACGCTCAGCCTCAAGCTGTTCTCGCTCGCGCACCGCCATCCGCCGATGAGCCGGCTGATCGCCGAGGCGTTGCCGCCGATGCAGCGTTTCGCCGACTCCTCCGAGCAATCGTGTCATCTGTCCGTCTACGATCGCGGCAACCTGCTCGTGATCGCGCAGGTCGACGGGCCCGGCCCGTGGGGCGTGTCGGTGCGGCTCGGCTCGCGTGTCGGGCTCGCCGATACGGCATCGGGGCGCGTGATGCTGGCGTTCCAGGGTGCCGAGCAGCGCGCGCACATGCTCGCCGAGCACCGCAAGGTCAAGGGCGAAGCGCCATTGAACGAGCAGGAACTCGCGTATGCGTGCCAGTCCGTCCGGCACGACGGCTACCTGCGCCAGGACAGCCGCCAGGCGTACGGCGTGACCGACCTGACCGCACCGATCCTCGGGCCGTCCGGCCACGCGATCGCGGTGCTGACCTGCCCGTACATGCGCCGGATCGATGCGCATATGGCGCCGCCCGTCGACACGGTCGTCGAAGGGTTGCGCGAGACGGCCGCCCATCTGTCGATGTGCCGCGACGAGTCCTGCTGACGCGCAGGCTCGGCGGAGCGCACCGGGGGCGGCGCAATCGCGTCGCCCCCGGTCGCGCGCAACCCCTCTGCGGAGCGCGATGCACGGTGCCATATCGTGCGCCCACGACGCTACGCTAAAATAGCGGCCCTCTCAAAAACTACGGCGGCCGGTTGTCGCGGCCGTCGTGTCCGATGGATGTCATGGCCAAACTTCTGAACGATCAAGAATTCCAGCGTTTCTCCGAACTTCAGCAGAAGCAGGCAAGCTTCACGATCACGCCCGAAGAGGCGGACGAGCTGCGCGATATCGTCGCGCGCGCGCAGAAGAAGCGCGACGATCGTACCGCTGCAATGCAGGCGATCGAGAGCTACATCGAGCAGTTCGACATCACGCCCGACGAACTCTTCTCGCCCGAGCAGATCGGCGACGCGGCCCGCACCTACGGGCTCATCACGGCGACCAAGAAGGAACGCACGCTGCCGCCGTCGATCACGTTCAACGGCAAGCCGTACCAGTGGACCAAGACGCTCCCGGACGACGTGCGCAGCGCGCTGTTCGAAGCATTCACGTCCGGCGAGTCGGTCAAGCGCTTCATCGCGATGCCGAAGGACACCGCACGCTGTGCACTGACGATCGCCCGCCTCGAGCGCGAAACCGGCGCGGTCTACGCGGATCCGCACCTCGAGGAACTCGCGATTTCGCGCGACCAGGTGAACGACGCCGCGTTGAAACTCGCTGCCTGAACGTAGCCACGGGCACGGTTCGTGCGTGCCCGCACCCTGCATAACGCCGGCCCAGGCCGGCGTTGCGCTTGCGGAAGACGTGCATCCGGACGCTCCCGAAAAGCCTCACCTTTGCGTCCCGCAAGCGCTCACCTATCCCTCCCGAAAAAGCTCACCCAGGCTCCTGAAGACCCTCACCCAGGGCTCCCGGATGTCCTCACCAATACGTCCCGCAGACCCTCACCGATGCGCCCCGGAAAGGCTCACCGGCGCCTCCCGCATACGCTCACCGGCCACTCCCGGGAAGGCTCACCGAGTGCCCCCGTATCGACTCACCAAGCGCTCCCGTATCGGCTCACCCCAAGCTTCCCGGAGAAGCTCACCGACAGCTCCCGAAAAGTCTCACCTTTTGGGCAACTTCGAATTTTCGAGGGGGAATACGGCGGTAAATGCGTGCGGACGCCTTGCGGAAAACAGCGACGCGGAACGGATATCGCGGCAAGCAGCACCCTTCTGGCGGTGCCGAATCAGCGTCGATATTTCCGTTGCAAACAGGCGCCGGCTCGTTCGCGGTTGCTTCCCTCAGGCGAGAGGTTCCAATGCTCTGTATTCCTGAATTGAAATCCGCAACATGCCGGAAGGCCGGAGACGTCCACTGCATGCAACGTCGCCTCGCGTCGCGCAGCTGACGGGCGCTACGGCTGCAGCTTCATCCTGAAGCCGACGACGCCCGGCTCCTCCGTCGTCGACACGGCAAACCCGCACGCCTTCGCCAGCGAGATCATCGCCGAGTTCTCGCGCAGCGCCTCGCCGATCATCCAGGCGGTTCCGCGCGAGCGCGCGTAGTCGATGATGCGCGTCATCATCAGCCGTCCAAGCCCCTTGCCCTTCTGATCGGGTCGTACCGCGATCGCGAACTCCGCCGTCTCGTTGTCGGGATCAGCCACCGCGCGCACCACCGCGAGCGTGTGGTCGCGCCCCGACACATCGGTGAACGACACGATGAAGGCCATCTCACGGTCGTAGTCGATCTGCGTCATGCGCGCGACCTGCGAATGATCGAAGCTGCGCACCGCGCCGAAGAAACGCATCCGCAGATCGTCCGGCGTCATCGCGCCGAGCAGTTCGTTGTGCGCAGCCTCGTCTTCCGGACGGATCGGGCGGATCGTCACCGTCTCGCCGCGCCACTCGAGCGTCTGCTCGAGGTGGCGCGGATACGGCATGATCGCGAGCCGGCTGCGCCCCGCGGCCAGCGTGATGCGCGGCGCGATCACGTGCGCGCAGTCGGACAGCACGCGCAGCGTGACCGACATCGCAACGACTTCGCGCACGTCGCAGACGACCTGCGACAGCGCCGTCAACGCGTCGAGCGTCGGCTCGATGGGCGTGCTGCGTGCATACGGCGAGCGCTCCATCACCGCGCGGGCAAGCACGGTGTTCAGCGGCGGCAGGCCATAGACGACGAACGGCGCCGATACGCCGTCTGCAGGCGGCACGGCATAGCGAAACACCGGACCGAAGTTCGAATCGTCGTACATGTCGACGGTGACATCGACGACTTTCTTTCCGGCCGGCTCGACGGCCGGCTCGCCCTGCAGGCCAAAATGAGACAGCCAGCGCAGCGCGGCTTCGCCGGTCAGTTCATGCTGGCCGGCTTCGACCATCCGGCGCGCGTCGGCCTGCGCGGATGCCACGCACTCGGCCGGCTGCAGCGGCGTACCCTCGGGCGTTTGCATCAGCAGTTGCCGCCCGAGGTTGTAGTCGACGAGACGCGCATACGCGCGCGCGAGCCGCTGCGGCGTGGTGTGCACGGGAATGCCGTTCGCGTGCAGCGCATCGCGCGTCGCCGCGTCGACCGCGCCGAAGAAACACGCGAGGATGCCGCGATGCGCGTACTGCCGTGATTCGATCAGCGTGTGCGCAACCGCATCGGCCGGCGCGCTGTGGGAAGTCGAATGGACGACGAACAGCGTGCCCGTTTGCGGGAACGGCGCGAGCGCCTTGACCGCCGCGGCAAAATGCTCGGGGCGCGCATCGTCGCCCAGCGTCAGCGGATTGCCTGGTGACGCGAGATGCGGCAGCGCCGCCGACACGGCCGACGTGGCCGCGGGCGACCAGTCGGTCAGCACGTCGCGCACCTCGGCCACCGCATCGACCGCGAGTTTCGCGACGCCCGCGTCGCTTGTCACGAGCGTGGCCGCGCCGCGCGCCGTGACGCGGCCGACGCCGAGCGTCTCGATCTCGTCGAGCAGATCGTCGAGCGCATCCACACGCACCATCCCCGCGCGCTGGAACGCCGCCGTATAGAGCGCGTCGCCGGGATCCGCGCGGCCGGTGCGCAATGCGAGCACCGGCTTGTTGCGTGCGGCCGCGCGCGCGGCCGACATGAACTTGCGCGCGGCGCGCACGGTATCGAGTTCGAGCAGGATCGCGCGCGTGCCGGGATCGCTCGCGAGATAGTCGAGCACGTCGCCCGCGTCGACGTCGGACTCGGCGCCGAGCGCGACGACATGTGAAAAGCCGAGGCCCCGTGCATCGGCCCAGCCGAGCACCGCGTTCGTCAGCGCATTCGATTGCGACACCCACGCGACGCCGCCCGATCGCGCCGTATAGGCCGGCGCGCCGAAATGCGCATGCCGTGCAGGCGACAGCACGCCGAGGCTGCCCGGCCCGACGATACGGAGCACGAACGGCTTCGCCGCCTTCAGCGTGCGATCGAGCGCGGCACGATCGGCATCGGTGCGCGCCTCGCCGACGATCACCGCAACGCGCGTGCCGAGCTCGCCGAGCTTGCGCACGATGCCGGCCCAGGTTGCGGGCGGCGTGCAGATCACGGCCACCGATGGCGGCGCGGGCAACCGGTCGACATCGGCAACGACCGGATGCCCGTGCAGGTCACGATACTTCGGATTGACGGGCCACACAGGCCCCTCGAATGCACCGTCGAGCACGCGCGACCACACCATCGCGCCGATACTGCCCGCGCGCGACGACGCCCCGACGACCGCAACGGACTTGGGCTGGAACAATGCATCGAGATGGCGAACGGTCACATCGGCTCCCTGCGGTAACGAAAGACGACCCGATCGGCATGCGGCACGGACAGGCCATGCGCCGATCGACGCGAACCCCAAGCATAGGCGAAGCGCATGCGGCTGCCTATATGCCGAACGGCCGACTGTTCGACCCACGTCAACGCTCGCAGCATGGTGCCTGCAACACGAGCATGGAAGCCGTCGCCACGCGCCGGCCGAGCACATTCGCCCGGCGCACACGGTGCAGGCGTGCAGCGCGACGCTGCGTCCGCTTCGTCAAAGGTGAGGATTTACAGGAGCCATGGTGAGACTCTTCGGGAATTGCACGGCGCCACGCGCCAACACACGAAAGGTGATCGGAATTCGCCGCACGCGTGCACCACGAGAATGGCGCAGGCCAATGCGCATGTGCTGCGCAATTGCACGGCTGTTTACCGGAATTCGCCGCGATATCCCGTCGAATCGCAGCGAATTCGCAAAACGTGATCCGTTAATTGCGCGGCGTCGCCGATCAATACGCCATCGGGAATCGCGCCGGGCATGCACGAAAACAAAACGGTGCGACGGCCGCATGGCCGTTCGCACCGTCAGTCAGTACGCGAAAGGTGAGGTTTTTCGGGAGTCAGTCCTTGATCAGGAAACGCTCGCGATTCTTGCCGAGCCACGTCGGCGAGCGCCCGCGGCCACTCCAGGTTTCACCCGTCTTCGGGTTCAAATATTTCGGCGGCGACACACGCTTCGGCTTGGCTGCGCCAGCGGCCGCGCCTGCCGGACGAAACCCGAGCTCTTCCGGCGTAATGTCGTATTCCTCGATTTTCGCGCGGATATCGGCAATCGCATCGGCAATCGCCTTTTCACGCTCCTTGTCGATCTTTTGCTGAAGCCGTTCGAGCTGCGCGCTCAGTTGCCTGTAGGTCGCCATATGGATGGGACTCCGTGAGTGTTATTCGTGAAAAATAGATGACTCTCAGCCAACAGAAAAACGCTTCGCCCGATCGTGGTCGCCACAGCCGGTTATCTCGGGATCAATAACCGCTCTTCTTCTTGCACGCGAAGAGAAGATTTCGCGTGGCGTCATCGCGCGATTGCTGAAGCACTTCGAAATCGCCGTTGCAGATCGCCCGGGCGTTGTCCGTGCAATTGCTCCAGTCGCTGCCGGTGCATTGCACCTGGGTGGTCGGACGCCCGTCCGACGTGAACAGCGGCGCGCTGCCGCCACACCCGCCGAGCCCTGCAACCAGAGCCAAGACAACGGCTGCCCGAGGCCACCGACAGACCGACGCAAGCATGTGTTTCATTGTTGTTCCCGTCAACCTTTTTTTGAATGTCGCGAGTATGCCATGCGCGGCCCTTCGGCCGTCAGTTCGGCGTACGGCCGGGTTGCCCGCGCGCCTTGTACGGCAAGCGCTTGCGCGGATCGTCGGTGATGCGAACGAACACCTGCTCGACGTCCGGAAGCGCCTCGAGTTCGCGCTGCAACGCCTGCTGATCGAACGCCGTATCCGCACATCCTTCGACGTAGATGAAACGTCGCTGCACGGTGATCCACAGGCTCGTGCCATGCAGCCGAGCCGAGCCGGCGAAGTGCGCCTTCACGGCGTCGGCGATCGGTGCGTCGTACATATAGGAATTCGGCTTCGTGCAGCGATGCGCGAGCCAGCAGGTGGTGCCGCGTTCGGCGCGGTAATGCGCGTCGTCCGTCATCTCGGCCCGGGTCATCCACGGGCCGAGCGGCAACGGGCATTCGGCCACGTCCCGCGACAGCGCGATGAACGGATCGTTGTACCAGTTGCGCCGCGCCTCGGGTGCATCGGTGTCGCCGGACTGCGCGAACGCAGAGGTCGCCAGCAACATGGTCAGCCACCGTGCGATGCCGATCCGTTTCATCGTGATCTCCTGTTCGATGCTTCACGTCCGAGCGCGTTGGCTTGGCCGTCTGGCTTACCGGTCGATGCCCAGCGCCGCCAGTTTCTTGTACAGCGTCGCGCGGCCGATCCCGATGCGCGCGGCCGCGTCCACCACCTTCCCGTCGCAGGCCGCCAGCGCATCGGTCAGGAACTGGCGCTCCCACGCCGCCAACGCCTCGGCATACGAAGCGGCCGGCGCAGCAGGCCGCTCGCCCGCGCGCCGTTCGACCTGTGGCACGGCCGGCGGCTGCGCCGGTGCGGCACCGTCCGTCGATACGCGCACCGGCCCAAGGAACGGCGCGAGCGCGCGCGCATCGATCACCGACCGGTCCGACAGCATCAGCGCGCGTTCGAGCGTGTTGCGCAACTCGCGCACGTTGCCCGGCCACGGATACCCACACAGCATCCGCAGCGCATCGTCGGTCAGCTCGCAATGGGCGGCGCGCCCGTGCTGCGCGGCCAGCTCCTCGAGCGTCGCGTAGACGAGCGCCGCGATGTCGGACGCGCGCTCGCGCAGCGGCGGCGCATGGATCGTCAGCACGTTCAACCGGTAATAGAGATCCGCGCGAAAACGCCCGGCCGCGACCAGCGCCGGCAGGTCGGCGCTCGTGGCCGCGATGATCCGGACATCCGCGCGCACGATCCGGTTCGAGCCGACCGGCTCGAATTCCTTGTCCTGCAGCACGCGCAGCAGCTTGCCCTGCAGCGGCAGCGGCATGTCGCCGATCTCGTCGAGAAACAGCGTGCCGCGATCGGCCAGCTCGAACTTGCCGATGCGCCCCTTGCGATCGGCGCCCGTGTACGCGCCGGGCGCCGCGCCGAAGAATTCGGTTTCGAGCAGCGTGTCGGGAATCGCGGCGACGTTGACGGTCACGAGCGGCTGGAGCGCACGCGCCGACGCCGCGTGAATCGCATGCGCAAGCAGTTCCTTGCCGGTGCCCGTCTCGCCGAGCAGCAGCACCGGCGAATCGACCTGTGCGGCGCGGCGTGCCTGGCGCTTGGTTTCGAGGCTCGCGGCGCTCGTGCCGACGAAGCTCGCGAACGTGTATTTCGCGCGGCGCGCCTGCGCGAGCGAACGCTGCGTCGCGATCAGCTGCTGCTGAAGCTGTGCGTAGCGGGAAAAGATCGGCGTGAGCGTCTTCAACTGGTCGAACAGCGCGAAGCCGATCGCGCCGACCGTCTCGCCGGCCTCGTTCTTCAGCGGCAGGCGCGTGACGACGAGCGGCTCGCGGCCCGTCTCCATGATGTCGAGCAGGATCGGCTGCCCGGTCGACACGACCTCGCGCATCAGGCTGTTCGGGATCACGGCCTCGCAGTCGAGGCCGACGGCCTGCTGCGGATCGGCGAAACCGAAGCGCGCCGCGTACCGCTCGTTCATCCACACGACGCGCGCATCGCGATCGACGACCACCGTGCCCGCGCTCGAATCCTCGAAGGTCCGGAACAGCGACTCGGCGGCGCGCCGCAGCACGTCGCCGTAGTTGACGGGCAGGCGGGCCCAGTCGTTCATCATCGTGTCGTCGTCTCCGTGTATCCTGGGCCGGCTGTCTCCGGAACGAGACGGATTATCTCATTCTGGAGACACGCCGCAATGCATTGTCCGGGAAAGCCCTGCCCGATTCCACGGGCTGGCCGGACGGCCATTTCGTCTCCGGATGGAGACGTTTTATGTAGAATCGTCAGACAACGACCGGCGCGGGCCCGCCGGTCTCCGGCGGACCCATGTCCGGCGGCGCAATCCGGCCGATGGCACGAAACCTGCACGAACCTGAGCCGGTCCGCGGCGCGTCGCGCGAACCAACAACAACCAAAGCCATTAGGAGACTCCCTTGTCTTTCGTGATCGTCCTCGCCGCGCTGGCGTTCCTGATGTTTGCCGCGTATCGCGGCTATAGCGTGATCCTGTTCGCGCCGATCGCCGCGCTCGGCGCGGTCCTGATGACCGAACCCGCCGCCGTCGCACCGGTCTTCTCCGGCATCTTCATGGAGAAGATGGTCGGCTTCGTCAAACTGTATTTCCCGGTGTTCATGCTCGGCGCCGTGTTCGGCAAGGTGATCGAACTCTCCGGGTTCTCCGAGTCGATCGTCCATGCGGCGATCCGCTACATCGGCCGCTCGCGCGCGAATGCGGTGATCGTCGCGGTGTGCGCGCTGCTCACCTATGGCGGCGTGTCGCTGTTCGTCGTGGTGTTCGCGGTCTATCCGTTCGCGGCCGAACTCTATCGCCAGAGCAACATCCCGAAACGGCTGATGCCCGGCGCGATCGCGCTCGGCGCGTTCTCGTTCACGATGGATTCGCTGCCCGGCACGCCGCAGATCCAGAACATCATCCCGACCACGTTCTTCAAGACGACCGCCTGGGCCGCGCCGGTACTCGGCACGATCGGCTCGCTATTCATCATCGTCGTCGGCCTCACGTATCTCGAATGGCGTCGCCGTTCGGCGATGGCGAAGGGTGAAGGCTACGGCACGTCGCTCGTCAACGAGCCGGAACGCGTCACGGCCGAATCGCTGCCGAGCCCGTTCCTCGCGATCCTGCCGCTGATCCTCGTCGGTGTGTCGAACTTCGCGCTCACCAAGCTGATCCCGACGTGGTACGGCGCTGCGTCGTACACAGTCGCGCCCGACGTGCTGCCGGGCGTGCATACGCCGGTGACGACGTCGATCAAGACGGTCGTCGCGATCTGGTCGGTGGAGGCCGCGCTGCTGCTCGGCATCCTGCTCGTCATCGCCACCGCGTTCAAGCGTGTCAGCGAACACTTCGCGGCCGGGTCGAAGGCGGCGGTGGGCGGCGCGCTGCTCGCCGCGATGAACACGGCGTCCGAATACGGCTTCGGCGGCGTGATCGCCGCACTGCCGGGCTTCCTCGTCGTCGGCGATGCGCTGAAGAGCATTCCGAACCCGCTCGTCAACGCGGCCGTGTCGGTCAGTTCGCTCGCCGGCATCACGGGCTCGGCGTCGGGCGGCATGAGCATCGCGCTCGCCGCGATGTCGGACCTGTTCATCAAGGGCGCGCAGGCCGCGAACATCCCGATGGACGTGCTGCACCGGGTCGTCGCAATGGCGAGCGGCGGCATGGACACGCTGCCGCACAACGGCGCGGTGATCACGCTGCTCGCGGTCACGGGCCTCACGCACCGCCAGTCGTATCGCGACATCTTCGCGGTCACGATCATCAAGACGCTCGCGGTGTTCTTCGTGATCGCCGTGTACTACACGACGGGGCTCGTGTAACACCCCCGCAGCGGCCCGTCCCCGGGCCGCCGCCCGCCGGCCGCGTCGATGCGGCCGGCTTCTTCCCCACGCCTCCCCCTTTTGCCGCACGCCGCCCAGGCGCGCTCGCTGGCTCGCTCATTGTTGTCCGCAGCAGAACACTACGTTGGTCGCAGCGGCATTTTTCGCGCGGCGGGCGCGGCCTACACTGCTTTCGACGGTCACCGCATGCGATCGGCACCGTCGAAAACCTGGAGGTATCCGCTCATGAACCCGCTCATCCGCACCATCGCCCTCGCTGCCGCCTTCGCCGCGCCCATCGCCGCGCAGGCGCAAACGAGCCGGCCGCTCACACGCGCCGAAGTTCATGCCGAAGTGGTTGCACTGAGAAAAGCCGGCTTCCAGCCGAGCGACTGGTTCTACCCGGCCAGCATTCAGGCCGCCGAGGCGAAGATCGCGCGGCAGCAGGGTGCGCCGCGGGCCGCAGGCGCCGGCTACGGCAACCGCGGCGCGTACTCGCCGGGGCAATAGTCCGGTTTCGAATCCGCCGGCCGTGCGCGCATCAGCGCCTCGTTCCCGGCCCGCGCAGCGCGCACCGCACCGCCGGCTCAGCGCGGCTCGATGCTCGCTTTCGCGTAGGACTCGCGTTCCAGTTCGAGTATTTCCGCGCTCAGTTGCAGGTGCGTGCCGGGCGGCGCAACGACGTGCCGCTTCAGTTCCGCCAGCACCTGCTCCGAAACTTCACGTTTGACGTCGGTCGTCCGGCCGCTCAGCACCGCGAGCTTCGCGTGAACGAACGCGCGCGGCGCCGGCGACGTGCCGACTGCGAACGTATCGAACCGCAGCGCGCGGCTCTTGATGTCGAGTTCATTGAACCGGCCGGACGCGGCAAGCGCGGCATTGAGCGCGCGCAGGGTCGCGCCGGCGTCGAACCCGTCGAGGTTCGCGGAATATTCGAGCGTCAGGTGGGGCATGGTGTCGGTGGCCTCGTGGGTATCGGGAAAAATGCCGGAAGGCATCCCGAAAGCCCACGCGGCGCCACCGGATGCTATGCCTTGACCGGCTGGATCAAGCGCGCGCAGGCACTTGCCTGCGGATCGCCGGCGGGCAGTTTCCCACAGATGCCGTCGAACTGCTTCGCGATCGATTTGACCGACGCATCGTGTGCACCGCTGCCGCGCCAGCGGTTCAACTGCGTGACGACCTTGGTCAGCGCGCGCAGGTTCGCGCCATAGAATGCGTCCCGCGTCTTGTCGGCCTGCGCGAGCACGCTCGCGGCAATCCCTTCGATGCGCGCCGAATCGTCCGGCGCCAGTTGGACCGCATTCGCAAAGTAGGTCGCGCCCCAGCGCAGCTTCGTCGCCGGCCCGCTCGCCGCGTCATATGCCTTGCGGTACCAGTCGAGCGCCGCGGCCTTGTCGCCGCGCGCCTTCGCATTCGCAGCCAGCCCGGACATGAAGTAGTACGGCGTGGACGACCGCGTCAGCTCGGTCTTCAGCAACGCATCCGACTCGTCGTACAGCCCCGCGTCGGTCAGCGTGTCCGCGCCTTCGCTGACGAGCGCCTGCCGCTCGTAGGCATTCGCGGCGCCCTGCACCGACGCGGCGATCTGCTTGCGCGCCGTGTCCGCCAGCGCCGGCGCGGCCAGCGGTGCGCCCTTGCCTGCATCGCCGCGCGCGAGCAGCACGCGGCCGTGCAGCGCCATCAGCCGGTCGATCGACGACAGCGTGGTATCGGTCGACAGGCGCGCGAGGGCCGTGTCATATGCGCCGCGCAATTTCGCGCGCTGCGCGTCGTCGCTGCCGAGATACGCGACCACGCGCGCGGGCGCCGCAACCAGCACATCCGAATCGGCGCGCGACAACACAGGATCCTGCAGCACCGTGCGCAACGAATCGGCAAGCGCCGCCTTGTCGAGCGCACCGGCCTGCGCCGGATCGTCGGACGCGGCGACCACGGCCGACTTCAGCGCGAAGCGCGCCGATTCGCCCTTCGCGCCGGCCGCACGTGCGCGTTGCGCGAGCGACTGCAGCGTCTCGGCGACGCGATCGGCCGCCACCGGCAGCGCACCGTCCGTATCCCACGAATAGTCGGCCAGCAGGCGCCATTCGTCCGGCGTCAGCGATGCACCGTTCTTCAGCGCGGTCGCGAGCGTCTGACGCACCGGGTGCGCGGCCGTCATCCCGAGCGACAGCGCCTGCATGTAGCGATCGAGATCGGCCTCGCCTGGCAGCCGCGTCACTTCGGTGCCGTCGGGACGGAACAGGATCATCGTCGGATAGCCGTGCACCTTGAAACGCTCGCCGAGCTTCTGCGCGCTTTCGGTATCGCCGTCGAGATACACGGGCACGAAGAACGACGAGCGGGTCTTGAATGCCTGCTGGCTAAAGATCGTCGACTTCACCTGGTTGCACGACGGGCACCACACCGCGCCCCAATACAGCAGCAGCGGCTTGCCGGTGCGCTTCGCCAGCGCGAAGGCGGCGTCGACGTCGCCGTGCTGCCATGCGATGCCGGGCGGCAGATGCGCGCCATCGGGCGCGGCGCTCGCCGCCGGGGCGCCCGTGGGCGTGGCAGCGGCAAGCGCCGCACCCGCGGCGGCGAGCAGGCAGGCGGCAGTCAGATTCCGGAGAGCAGTTTTCATCGAAGCGGGTCCGTTGAAAGAGACGGTTGCGGGAAGGTGCGCTGCGCGAAGCGATGGCTGTGAAGTAACAGCCATGAAGCGATGACGATGAAGCCAGCCGGCGTGCAACGCCGCGCATGATCGTTTCGGAAAAGCGAACGCCGGCCGAGGCGGCCGGCAAATCCTTCGACGATACGACGGGTACAGCCCGGAGAAAACGAACGAATTCTCGAATGAATATGACGCGTGGCATCGCGGCCGCACGTGCTGTCAGATAGGCGTCGGCGGAGCCTTCACTGCCGCGCCTTGATCCGCGCCATGTGATACACCGACGCATGCACGCCATCGCGCAATGCATAGCCCGGCGATTCACCCTCGACCCGGAAGCCATGCTTCTCGTAGAGCGCGACGGCCGCGCGGTTGTCGGTGAACACAGTCAGCTCGAGACGCGTGATGTTCAGCCAGTTTTCCGCGAGATCGATCGCGGCCGCGAGCAACCGGCTGCCGACGCCGCGCCCGTGCTGCGTCGCGTCGACCATCATGCCGAGCCCTGCCGCATGGCGACGGCGCGGATTCTGTTCGGGATGCAGGCCGAGATGGCCGACCACCACGCCGTCGATTTCGGCGACGAGGCTCATGCCGTGCTCGCGCACGCCGTCGAGCCGCTTCTGCCATTTCTCGAGCGACGGAAACGGCTGCTGCAACGTATTCGCGTATACCGCGGGATGCGCGGCGATTTGCCGGATCGCGTCGACGTCGTGCGTCTCGCTGTGCCGGATCGTGATGTCGGTCATGGGTGGGCCGGTTCCGAAAAGTCGCGCCTGTCGCGCGGGCTGCGCACATGCGCAGCAACGTGTCGAGCTTATCCGATTTCACGCATTTGAAACATGGGCGTCATGCGATGCCGTTGCCCTCGCAACGATGCGCGAGCACATCCCTCCATCGCGAACCGGAAAAATCTGACCGATTCCTCACACCGCGATCGGTAATTCCTGACCCGTTCCGTCGCGCATCGCTTTCCGATCGATCGTTGCGCACGCAACGTCACGCGCGCGACATGCGATGTCATGTCTTCATCACGTCGACGTCACGCCGCCTCCCTAGACTGGGCGCCGCCCAACCCGGCATGCGCCGGGCCGGCGTGTGCCGACGTCCTGGCCCGCGCATCACGAGCGCGCGTTGCACAGGATCGCGGCGACGGCCAAGGCATCCGCGCGACACCACGCATCGCGCGCGATGCGCGCACCTCCGCCACGCGCGGCCGATGCACTCGAACGCACACGCCGCGCGAATCGTCCCAGGGGGGGCGATGCACGGGCGCCTCCAGACGAAGTCACGAACGCTCCCATCATCACAGGACCCGAACGCCATGACGTCACGCCGCAAATTCCTCCAGCAAACCGCCACTTCCGGCCTCGCCGCCGCCGCGCTGTCCGCGTTTCCGCCGAGCATCCGCCGCGCGCTCGCGATTCCCGCGTTTCACGAAACTGGGACCATCAAGGACGTGAAGCACGTCGTGTTGCTGATGATGGAGAACCGCGCATTCGACAGCTACTTCGGCACGTTCAAGGGCGTGCGCGGTTACGGCGACCGCTTTGCGGTACCGTCGCCGAACGGCCGCAACGTGTTCTACCAGACATACACGAAGCCGACGCCCGCCACCACCGTCACGCCGTATCACCTCGACGCGAGCCAGGGCAACGCGCAGCGCGCGGGCGGCACGCCGCACACGTGGGCCGATGCGCAGGCCGCGTGGGACCACGGCCGGATGAACCGCTGGCCCGACGCGAAGACGCCGCTGTCGATGGGTTACTTCGACGCGGCGGAAGTACCGTTCCAGCGCGCGCTCGCCGATGCGTTCACGCTGTGCGACCACTACCACTGCGGGATGCACACGGGCACGATCGCGAACCGCCTGTTCTACTGGAGCGGCACCAACGGTCCGAACGGCATCAGCCAGGCCGACGGCAGCCGCGTGAAGATCGCCGCGCTGAACAACCAGTTCAACGGCGGCAACGACATCGGCCCGTCGAGCCAGGGCTGGACCTGGACCACCTACGCCGACCGGCTGCAGCAGGCCGGCGTGAACTGGAAGGTCTACCAGAGCCTGATCGACAACTTCGGCTGCAACGAGATGATGAGCTTCCGCCACTGGCGCGCGGCGATCGAGCAGATGCCGCCCGCGCGCCGGCCCGCGTACGTCGCGTCGACGGACATCACGCAGCCCGTGACGGCGGCCGGCGCGTTCTACGATCCGGCGATCGACGATCCGCTGAGCCCGCTCGCGAAGGGGTTCGGCAACACAATGCCGTACGGCTTCCTCGAATCGTTCCGCGACGACATCCGCAACGGCACGCTGCCCGAGGTGTCATGGATCATCCCGCCGTCCGTGTACAGCGAACATCCGGGGCCGTCGAGCCCTGCGCAGGGCGGCTGGTACGTGCAGGCCGTGCTCGATGCGCTGACGGCGAACCCGGAGGTGTGGAGCAAGACCGTGCTGCTGGTGAACTACGACGAGAACGACGGCTTCTTCGATCACATGCCGTCGCCGGCCGTGCCGTCGCGCAACGCCGACGGCACGCTCGCGGGCGGCCATACGCTGCGGGACGCCGACGTCGCCGCCGAGTACCACGACTTCACGCCGGCCACGTCAAGCCAGCCGGCGATCGACGGCCGTCCGTACGGCCCGGGCCCGCGCGTGCCGATGTGGGTCGTGTCGCCGTGGAGCCGCGGCGGCTGGGTCAACTCGCAGGTGTTCGACCATACGTCGACGCTGCTCTTCCTCGAAAAGCGCTTCGGCGTCGCGGAGCCGCAGATCAGCGCGTACCGCCGCGCGGTGTGCGGCGACCTGACGAGCGCGTTCAACTTCCGCTCGCCGAACAACGAACCGCTGCCGACGCTCGCGGGCCATACGACGAAAAGCCAGGTCGACGCGCTGAGCGCCGCGCAGCAGGCCGCGCCGAAGATCGTGCCGCCGGCCGCGCCGTCGCTGCCCGCGCAGGCGACCGGCGTGCGCCCGTCGCGCGCGCTGCCTTACGAACTGCATGCCAGCGCGCGTGCCGACGCCGGCAACGGCATGGTCACGCTGAAGTTCGCGAACACGGGCCGCGCCGCCGCCGTGTTTCACGTCTATGACAAGCTGCACCTCGACCGCCTGCCGCGGCGCTACGTCGTCGAACCGGGCAAGACGCTGCACGGCGACTGGGCCGCGCGCGCCGACAACGGCGGTAAATATGACCTGTGGGTACTGGGCCCGAACGGCTATCACCGCCGCTTCACCGGTGACCTCAGCCGCCTGGCCGGTGCCCGCGCGCCGCAGCCGGAGGTTCGGGTCGGCTATGCGGGCGCGAGCGGCAACCTCCACCTGAAGCTGCGCAACGACGGCGGCGGCACGGTGCGCTTCACCGTGAAGTCGAACCAGGTCTACGGGCCGCTGTCCGGCCGCGGCGCGCACGACGATCGCGGTCATGGCCAGGGCAACGAGGACCGCAACAGCCAGGGTCACGGCCACGGTACCGGTACCACGTGGACGGTCACGGTGCGCGCCGGCGACCAGGCCGAGCTGCACTGGAACCTCGACTCGACCGGCCACTGGTACGACTTCATCGTCACCGCGGACAGCGACGCGAGTTTCTCGCGCCGCGTCGCCGGCCGCGTCGAAACCGGCCGCCACTCGGTCAGCGACCCGGCGATGGGGCTCGCCGACCGCTTCTGATGCCGCCGCGGCGACCCGCGCTGCGCCGCGTGTCGCCGCCCGGGGCGGCCCGGCCGCGAACGGCGGTCAGGCGCCGGCCGCGGCTGCGCCCGATCCGGCGCAAACGCCCGCCCCGCGTGGCTCAAACATCAGAAGGATCAATGGTTCAGCCCTCAATTCACCCCAACGAAATTGCTCCGAATTGCGGCCCGTTCGCGTTAAACTGCGCCAAGCTGTATTCAACAAAGACACTTTGCCACTATGGCATCCACGATACGAGGATAGGTTCGATGCGCACTACCGGCTCATCCGGGGCAATGACCCTGCTCACCGAACACGACGCGGCCGACGGCCGAGAACTGCGCTCGCTCCGACTCGAAGCAACGAGCGACGGCAAGAGCGTGCTGCTGATCGAAGTCGACGAACGCAAGCCCGGCATCCACCGCGAAGTCCGCTACGAGATCACGCCGGCCGAACTGATCGCGGCGATCCGCTCGCACGGGGCCGAGCTCCCCGGCGAAAACCACGGCGCCGCGTCGCTCGCCCGCACCTCCTCCTGATTTCGAACGGTGAGCCGCGCGCAACGCGCCGGCTCACCGCGCCCCGCCGCCGTCAGGCACTTTGCGTTATTCCCGCCGCTGACTTGAAAAAGGCCGATAATCGGCCCATCTGCGTGCTTTCCGCGCGCGTTTCCTTTTCGGCCAGCCGTCATGCTCCTCCGCGACCTCGTCGCCCAATACGGGCCGCTTCTCGTCTTCGCCAACGTGCTCGCGGCGGCCATCGGGCTGCCGGTGCCCGCGATGCCGACGCTCGTGCTGTTCGGCGCGATGTCCGCGATGCATCCGGCGATGATCGGCTCGCAACTGGTGACGGTGGTCGCGCTGTCGGTGCTCGGCGCACTGATCGGCGACACCGTGTGGTACCTCGCCGGCCGGCGCTTCGGCGGCACGACGCTGAAGACGATCTGCCGCCTGTCGCTGTCGCGTGACAGCTGCGTGAAGAAAACCGAACGCTTCTTCGGCCGCTACGGCGTGCGCGTGCTCGCCGTCGCGCGCTTCATTCCGGGGCTGTCGCTCGTGTCGGTGCCGATGGCCGGCGCGTTCGGCACGCGCTATCGCACGTTCCTCGGCTACGACGCGCTCGGCGCCGCGCTGTGGACGATCGTCGGGCTGATGGTCGGGCTGATGTTCGCTCGCCAGATCGACTGGCTGTTCGCCGGTGCGGGCCAGCTCGGCCGCGTGGCGCTGCTGGCGGCCGTCGCGGTGCTGGCGGTGTACGCGGCGATCCGCTGGATGCGCCGCCGCGCGCTGATCCGCCAGCTCGCGAGCGCGCGGGTCGGCGTCGACGAGCTCGACGCGATGCTGCGCGATACCACCGCGCCGGTGGTCCTCGACGTGCGCTCGCCCGAGCACCGCAAGCTCGATCCGTTCACGATTCCCGGCGCGCAGTTCGCCGACGAACGCCAGATCGGCGACATCGTCGCGCGTTATCCGTTCTCGCAGAAGTTCGTCGTGTACTGCTCGTGCCCGAACGAGTTCACGGCCGCGTTGATGGCGAAGCGCCTGCTCGACGCCGGCTTCACCGATGCGCTCGCGCTGCGCGGCGGCCTCGATGCATGGCGCGATACGGGCCGCCAGCTCACGTCGCTCGTGGAAGACATGCCCGCTGCGAACGATCCGGTCGCGGGGCTGCACAAGCCGGCCTGATCGTTTCGATCGAAGGCCGGCCCTGCGAGGCGGGGGCGCCTGCGCCCCCTGCGATCAGAACGCGTGCAGCGGCAGGTTCACGACCAGACGGTACTCGGTGTTCGTCGCGTCCGAGTAGTGTGCCGAACCGGCGTGCCACATCGCGATGAACGTGACCTTCGTGTCCTTCAGCTTGCCGCTCTGGAACGTGTACGACGGGATGAAGCCGAACTCGTGGTGACGGCCCTGCACCGGTGCGCCGTTAGCCCAGTAGATGCTCGACTTGCTCGGGTCGTTCGCCGCACCCGCGCTGCCGTCCGCACCCCAGCCCGTCACGCCCCAGACCATCGCCTTGAAGCCCGGCAGGCCCGCTTCCTTGCCGTAGAACGTGTAACGCAGCTGCAGCGACTTTTCGTGCGGCGCGTTGTAGTCGACGTCCATCGAGTTGGTCAGGAAGATGCCGTTCGTTTCGTTCAGGTAATCGAAGAACTGGTCGCCGAGCACCTGCTGGAAGCCGAGCAGCAGCTCGTGCGGGCCGTGCTGCGCGGCCAGCGACAGGCTGTATGCGTTGTTGTTGATCTTGCCTTGCAGCGCATCGCCCGTGTCGTGCGTCGAGTAGACGTTGCCGAAGCCCGTCCACTTGATCGTCTGCGGGCTGCCGATGCTGTGCTTCACCGACGCGTAGTACTGGTGCCACACGTCGTCGGCCTGGTTCGCGTACAGCGCGACTTCGCCGTTCGGCGAGTAGTCCCACGTGCCGCCGACGTACGACAGGCGGTTGATGCGCGTGCCGCCGTATTGCGTCGTCAGGTTGGTGAGCGTCGTATGACCACGCGCGTCGGTCTTCGTGAAGCTGCCGGCCTCGAGCATCACGTTCTTGAATTCATTGCTGACGAGGGTCGCACCGAGGAACGTCGGCGGCAGCGCACGGTTGTCGTGCTGTTCCATGAACGGGTTGTCGACGGCCTGCAGACCGTACTTGACCACCGTGTTCGAGATGCGCGCCTTCACGTCGTAGATGCCGGGATAGGCCCAGGCGAGCTGGTTGCCGCCACCGCCGCCCTTCGCGATGTGCACCATGCTGCCGGCGCCCTGGCCGCCGTCGAGCTTCAGCGCCGCATACAGCGATGCGTCGAAACCGATGCCGATCAGGCCCGTCGTATAGCCCGACTCGAAGTTCGCCATCGCGCCCTGGACCCACGCGTGGCGATGCGGCCCGCCCTTGGCGTCGAGCACGTCCGCATAGTTGCGGAACAGGAAGTTGAGATGGCTGTCGGCGATGAAGCCCTTCGACTGCGACTGCGCCGACGGCTCGTCGGGCGGCGTGACGGCCTGGTTCGCTTCGGCGTTGATGACGGCGTTCGGGGTCGTTGCCTGCGCAACGGTCGTGCCCGGTGCGGCCTGCGCGACCGTCAGCGGTGCGGGGGCCGCGTCGTCGGCGTGCGCGACGCCCGTCAGCGAGACACCGGCGAGCGCCGGCAGCCCCCAGGCCAGCAGCATTTTCGATGCCGTCCCGATCGTCTTCTGTTTTTTCATCGTAATTCTCGTCTTGTGTTGATATCGTCCACGCCGGTTGCGATCCGCTCCCGGCCCCCCGGCGCGCCCGATCAAGGACGCGCCTGTACCCGCGGCGCGAAGATCGTTCGCGCCGCACCTACCCCTGTTGACCTGCCTTGGTTATGTTTGCTGCGTCACTTCAGCTCACGCCACACCCGCGCGGATGCACGCGACACGCGCGGCCGACCCCTGCCGAACTTCCGGCAGCGGCACGTCCTGCGCGCACGCTTCGATCGCGACCGGGCAGCGCGTGCGGAACGCGCAGCCGGACGGCGGGTTGAGCGGCGAGGGCATCTCGCCCGCCAGCAGCATCGGACGGCGAGCACGCTCGCGCGCCGGCTCCGGCGTCGGCGCCGCGTCGAGCAGCGCCTTCGTGTACGGGTGCTGCGGCACGCCGTACACGTCATGCCGCGTGCCGAACTCCATCACGCGGCCGAGATACATCACGAGCACACGCTGGCTGATGGCCTTCACCACCGCCAGATCGTGCGCAACGAACAGATAGGACAACGACAGTTCGCGTTGAAGATCGCGCAGCAGGTTCACGATCTGCGCCTGGATCGACACGTCGAGCGCCGATACGGGTTCGTCGCAGATCACGAGCTTCGGCTCGCCGATCAGTGCGCGCGCGATGCCAACGCGCTGGCACTGCCCGCCGGAAAATTCGTGCGGATAACGCAGCAGGTGATGTGCGTTCAGGCCGACGCGTTCGAGCATCGTGACGACGCGGCGGCGCACCTCGGTGCGGCCGAGGCCGGCCTGGTGCGTGACGAGCGGCTCCGCGACGACCTGTTCGATCGTCATGCGCGGATCGAGCGACGCGAGCGGATCCTGGAAGATCATCTGCACTTCGCGCCGCATCGTGGTGCCGCGCAGGTGTTCGGGCGCCACGGCTTCGCCGCGCCATTTCACCGTGCCGGCCGTCATCGGCACGAGGCCGATCAGCGCACGCGCGAGCGTCGACTTCCCGCAGCCCGATTCGCCGACGAGCCCGACCGTCTCGCCGCGCTTCACGTCGAACGACACGCCGTCGACGGCGCGCAGCGTCCCCTTCGGCGACCACGGATAGCCGCCGAGCGGCACGCGGAAATGCACTTTCAGACCTTCGACGGACAGCAGCGTGTCGTCCGTCGCGCCGGCTTGGCGGCGTTCATCGACGCTCATCGCAGACCTCCCGTCAGATCGGCCACGGGACGGTGGCATGCGCGCACCGCGCCCACGGCGCCATAGGTTTCGAGCGCGGGACGCGCCGCGCCACAGCGTTCTTCCGCATACGTGCAGCGCTTCGCGAACGCGCAGCCGGCCGGCGCGGTGCCGGGCATCGGCGGATTGCCGGGAATCGCGACGAGCGGCGCATCGTCCGCGTCGGTCAGGCGCGGCAGCGCGTTGAGCAGGCCGATCGTGTACGGATGCGACGGCGCCGCGAAGATCGATTCGGCCGGCGCGTATTCGACGGTGCGGCCCGCGTACATGACCATCACGTCGTCCGCGAGGCCCGCGACCACGCCCATGTCGTGCGTGATCAGCACGATCGCGGTGCCGCGCTCGCGGTTCAGCTCGCGCAGCAGGTCGATGATCTGCGCCTGCACGGTCACGTCGAGCGCGGTGGTCGGCTCGTCGGCGATCAGGATTTCCGGCTCGGACAGCAGCGCCATCGCGATCATCACGCGCTGGCGCATGCCGCCCGAAAACTCGTGCGGATACATGCGGATGCGGCGTGCGGCATCGGGGATGCGCACCGATTCGAGCGCCTCGATCGCGCGCTTCGTGGCTTCCTTGCGCGACAGCTTGCGATGCAGCTGCAGCGTCTCGGTCATCTGCCGCTCGATCGTCAGGAACGGATTGAGCGACGTCATCGGATCCTGGAAGATCATCGCGATCCGGTCGCCGCGCACCTTGTTCAGCGCGCGCGCATCCATCTCCAGGAGGTTGTCGCCGCGATAGCGCGCGGCGCCGGTGGTCGAGCCGTTGCCGGCCAGCAGGCCGAGCATCGCCATCACGGTCTGGCTCTTGCCCGAGCCCGATTCGCCGACGATGCCGAGCGTCTTGCCGGCTTCGAGCGAGAACGACACGCCGCTCACGGCGTCCACTGGCGGCGCGTCCTTGCGCGTGAAGCGCACGCCGAGGTTGTCTACTTCAAGCAGTGCCGACATCTTTAGCGATCCTTCGGGTCGAGCGCGTCACGCAGGCCATCGCCGACGAAGTTCACGCAGTAAAGCGTCACGCACAGCATGACGGCCGGGGCCAGCAGCAGCCACGGCATCGATTCCAGTTTCTGCGCGCCGTCCTGGATCAGCACGCCCCAGCTCGTCATCGGTTCCTGCACGCCGAGGCCGAGGAACGACAGCACCGATTCGGTCAGCACGATGCCCGGCACCGAGACCGTCGCGTACACGACGACCACGCCGAGCAGGTTCGGCACGATGTGGCGCCGCACGATCGACGCCGGCGATACGCCGATCGCCCGTGCCGCATCGACGAACTCGCGGCTGCGCAGCGACAGCGTCTGGCCGCGCACGACACGCGCCATGTCGATCCACGAGAACGCGCTGATGGTCAGCACGACCAGCATGAACGAGCGGCCGAACAGGGTCATCATCAGGATCGCGATCAGCAGGTACGGGATCGCGTACATCATGTCGACGATGCGCATCATCACGGAATCGACGCGACCGCCCGCGAAGCCCGCGATCGCGCCCCATGCGACGCCGAACAGGCCCGACACGAGCGTGCCGAGCAGGCCGACCTCGATCGACACGCGGCCGCCGATCAGCGTCCGCACCAGCAGGTCGCGGCCGAGCTCGTCGGTGCCGAACCAGTGCTGGTTCGCCCAGGTCGGGGGCAGGCTGATGGAGCCCCAGTCGCTCGCGGCGGGATCGGCCGCGAGCAGCCACGGGCCGACGAAACAGGCGAGCGTGATGAGCGCGAGCAGCACGAGGCTGAACACGGCCGCACGGTTGTGAAGGAAGCGCGCCATCGCAAGCGCGAGCGGCGAGCGCGAACGCGGCGGCGAGTCGGTCTGCACGGGCAGGCCGACGACGGGAGTAGTCGGAGTCATCGCTGTGCCTCGCTCAATAACGGATGCGCGGATCGAGCCACGCGTAAGCGAGGTCGACCAGCAGGTTGAACAGCACCGCGCAGACGGTCGTCAGCACGACGAGGCCGAGCACCAGCGTGTAGTCGCGGTTGATGGCACCGTTCACGACGAGCTGCCCGAGGCCCGGCAGCGCGAACACCGATTCGGTGACGACGGCCGCCGTGATCGACGAGATGCAGACCGTGCCGAACAGCGACACGACCGGCATTAGCGCGGGCTTCAGCGCATGGCGCAGCACGATCGTCGAGCCCGGCAGGCCCTTCGCGCGCGCGGTGCGGATGTAGTTGCTCGACAGCGTCTCGATCATCGAGCCGCGCATCACGCGCGCGAGCAGCGACATGTTGATGAAGGTCAGCAGCACGATCGGCAGCAGCCGGTACTGCCAGCCGCCGTCGCCCCAGCCGCCCGCGGGCAGCCAGCCGTTGCCGGACGACGTCTTCAGCAGGATCGCGAAGATCCACACGAGCACGGGACCGAGCACGAACGGCGGCACGACATTGCCGACGTTGCCGATCAGCATCACGACGCGATCGATGAAGCTGTCGCGGCGCACGGCCGCGACGGTGCCGAGCAACACGCCGAACACGATCGAGATCGGGATCGACACGCCGCCCACGCCGAGGCTCACGGGCAGCGCCTTCTTCACGAGGTCATTCACCGACCAGTCGACGTAGCGGAACGACGGACCGAGATCGCCATGCAGCAGCGAATCGAGGTATATCAGGTACTGCTTCCACAGCGGCTGATCGAGGTGGTACTTCGCGTTCAGGTTCGCGAGCGTCGCGGCGGACAACTGCTTTTCCGTATCGAACGGACCGCCGGGCGTGAAGTGCAGCAGCAGGTAGCAGACGGTGACGACCGCGAGGATCGTCGGCACCGCCCACAACGTGCGCCTCAATGCGTAGGCCAGCATGATCGCTCCGCTCAGTGCTTGATCAGGTACATGTCCTGCGAAGCACGCATGTCGATCACGTTCTTCAGCGAGTAGCCGCCCACATAGGGCTTCACGAGACGGTCTGCCGAGTACTGGAACAGCGGCACCATCGGCGTGTCGCTCAGCGCCATGTCGTGCGCCTGCGTGAGCAGCGCGGCGCGTGCCTTGTCGTCGAGCTTCTGGTTGCCTTCGTCGACGAGCGCGTCGGCCTGCTTGTTGCAGTAGCCGACGGTGTTCTGCGCGCTGCCGCAACGCAGCAGGTCGAAGAACGTCATCGCGTCGTTGTAGTCGGCGAACCAGCCGTCACGGGCGATCTGCACCTTGCCGTCATGACGCTCCTTCATCAGCACCTTGAACTCGACGTTCTCGAGCTTCGTATTGACGCCGAGCTTGGTGCGCCATTCCGACGCGGCGAACAGCGCGACCTTCTTGTGCAGGTCGTTGGTGTTGTACGTCAGCGTGAACGACAGCGGCTTCGCATCCGAGTAGCCGGCCTGCTTCAGCAGGTTCTTCGCGGTCTCGACGCGCTTGGCCATCGGCCACGACGCCCAATCCGGCGTGAACGGCTGCACGCCCTTCGTGCCGCTCGGCATCAGGCCGTACATCGGCTTCTCGCCGGCCTGCGTGAGCCGTTGCGTCAGCACGTCGCGATCGAGCACCATCGACAGCGCCTGGCGCACGCGCTTGTCCTTCAGCGCCGGATCGCTGTTGTTCAGGTAGTAGTAATAGGTCGCGAGCTGCAGGCCCTGGCGCAGTTCGCCGCCGAACTGCTTGCTGACCTGCTGGAAGATCCCCGACGGGATCGAGTAGCTGTAGTCGATCTGGCCGGCCTGGTACATGCGCATCGCCGTCTCGTCGCTCTCGATCGGCAGGTACGTGACCTTGTTGATCACGACCTTCGGCGCGTTCCAGTACTTCGCATCCTTCGAGATCACGATGCGGTTGTTCGGCTGCCAGTCGACGAGCTGGTATGCGCCGTTGCTGACGATGTTGCCCGGGCGCGTCCATGCGTCGCCGAGCTTCGTCACCGTGTCCTTGTTCACCGGCGCGAGCGGCACCATGGCCGTCAGTTCCGGGAAGAATGCGACCGGCACGTCGGTCGTCACTTCCAGCGTGTACGGATCGATCGCGCGCACGCCGAGCGTCGACGGCGCAGCCTTGCCTGCAATGATGTCCTTCGAGTTCTTCACGAACTCGACGAGGATCGTGTACTTCGAGCCCGTCTTCGGATCGACGAGGCGCTGCCACGAATAGACGAAATCGGCGGCCGTCACCGGCTGGCCGTTGCTCCACTTCGCGTCATGGCGAAGCTTGAAGATCCACGTCGTCGGCGTCTTGCGCTCCCACGACAGCGCGACGCCCGGCACGACCTGGCCGGCCGCATCGATGCGGGCCAGCCCTTCGAACAGGTCGAGGCCGATCGTGTTGCCGGTCCACGATTCGATGTGCGCGGGGTCGAGCGACTCGATTTCGGCGGGCACCTGTCGCGTCAGGTCCTGTTGGGGAGCGAGCGCGACGTTCGACGGGACGGTAACGGCGTGGGCAACAGGCGTCGTCAGGGCGAGCGCGGCCAGCACGGCCGACATGGCATGCAAGGATTTCATCGTGGCAGTCTTGAGAAGGTTTGTTCGGTGAGCGTCGCGCGGCGGATGCCGCGGCTTACGCGTGAGACGCTGACGGGTGCAGCGATTGAGGAGGCCCGTGATTCTCGTGTAGCATTTTAGTATTCCTTACGTTTCTTTCGACAGGTATTCCGTCTTCGAAACGAAGGAATACCTGTGCGTTAGAACAGCCTCGGTGTCCCGACCCAGACCACCACCGACTCGATCTTCGCGGTGTTGACCCAGCTGTGCGGGACCGTCGACTGATAGTGCGAGCTGTCGCCGGCCTGCAGGACGAACGTCTTGCCTTCCAGCGTCAGCGACACTTCCCCTTCAATCACATACAGGAACTCCTCTCCTGCATGTGTCGTCACCTCAGACCGCTTCTGCCCCGGCGGCATCCTCACGAGGATCGCCTCCAGCTGGCGCCCTTCGGATACGTTCGTCAGCCTCGCGAACAGGTTCGCCGAATCGGCAAACCCGAAGAAGCGCAGCTGCTCGCCTCGGCAAACCGAGCGTTCCTCGCTCGGCGTATCCACAAAGTACTGCACCGTCACACCGAGCGCGTGCGCGATACCGGCCAACGATGTCAGCGACGGCGACGCGAGCCCGCGTTCGACTTGAGACAGAAACGGCTTCGAAATCCCCGCGGCGGTAGCGGTGTCGTCGAGCGTGCGCTTGAGTCGTTGGCGCAACGCGCGAATCTTGCTGCCGAGCGCGGCAGCATCTGCAGCCCGCGAGTTTTCAGTGGGGGGAACCATAGCAGGCCGAAAAGTGATCGTCAAAAAATGTTTGATGGAAAATAACTAAGTTAGAACGATATAGCTTAGTCTTCGGGTTCGCACACGTCTTCGGTGTCAAGCCCGGTGCACTAAACGGGACACGAAGCGAGCGAAACGACGCGCTATCTTGCCAGACTCGCCGGCTTCACAGGCAAGCTGCAAGCGGCTCTCCGGGAATCTTCGGAGAGCCGGCACGAAAGCTTACAAATAGATGATGAGACGAATGTTCCTGAAAGCTACTGCCACATTAGGAGTTTCCCTAGGTGGCAGGTACGTGACGCACCGGACCGGTAGCCGCTACCATGCGCGCGCCGGTCGGGGCCCCTCCCCGCCACACCAGGCGGAGTCAGACCCCGGCTCGGGCTAACCGCCCGACTGTTCCACCGCCAGCATGAAGCCTACCCGGCCCCATTGTGCACCGGCGCCAGTTCGACCCCAAAAAGACGACGCGTGATCCGTGCCGTCCGTTTCAAACGAGATTGATGATGCAACCACCCGTTTCACAAACCCGATCGTTCACGACGGTCTTCCTCATCGAAATGTGGGAGCGCTTCGGCTACTACGGCATGGCCGCGCTCCTGGTCCTCTTCATGGTCGACCGGCTCGGTTTCACCGACAGCCATGCGAACCTGACCTGGGGTGCGTTCACCGCACTCGTCTATGCGGCGCCGTCGATCGGCGGCTGGATCGGCGACAAGGTGCTCGGCGCCCGTCGCACGATGATCATCGGCGCGTCCGTGCTGTGCGCCGGCTACCTGATGCTGTCGGTCCCGAACGATCACCTGACGTACATGTACGCGTCGCTCGGCGTGATCGTCGTCGGCAACGGCCTGTTCAAGGCCAACGCGGCCAACCTCGTGCGCCGCATCTATGAAGGCGACGACGCGCGCATCGACAGCGCGTTCACGATCTACTACATGGCGGTCAACATCGGCTCGACGGTGTCGATGCTCGCGACGCCGTGGATCAAGGATCACTGGGGCTGGCACACCGCGTTCGCGGTCTGCTGCGGCGGCATGCTGCTCGCGATCCTCAACTTCATGCTGATGCATCGGACGCTCGCGCACGTCGGCTCGCTGCCGGACGACCAGCCGATCCGCTGGAAGCGCCTCGGCGCGGTCGCGCTGGGCGGCGTCGGGCTCGCGCTGATCACGCTGTACGTGCTGCAGCACAAGCAGCTCGCCGTCGCCAGCGTGTGGACGGCAGCGTTCGCGATCCTCGCGATCTTCGCGTACATGATCGCGAAGTCGGAGCGCTCGGAGCGCGCGGGCCTGATCGCGGCGCTCGTGCTGATCGGCCAGGTGATCCTGTTCTTCATCTTCTACGTGCAGATGTCGACGTCGCTGACGCTGTTCGCGCTGCGCAACGTCGATCCGCGCTTCATGCTGTTCGGCACGACGCTGTTCACGTGGAGCGCCGCGCAGTTCCAGGCGCTGAACCCGATCTGGATCATGCTGCTGAGCCCGGTGCTCGTGTGGGTCTACAACGCCGTCGCGAAGGGCGGCCGTGACCTGCCGGTCGCCGCGAAGTACGCACTCGGCTTCGGCGCGGTGGCCGCGGGCTACCTGGTGTTCACGATCAGCGGCCGCTACGCGGTCGACGGCCGTGTGTCGTCGTGGTTCATGGTGTGGGGCTACGGCCTCTACTCGCTCGGCGAACTGCTGGTGAGCGGCCTCGGCCTCGCGATGATCGCCCGCTACGTGCCGGCGCGCATGAGCGGCTTCATGATGGGCGCGTACTTCGTCGCGACGGGCGTGTCGCAGTATCTGGGCAGCGTCGTCGCGAACTTCGCGCAGATGCCGTCGCACGAACTGCCGGCCACCGAATCGCTGCCGCTGTACCTGTCGCTGTTCGAGAAGCTCGGCTGGCTCGCCGCGATCGGCATGCTGCTCGCGCTGCTGCTGCTGCCACTGATGAACCGCCTGTCGCGTCAGCACCAGCGTTGTGCGGAAGAGCGCCGCGAAGAAGCCTTGCAGGCGCAGGGCGTCGCCACCGCGCAGTAAGTAATATCCCTCGGCGTGCGGCGTGCACGCCACATTCTCCCGCCAGGCATGCGAACGCGTCCTACACTGGATGCACGAAGCGCATCCGCTTCGCGAGATGCGCACTGGCGGGAGAAGACGATGAAAAGCAGAACAACGCGGCTCTTGAGGATACTGTCGGACATCCGGCACGCTCAGCGCTGCACCGCGATACGTGCCGCGCACGCCGCGGCCGAAGCCGACGCGGTACTCGCGGAACGCGACGATCCGGCGCCCGACGAACGCGACGACGCCGAATCCGACGACGCCACCACGGTTCCCCGCTCCCGTATCGGCTCACCTCACTGACGCCGCGCGGCACAGTCCGTGCCGCACGCGCCGCCTCCCGCGCCGCTCATGCGGCCGCGCTGCGCCACCGCGCGATCCACGTTCCCGAACCGGCCACGGCCATCATCAGCCCGAGCGCGCACGCGTCGGCCACGAGGCCTACGCCGACATGCCGCAGATCCGCGCTGCGCACGACCGGATGCAGCAGCGAATCGATGACGAGCGAGATCGCCGCGCCCGCGACAAAGCAGATGAGCCCGCGCTGGCCCACGGCCACGACGGGCCGCACGCCCTGCGCGATCCGCGCGATCCAGCCGAAGCGCACGCAATCGGCCATCAGCCACGCGATGGCCACGAAGCTCACGACGCGCGGCAACGCGAGATCGCGCTTGAACACGCCTTCCGGCAGCGGCAGCCCCGAGAACAGCTTGTAGCTCGCGCAGCCGAGCACGACCGCGCACGCGAGCCCGGTCGCGGCGGCCCCCCAGCGTCCGAGCGCGATGCGCCGGTAGAACGGCTGGCAGCGCGCGAGCACGCCGGCGACGAACATCAGTTGCCACGCGAACGGATTGAAACTCCAGCGAAATCCGTCGGCATCCAGCAGCTCGGGGCCGAGCCAGCCCGCCGTCAGCCACGATGCGACGCTGAGCGCAACCAGCAGCCACGGATGCCGGCGCGCGAACGGCACGAGCACCGGCGACGCCAGCGCGAACAGCACGTACATCGGCAGCACCGACGCGAGATAGGGCTGGCGCTGGAACGTCAGCAGCTCGGCTGCGCCCGTGAGCGGCGACGCGAGCATCACGCTGACGTCGTCGAGCGCGAGGTTCGGCGCATCGATCCCGTAGTGATCGAGCACGGCCGACACGACGAGCATCAGCGTCGAGGTCGCGAGAAATGCGCGGTAGATCTGCATCGCGCGGCGCACGAACCGCCTTTGCGCGGCACGCGCGCCGTGTCGCTCGGCGATCGCGCCATAGGCGCTCGCGGTCGCGAAACCGCCGAGAAAGACGAAGACCTCGGCCGCATCGCACAGCGCGAACGCGTGCAGCGTGACGCGCGACAGCACGCTCGCGCCGATGTGATCGACGACGATCATCAACAGCACGATGCCGCGGAAGAAATCGACTTCGATCAGGCGGCCGCTGCGCGACGGTGGAAACGTGGTGGAAGGCGGCGGGCTCAACGACATGAGCCCACCTGCACGACGGCGGTGCGGCACGCACCGGAGAATGGATCGGGGAGCGGAAGGCGAGCGCGATCAGCGGCGATACGCGTATGCCCGCATCGCGCCAACCCGGCCGGCCAGGCACGGAGATGACCGTTCATTGAAAGGCTGCATACGAAGGGAAGTCGGTAAGGCCAGTCTAATGGCCGATCCGGGGAGACCCTAAGTAACAAAGTGCAACCGAATCTTCTGTTCGATTACAGGCGCGGGCCTTGTCGGGCAAGGCAGGCAGCGTCGCCAGACTCGCGTCAGCGCAACGCCAGTTCGCGGTCAGCATCGATGCGTTCGACCGCCGCGGCGTGGTGGTTTTGCGATGCGCGACGCGGCACGCCGCATGCAGCCGCCGCATCGCGATCGACGTTTATCCGCGCGCGGGCAGGCGCCGCATCAGCATCGCGCTGTGCCACGCGGTGAGCGCGACGGCGACCCAGATCGGCCCGTACGTCGCGAGCTTCGCGATGCTCAGCGTCTCGCCGAGCAGCAGCAGCGACACCGCGACGAGCAGCACGGGTTCGACGTAGCCGAGAATCCCGAACAGCGCCATCGGCAGCATCCGGCTCGCCTTCAGGTAGCTCGCGAGCGCGAGCGTGCTGAGCACGCCGAGGCCCGGCAGCAGCACGGCCCACAGCACCGGATGGCCGGCCACGTGCGTCGTGCTCGTCACGACCATCGCGAACGCGATCGGGCACAGCAGCACGATCTCGACCGCGAACGCGGCGAGCGAATCGGCGTTGATCCGCCGGCGCAGCACGAAATACGGCGGATAGCCGAGCGCGACGACGAGCGTCGGCCACGCGAACGCGCGCGTCGCCCACACTTCGTGCGCAACGCCGAGCGCGGCGCACGCGACCGCCGCCCATTGCAGCGGATCGAGCCGTTCGTGATAGTAGAAGCGGCCGACGAGCACCATCGTCAGCGGCAGCAGGAAATAGCCGAGCGACACTTCGAGCATGCGGCCGTGCAGCGGCGCCCACAGGAACAGCCACAACTGCACGCCGAGCAGCGCGGCGCTCACGGGTAGCGCAATCAGCAGGCGCCAGTCGCTCACGCTGCGCCGCAGGAGGTCGACGAGCGCGGGCCAACGGCCGCGCAGCGCGATCAGCGCGAGCGCCCCCGGCGCGGTCCACAACACCCGCCACGCGAAGATGTCGAGCCCCGTGAGCGGCGCCAGCAGTTTCGCGTAAGCGGACATCAGCGCGAACAGCGTCGACGCCATCACCGACAACACGAGGCCGCGCCCGGCCTCCGGATACCCCGTCATGATCGTTCCGCGCCTCTTATTGCTGCTGGAAGCGCTCGAAGCGTTTCTCGGTCTTGCGTTCCTCGAACGTCACCTCGGTCACGCGCGCGGCCGGCGGCCCGTGGCGCAGCCACGCGAGCATCCGGTCGATCTGCGCGCCGGGGCCCTGGATCATCGCCTCGACGGTGCCGTCCTCGAGATTCGCGACCCAGCCGCGCAGCTTCAGCGCATGCGCCTCGCGCACCGTCGCATGACGGAAGCCGACGCCCTGCACGACGCCGCGCACCCGCACGTAGTAGGTCTCGATCCGTTCGTCCAGTTCATTGCGGCTCATCGCGTCGCCCTCCCGTTGCATTCAAGCCCGGCATTGTAGTCGCGTCGGCCGCTTCGCACACGGGCCGGAGCCGGTTCACGCCCGTCACGGCCTGGCGTCGTCGCACGCGCCGACCACGTACAATCTCGCCGATGCTCAACCGCCGCGCCGCCCGCGCGCGGCCCTGAAGGAAACGCATGACTGATACCTCCCGCGATCTCGTTCTCGTCACCGGCGCATCCGGCTTCGTCGGCTCGGCCGTCGCGCGCATTGCGCAGCAGAAAGGCTATGCGGTGCGCGTGCTCGTGCGCCCGACCAGCCCGCGCACGAACGTGGCGGATCTCGACGCCGAGATCGTCACCGGCGACATGCGCGACGAGGCGTCGATGCGCACCGCGCTGCGCGGCGTGCGCTACCTGCTGCACGTCGCGGCCGACTACCGGCTGTGGGCGCCCGATCCCGACGAGATCGAGCGCGCGAACCTCGAAGGCGCGGTCGCGACGATGCGCGCGGCGCGCGCGGAAGGCGTCGAGCGGATCGTCTACACGAGCAGCGTCGCGACGCTGAAGGTGACGAGCGCCGGCGATCCGTCCGACGAAAACCGGCCGCTCACGGCCGAGCAGGCGATCGGTGTCTACAAGCGCAGCAAGGTGCTCGCGGAGCGCGCGGTCGAGCGGATGATCGCCGACGAAGGGCTGCCGGCCGTGATCGTCAATCCGTCGACGCCGATCGGCCCGCGCGACGTTAAGCCGACGCCGACCGGCCGCATCATCGTCGAAGCCGCGCTCGGCAAGATTCCCGCGTTCGTCGACACGGGGCTGAACCTCGTGCATGTGGACGACGTCGCGCACGGCCACTTCCTCGCGCTCGAGCGCGGCCGGATCGGCGAGCGCTACATCCTCGGCGGCGAGAACCTGCCGCTGCAGCAGATGCTGGCCGACATCGCGCAGATGACGGGCCGCAAGGCGCCGACGATCGCGCTGCCGCGCTGGCCGCTCTACCCGCTCGCGGTCGGTGCGGAAGCGGTCGCGAAGTTCACGAAGAAGGAGCCGTTCGTCACCGTGGACGGGCTGCGGATGTCGAAGAACAAGATGTATTTCACGTCCGCGAAGGCCGAGCGCGAACTCGGCTACCGGGCGCGCCCGTACCGTGAAGGGCTGCGCGATGCGCTCGACTGGTTCGGCTCCGCGGGCTACCTGAAGTAACACAAAGCGGCGTGCTTCACGCCGCTTTGCGCACTTTGTTACACGTCCCGCGCGGCCCGGCACCGGCGCAGCGGTTAAAATCGCGGGTCTTACGCAGAGAAGACACGCATGAACCTGAACGATCAGATCGCTTCGCTCACCATGGGCGTCGATCAGCTCCTCCACGATCACCACGCCGCGCAGCAGGCGGCCCGCAGCGCGGAAGCCTTCGCGCGCGCCGCGGCAGCGGAAGCCCGGGCCGCGGCCGAGCGTCACGCCGCCGCGGAAGCCGAAGCGCAGGCCGCCGCACAACGCCACACGGCAGCAGCAGCCGATGCCGAGGCTGCGCAGCAGCGCCACGCCAGCGCGGCCGCCGCGGCCGAAGCCGCCGCCCAGCGTCATACCGATGCCACCGCGCAAGCCGAAGCCGCGTCGCAGCGCCATGCGGAAGCCACCGCGCTGACCGAAGCGCTCGCGCAGCGTCACGCGGATGCCGAAGCCGCGTCGCAGCGCCACGCGGCAGCGATCGCCGAAGCCGAGGCCGCCGCCCAGCGCCATCACGCGGCAGCCACCGAAGCCGAGGCGGCCGCGCAGCGTCACGCAGCCGCGACCGTGGAAGCCGAGGCCGCCGCGAAGCGGCACGCGGAAGCAACTGCCGAAGCCGAAGCGGCCACGCAGCGTCTCGCGGCTGCCATCGCCGAAGCCGAAGCGCTCGCGCAGCAGCACACGCAGGCGATCGCGGAAACGCAGGCCGCCGCGCAGCGTCATGCCGAGGCGACCGCCGAGGCCGAAGCCGTCACGCAACGCCATACCGAAGCGATCGCGCAGGCCGAGGCGGCCGCACAGCGCCACGCCGATGCCACCGCGCAGGCGGAGGCCGTCACGCAGCGTCATGCCGAAGCGATCGCACAAGCCGAAGCGGCTGCGCAGCACCACGCGAAGGCCATCGCCGACGCCGAGGCGCTGGTCGAGGCCGTCGTCAAGGAAGCCGCGACGAGCGCAGTCGCCGCCACGGCAGTTGCAGCCGAAGTCGTCGAACCCGCACCGGCCGGTACGCCGGCGGCGGAACCGGCCGTGATCGTGCCCGCGCCGTCTGCAGCCGAAACGGTGGATGCAACGGCCGATGCCGAAACGGCCATCGTCGCGACGGCGCAAGCCGAAACGCCGGTTGAAGTTGAAGTCGAAGCCGACGCCACCACCGCCCCGGCCCCGTCCGACAAATCGACGCTGCACGTGGCGCGCCCGACGCAGAACGAACTCACGCTGACCATCAACGGCGAATCGATCACGCTGCATCCGGAGCAACTCGGCCAGCTGATCGAGGAACTCGCGCATGCGCGCGCGTCGATGCAGCCGGAGCCGCCGCCCGGCATCCCGGCCGGCTGGCGCTTCGTGACAACGAAGAACCCGATGATGGCCGTGCAGAAACAGTCGAATGGCGACCGCCTGCTGGTGGCCCGCCACACGGGCTACGGCTGGGTGCCGTTCACGTTCTCGCCGGACGTCGTGGTCCAGATGTACATGATGCTGACGCAGCGCTGAGCGCCGACAGGCCGCACCGCCGAAAAGGCACCGCCTGAAGCAAAACAGCCCGACCGGTTTCCACTGGTCGGGCTGTTTGTTTTCCGGCTGCCGGGAGGCACGCCTCCCTGGCAATACTCAGCGATCCACCGGCGCCTGCACGCGCGCCTTCCACTGGCCGCCCTTGCCGCGCCAGTAACGCCACGCGGACGCGAACGTCGCACCGACGTAGAACAGCGCGACGAGCGGCAGCGCCGGCGCCCACAGCGGCGAGCGCCGGTAGTAGCGCAGCATCGGCGCATACGCGGCACACATCGACGCCCACGCGAGCCATGCCGGCCATGCGCGCGCGCCGTACGCGAGCGCCGCGGCGGGCGGCACGAGATAGATGATCGTCATCCCGAGCAGCGTGCCGGCCAGCAGCAGCGGCGAATAGTGCAGCTGCGTGAACGCGGTGCGCGCGATCATGTTCCAGATGTCGCGCCAGCTGTCGTACGGGCGCAGCGACACGCTGCGGTCGGCCAGGTCGAGCCGGATCGGATGGCGGCCTTCGCCACGATGCTTGATCTGCGCCGCTAGGCTGCAGTCGTCGATCAGCGCGCCGCGGATCGACTCGATGCCGCCCGCTTCCTCGAGCGCCGTGCGCTTGACGAGCATGCAGCCGCCCGCCGCGCCGGCCGTCCGGTTGCGCGGGTTGTTGATCCACGAGAACGGGTAGAGCTTCGCGAAGAAGAACACGAACGCCGGGATCAGCGCCTTTTCCCAGAACGAATCGCAGCGCAGCCGCACCATCAGCGACACGAGATCGCGGTTCTCGGCCTGCGCGCGCGTGACGAGCTGCGCGACGGCGTCGGGCGGATGGCCGATGTCGGCATCCGTCAGCAGCAGGTAGTCGGCCGGCAGGCCGAGCGTCTGCACCGCGGCGATCCCCTGCGACTGCGCCCACACCTTGCCCGACCAGCCGGCCGGCAGCGGCTTCGCGGCCAGCACGGTCAGCCGGTCGGCGCGGTTGATCGCGAGCGCGGCCGCGCGGGCCGCGTCGGCGGTGCCGTCGTCGCTGTGGTCATCGACAATGATCAGATGAAAGTCGCCCGGGTAATCCTGCTCGAGCAGCGAAGTCGCCGCCCGGGCAATCACGTCGGCCTCGTTGCGCGCCGGCACGACCGCGACGACGGCCGGCCAGCCGGCCTCGGCTGCGGCGCCGCGCGCCTCGGGCGGCAGCGGCCGCGCGGGCACCGCACGCCAGAAGCCGCCGCGCGCGACGAGCAGCACGATCCAGATCATCAGCGACAGGCCGGACACCAGGAATGCAAGAACCAGCATCATCGGCGCGCCTCCTGTCGGGCGCCGGCATCGGCAAAACTAATAGGGGTCAGGAACACAACGCCCGAAACCGCGCGGGCGGCCGGGCAATACGCGTAAGAATCGACGGTCATCGAATGGCCTTGAAATGAGCGCGACGCCGGGCAGCCGGAGCGGCTGCCCGCGAAACCGCGTAGTTTACTGGGTTCCGCGCGCGCCAGCGCCGACGCGGTTCTCCCGCAAATGCAACACGTCAGAAACAGCACCAGAGCAAGGACTTCCCGATAGAGTTAAAATGCGCGATTAATTCGGGGTTCCGGGGCCTGGCCGGCCGGTTCGTTCCTGCCTTCATAACATCAAGCCGGGGCGAGCAAGCGCGTGCCAAGCGCCTCGAACCCCGGCGTCTGTCGTCGGAGTTCGCTCACTTATGCGAGTCATCCTTGCCCAGCCCCGCGGCTTTTGTGCGGGGGTTGTCCGTGCGATCGAGATCGTCGATCGCGCGCTGCAACAGCACGGTGCGCCGGTCTATGTGCGTCATGAGATCGTGCATAACCGGCATGTCGTCGAAAATCTGCGTAATAAAGGGGCCCGATTCGTTGAGGAACTCGACGAGGTGCCCCACGGCGCTGTCGCGATCTTCAGCGCGCACGGTGTCGCCCAGACGGTCGAGCGCGACGCGGAAACGCGCGGGCTCGACGTGCTCGACGCCACCTGCCCGCTCGTCACGAAAGTGCACGTGCAAGGCCGCCAGTATGTCGCGGCGGGCCGCCGGCTGATCCTGATCGGCCATGCGGGCCACCCGGAAGTCGAGGGTACGATCGGCCAGATTCCGGCCGAGGTGATCCTCGTGCAGAGCGAAGCCGAAGTCGATACGCTGACGCTGCCCGTCGACACGCCGGTCGCGTACATTACGCAGACCACGCTGTCGGTCGACGATACGCGCGGCATCATCGAAGCGCTGCAGCGCCGGTTCACCGACCTCGTCGGCCCGGACACGCGCGACATCTGCTACGCGACGCAAAATCGCCAGGCCGCCGTGCGCGAGCTGAGCGAACAGGTTGACGTGCTGCTGGTCGTCGGTGCGACGAACAGCTCGAACTCGAACCGCCTGCGCGAGATCGGCACCGAAAGCGGTGTGCCGAGCTACCTCGTCGCCGACGGTTCGGAAGTAAAGGCCGAATGGTTCGCGAATGCGCAGACCGTGGGCCTGACCGCCGGGGCGTCCGCGCCCGAGGAGATGGTCGAAGATGTCATCGGCGCGTTGCGCGCGCTGGGTCCCGTCGACGTCACGACGATGGCGGGCCGTGAGGAAAAAGTCGAATTCAAGCTGCCGGCGAAGCTCACGCAAGCTGTCGCCCGCGAAGTTTAAGGAGGACATCTCTTGTCTATTCCGCTGCTCCAGCAAGTCCGCGTCGGCGCGTACATCACGCGCCAACATCTGTCCGGCAACAAACGCTATCCGCTCGCGCTGATGCTCGAGCCGCTGTTCCGCTGCAACCTCGCGTGCAACGGCTGCGGCAAGATCGATTACCCGGACCCCATCCTGAACCAGCGCCTGTCCGTCCAGGAATGCCTGGAAGCGGTCGACGAATGCGGCGCACCGATCGTGTCGATCGCGGGCGGCGAGCCGCTGCTGCACAAGGAAATGCCGGAAATCGTCCGCGGCATCATGAAGCGCAAGAAGTTCGTCTACCTCTGCACGAACGCGCTGCTGATGGAAAAGAAGATGGACGACTACCAGCCGAGCCCGTACTTCGTCTGGTCGGTCCACCTCGACGGTGACGCGCAGATGCACGACCACTCGGTGTCGCAGGAAGGCGTGTACGACAAGGCGGTCGCGGCCATCAAGGAAGCGAAGCGCCGCGGCTTCCGCGTGAACATCAACTGCACGCTGTTCAACGATGCGATCCCCGAGCGCGTCGCGAAGTTCTTCGATACGCTGAAGCCGATCGGCGTCGACGGCATCACCGTGTCGCCGGGCTACGCATACGAGCGCGCGCCGGATCAGCAGCACTTCCTGAACCGCGACAAGACGAAGAACCTGTTCCGCGAAATCCTGAAGCGTGGCGAAGGCGGCAAGCGCTGGTCGTTCAGCCAGTCGTCGCTGTTCCTCGACTTCCTGGCCGGCAACCAGACGTACAAGTGCACGCCGTGGGGCAACCCGGCGCGTACGGTGTTCGGCTGGCAGAAGCCGTGCTACCTGGTCGGCGAAGGTTACGTGAAGACCTTCAAGGAACTGATGGAAGACACGAACTGGGACAACTACGGCGTCGGCAACTACGAGAAGTGCGCGGACTGCATGGTCCACTGCGGCTTCGAAGCGACCGCCGTGATGGACACGATGGCCCATCCGCTGAAGGCGTTCGCCGTGAGCCGCAAGGGCATCAAGACCGACGGCCCGTTCGCTCCGGACATTCCGATCGACAAGCAGCGCCCGGCCGAGTACGTGTTCTCGCGTCACGTCGAGATCAAGCTCGAGGAAATCCAGCGCGCCGGCAAGGGCAAGCTGCAAAAGGCGGCGAAGCCGGCAGCGGCGGCTTAAGCGGGTTTCGCTACGCGGGGGCTGACGCCTCCGCGCAGGCAGTCAGAAGGCGCCACGGAGTTCATTCGCTCCGTGGCGCTTTTTGTTTTGCCGGACGTCGTCATGGGCCAGGACGGATCGGCACACGCATGCCTATCTTGTGCGTGTACCGCTCGCCTAGTGTCTGGATTCCGCCGCCGCGATCAACTGCCATGCGGTCGCGCCGGGGTCGAGCAGCGGGTCGGACGGCGGATCGAGATCGTGCCGATGTGTGTCCTCGGACGGCAGTGTCTGCCCCTTCGCAATGCCTATCTCGTCGCCGCACACGGTGCATCGATAGATGCCCGCGATCGTCACTTCGCTGCCCGGCGGCAGGTTCTCGCTGAATGCGCGGCCGCTTCCGCACGTGAAGTAGCCGCCTGCCCTGTATAGCGCCATCGCTCCTCCTGACCGAAACGAATGCGTTCGCGCCGACATGCACGATCGTCGCAAACGCGAGGATGGATCGTCATCGACCGAACCCGTTCGGCTTCCGTGATGACATTAGACGGCGAGCGTCAGCGCCTGTGAATGGGACGAGTATGAAACACCGGCCGGGCATCGGTCGGGATGCCGCCGCTCAATGCAGAGCGGCCGGCTCCCGCATCTTCGCCGCTGCCTGCGCGACGAGCCCCGGCTGCTCCGCGGAGGCGAACGAGCACACATGGCGCCACAGCTCGGCGAGCCGGTGCCGCGTGAGCGTCGCGACGCACGCATCGTTCGCGGCAAGCACGCGCTCGAGCACCGCGCATTCGTCGTCGTACAGCGTCCATGCGCCGCTTTGCTCGGCACGCGCCACGCTCGCATCGAGCACGCGCTCCGCGTCGACGCACAGGTCGATGCTCGCATCCGGGGCGGCCGCGTCGTCGAGCGCGAGGAACACCAGGTAGACGCTCGTACGCAGCCGCATCAGCAACGCTTCGTTGCCGTGCTCGCCGCGCAGCGCGACGAGCGCCATGTGGCATTTCAGCGAGATGTCGCGCACATGTGCGGGCGGCAGGGGTAGCAACCACTCGCGGGTCAGCGGCACGTGGCGACGGCCTTTCCGGACGGCCTTCATGATCCGCCCTCGCTTGCCGCAACGTCGTCCGTGTCGAACGCCGGGCACGCGGTGCGGCACGCGACGGCGCCACGGCCTGCGTCGCGATTGCCGTTCGCGCGGCGCCGCACGCCGGACACGTCGTCGCGCCGCCGCGTCGCGCACCCGACCGGCAGCCGGCGGATCATCGACGCGCGCAACGCGTCGGAGAATCGGTTAGCGCATGCCATGCTCGTCTCCTGCTTCAGAACGTGTTCTCGCCCTTCAGGTAGTACGCGGTCTTCACGAAGAACGCCTTGACCGGATGACCGCCCTGCACGTCGCGCGCGGCGCGTGCCTCCATCGCAGCCCGCTCTTCGCGCGACCGGTCCGGCAGCGGATGGTGGACACGTTCGAGCGCGCGCTGCATCGCGAGCGGATAGTTCTGGTTGCCGGCCGACGTCGCGCGATAGCCGGCGCGCGTCATTTGCATCAGTTGTGCGTCGGTCTCGGCACGCGCCGCCGACCAGCTCGACAGTGCGGCAGTCGGTGCGCCGTCGGAAACGACCGATTGCGCAAAGCTGACGGCGGGCAGCGCAGCGAGTGCGCACGAAAGTACCGCAACGGGAACGAGGGATCGCATAGTGGCCTCCAGGTGGTTGTCCCCGCATCGATCAGGTTCGACGATGCGTTGAAACCATCGTATGTCGCGCGGCATTCCGCTTGAATAGCCGATTCTGCAATTGATATTTTCGGCTTCGGAATCGGGTGCGCAAACCGCGTCATGCGTGAATCCCGCCAAATCGGAATTTCTTTAATTCATTCAACGCCCTGATTGCAATTGTTTAGACGATCCGGCGCGGCGCACACAGCGCTTTTTCAATTTCCGAAATGACGTGTTGCCGGTGCGATCACGACCGGCGCACCTGCCGACAAGGCTTCCGGCGTGATATTGCGCGTGCGGACACCTCACTCGCTGGACTGGTCGGATCGAACGTTTCTCGTGATTCAGGACAAGTCATCGCGTCCGGATTGCCGGATCGCGACACGACGCGCACGGCAAGGACGCGCGATAATCATGCATCGGCCGTTTCGCACGGCACCTCATGCATTCCCATTTCTATCGAGTCCTTTCAT
Organism: Burkholderia sp. HI2714; assembly: GCF_002223085.1. Lineage (NCBI taxonomy): Bacteria > Pseudomonadati > Pseudomonadota > Betaproteobacteria > Burkholderiales > Burkholderiaceae > Burkholderia > Burkholderia sp. HI2714. The sequence continues at coordinate 140,238 of NZ_NKFM01000035.1, read as the reverse complement.
GGCTGCCCTCGACACCACCGCCATCCACAGTTGGCACGCGCACGTCTATTTCGATGCGGCCAGCCGCGACGCGGCCTGGGCTTTTCGCCAGGTCGTCGACGAACGGTTCGGCGCGGTCATCGAACTCGGCCGCTTTCACGAACGCCTCGTCGGCCCGCATCCGGCCTGGTCGTACCAGATCGCGTTCGACGCCGCGCGCTTCGACGAGATCGTGCCGTGGCTCGTGCTGAACCACGGCACGCTCGATATCTTCCTGCATCCGAATACGAACGACGAACTGCGCGACCATCGCGATTGCGCGGTGTGGATCGGGAAGTCGTACGGGCTGAATCTCGACGCGCTGGCCGGATAACGGCCGGCACGCGGCCGCCCGCGCCGCGGCGACATCCACGTTTCGGGTCGACGTGAAACGTCCCGCGGCGGCGCGCCCATACAGTGGGTTCCGTTATCGATGCTTCCGGAACCCGCCATGTCACACGCCCACGCCGATGTCCGGCACATTCATGAAGGCTGGCACGCGGCCGTCGTCGCGCGCGACGTCGATGCGCTGATGGCGCTGTATGCCGACGACGCGGTGCTCGAAACGCCGCTCGTTGTCGCCACGCTGCCCGAACACGGCTCGGGCGTGCTGCACGGCAAGGCCGCGATCGGCGCGTTCTTCGCGGCGGCCCTGCGCAATCCGGGCAACACGCTCGGGCGCTGGTACCGCAGCGGTCTGTTCTTCTCGAACGGCCGCCAGCTCGTCTGGGAATACCCGCGCGCCACGCCGGACGGCGATCAGGTCGATCTCGTCGAGGTGATGGACCTGCGTGACGGGCTGATCGCGCATCATCGCGTGTACTGGGGATGGGTCGGGTTCAATGCGCTGCGGGCCGCCACACCGTCGCCCGAACGCGCATGACGGCCGCCGCACCGGACCGGGCCGCCGCGCATCGCGTGCTCGCCGCGACCTGCGTGAGCTACACGCTCGTGTTGCTCGATGCGTCGATCGTCAACGTCGCGCTCACCGACATCGCCCAAACATTCGGCAGCCGCGTGGCCGGCCTGCAGTGGATCGTGAACGCGTACACGCTCGCGTTCGCGAGCCTGCTGATGACGGGCGGCACGCTCGGCGACCGGCTCGGCGATCGCGACGTCTATATCGCCGGGCTCGCGGTATTCGTCGCCGCGTCGGCGCTGTGCGGCGTCGCGCCCACCCTCCCGGCGCTCGCGGTCGCCCGCGCGTTGCAAGGCGTCGGCAGCGCGATGCTGGTGCCCTGCTCGCTCGCGCTGCTCAATCGCGCCTTCCCCGAACCGGCCGCGCGCGCGTCGGCGATCAGCCTGTGGATGGGCTGCGGCGGTATCGCGATGGCGTCGGGCCCGTTGATCGGCGGCCTGCTGATCCATCTGTTCGGGTGGCGCAGCCTCTTCTTCGTGAACCTGCCGCTCGGGCTGGCCGGCATCTGGCTCGGCCGCTCGGTCGTGCGCGCCGCCGTCGTCGACGCATCGCGGCATTTCGACTGGGGCGGCCAGGCCGCGGCCATCGTTGCGATCGCGGCACCGATCGGCACGCTGATCGAAGGTCCGTCGCTCGGCTGGCGCTCGGCGCCGATCATCGGCGGCGCGGTGACGAGCGTCGTCGCGTGGAGCGCGTTCATCGCGATCGAAGCGCGGCGCCGCGAACCGATGCTGCCGCTCGCGTTCTTCCGCAACCGGCTGTTCGCCGGATCGACGGTCGTGTCGATGGCGTCGGCGTTCGTGTTCTACGGCCTGCTGTTCGTGCTCAGCCTGTTCTATCGGCAAGTCCGGGGCGCCAGCCCGCTCGACACGGGGCTCGCGTTCCTGCCGATGACCGCGATGGTCGCGCTCGGCGGGCTGTGTTCAGGCAGGCTGGTTGCGCGCTTCGGCGCGCGCGGCTCGATGTGTGCGGCGTTCGCGCTCTATGCGGCCGGTGCGCTCGGCATGACGGGCATCGGTGCGGCTACGCCTGCGTGGCTCGCCGTCGCGCCGATGCTCGCGATCGGTTTCGCATCGGGATTCATCTCGCCGGCCGCGACGTCGCCGGCGCTCGGGACGGTCGACCGGCGCCGCGCCGGCGTGGCGGCGGCCGCGCTGAACGCGGCGCGGCAGAGCGGATCGGCGCTTGGGGTGGCGATTTTCGGTGCATGCATCGCGACGCTGCAGCCGTTTCCAGCGGCGATGCGGGTGGCGCTGGTCATGGCGATCGCGCTGTCGGCGCTCGCCGCGGTAACGTGGTGGATCACGACGCGATCGACACCGGCACCCGAAGAACCGGCTGCGCAACTGCGGACCGCCACGCGCCGGTAACCCATGGGGCGGCAGGCATGCTCGCGGCACAGCCCATCGTCATCGCCTCAACGCCGCCCTTCGCTCACGCGACATACATCGCGACACTGACGAACTGGCACAGGCTCCCCGCCAGCACGAACAGATGCCAGATGCCGTGCCCGTGGCGAATGCGCTCGTCGTTGATGAAGAAGTAGATCCCCGCGCTGTAGATCAGGCCGCCGGCCACGAGCCATGCGGTACCGACCGGCGGCAGCGCATGGATCAGCGGACGCACCGCGACGAGCGCGAGCCAGCCCATCGCCACGTACAGGATCATCGACAGCAGGCGCGTGCGCCGCCCGAGCGTCAGCTCCTGCACGATCCCGAACACGGCCAGCCCCCAGCTCACGCCGAACAGCGACCAGCCCCACGGGCCGCGCAGCGTGACCAGCGTGAACGGCGTGTAGCTGCCGGCAATCAGCAGGTAGATTGCCGAGTGATCGCACTTCTGCAGGATCGCTTTCAGGCGCGGATTGCGCACGCTGTGGTACAGCGTCGAAATCGCATAGAGCAGGATCAGCATCGCGCCATACACGCTGAAGCTCACCACTTTGTAGGGGTCGCCTTCGAGCGCGCCCATCGTCACGAGCGCCACGAGACCCACCACCGACAGCACCGCGCCGACGAGATGGGAAATGCTGTTGAAACGCTCACCGACATGCACGACGTGTTCTCCTGCGGGTTCATCGGGAAAAGAGGGAACCCTATGATACCGGCCGGCGGATTTGCCGTGCTGCGCTCAGGCAAACGGCGAGGCGCGCCGCCGGCCCGCCAAAGAAAAAAGCGCCGCGACATGCATCGCGGCGCTTCCCTTTCGATGACCGAACTGCGTGGACAGCCCGGTTCAACAGCATTTCCCCGCACCCGACCCGTACCGCGCATTCTGACGCTCGCGGAAGAATTCCTCATACGTCATCGGCTCGCGGTCCGGATGGGTCGCGCGCATGTGCGCGACGTAGGTGTCGTAGTCGGGCAGGCCGACCATCAGCCGCAACGCCTGCCCGAGGTAACGCCCCGCGCTGCGCAGGTCGCTGCCAAGATCGCTGAACATCGCGGCCTCCCCTTAACGTCCGCTGCCGAGCGCCTGCGCGGCCGGCATCGCTTCGTACGGCGTCTCGCGCACCGTCGGCTTCGACTCGCGGCGCGCGCGCAGCACGGCGATCACGCCGTACACCGCGATCGCCACGACGACGAAGATGAACAGCCCGGCCAGCGCCGCATCGATGTAGTCGTTGAAGATGATCCGCTTCATCTGCGCGATCGACTTCGCCGGCGCGAGCACCTTGCCTTCGTCCACCGCGGCCTGCAGCTTCGCGGCGTGCGCGAGGAAGCTGACCTTCGGGTTCGCGTCGAAGATCTTCTGCCAGCCGGCGGTCAGCGTGCAGATCAGCAGCCACGCGGTCGGCACGATCGTCACCCAGGCATAGCGCTCGCGCTTCATCTTGAACAGCACGACGGTGCCGAGCACCAGCGCGATCGCGGCGAGCATCTGGTTCGAGATGCCGAACAGCGGCCACAGCGTGTTGATGCCGCCGAGCGGATCGACCACGCCCTGATACAGGAAGTAGCCCCACGCGGCCACGCACAGCGCGGTGGCGACCAGGTTCGCGGGCAGCGACTCGGTGCGCTTGAGCGCCGGGTGGAACGTGCCGAGCAGGTCCTGCAGCATGAAGCGACCCGCGCGCGTGCCGGCGTCGACCGCCGTCAGGATGAACAGCGCCTCGAACAGGATCGCGAAGTGATACCAGAACGCCATCATCGCTTCGCCGCCGATCACCTGGTGCAGGATGTGCGCCATGCCGACGGCCAGCGTCGGCGCGCCGCCCGCCCGCGCGATGATCGTCGTTTCGCCGACGGCCTTCGCGGTCTGCGTGAGCATGTCGGGCGTCAGCACGAAGCCCCATTGCGTGACCGTGTTGGCCACTGCTTCCGGCGTCGAGCCGAGCACGGCGGCCGGTGCGTTCATCGCGAAGTAGATACCCGGTTCGATCACGCACGCGGCGACCAGCGCCATGATCGCCACGAACGATTCCATCAGCATCGCGCCGTAACCGATGAAGCGCGCGTTGGTTTCGTTGTCGATCAGCTTCGGCGTCGTGCCCGACGAGATCAGCGCGTGGAAGCCCGACACGGCACCGCACGCGATCGTGATGAACAGGAACGGGAACAGGTTGCCCGACCACACCGGGCCCGTGCCGTCGACGAACTTCGTCAGCGCGGGCATCTTCAGTTCCGGCGCGACGACCAGGATGCCGATCGCGAGGCCGAGGATCGTGCCGATCTTCAGGAACGTCGACAGGTAGTCGCGCGGCGCGAGCAGCAGCCACACCGGCAGCACCGATGCGACGAAGCCGTAGCCGATCAGGATCCACGTGAGCTGCGTGCCCGTGAACGTGAACCACGCGGCGAGCGTCGGCGAATCGTGCACGTGCTGGCCGAACGCGATCGATGCCATCAGCAGCACGAAGCCGATGATCGACACTTCGCCGATGCGGCCCGGACGGATGTAGCGCGTGTAGACGCCCATGAACAGCGCGATCGGGATCGTCGCGGCGACGGTGAACGTGCCCCACGGCGAATTGGTCAGCGCCTTCACGACGATCAGCGCGAGCACCGCGAGGATGATCACCATGATCAGGAACGCGCCGAACAGCGCGATCACGCCGGGCACCGTGCCGAGCTCCATCTTGACGAGATCGCCGAGCGAGCGGCCGTCGCGGCGCGTCGAGATGAACAGCACGATGAAGTCCTGCACCGCGCCGGCGAACACGACGCCGGCCAGGATCCACAGCATGCCGGGCGTGTAGCCCATCTGCGCGGCGAGCACGGGGCCGACGAGCGGGCCGGCGCCGGCGATCGCGGCGAAGTGATGGCCGAACAGCACGTACTTGTTGGTCGGCACGTAGTCGAGGCCGTCGTTGTACTTCACGGCCGGCGTCATCCGCAGCCCGTCGAGCTGCATGACCTTGCTGGCGATGAAACGGCTGTAGAAGCGATACGCGATCAGATACACGCAGACTGCGGCGATCACGATCCAGAGGGCACTGACGCGCTCGCCGTGTGCGAGTGCGATCGTGCCGAACGCGAACGCGCCGAGCAGCGCGACCGCGATCCAGAGCAGGGTACTGGAAGCCCGATTCATGGCGTCTCCTGGTCTCCAATGTGGTTTTAGATGGCATGCGGCGAGGGGGCCGCACACACGTGACGTCGATGCGTCGTGCCGCGGTCTCGCGGAGACCGGGGCGATGGGCCGTAGTATTCCGCGCGACCGGGGCGGCTTACAAGCGGATAACTACGTATGCGAAGCTACGTAGAATTACGTAGATGCACGGTGCGGGCACGACATCGTGCGCCGATTGATCGCGAACGGCGAGCCACGTACAGTGTTCGCCTGCCCCTCTTCCGGAACTGTCATGCCGCTCGGATTTCAGAAGATGAACGCGAATGGCGATGACTTCGCCATCGTCGACCTGCGCGGTCAGGATCAGGATCAAGCGCAGCACATCGCCCCCGATCTGGTGCGGCGCATGGGCGACCGGCGTTTCGGCATCGGCTTCAACCAGCTCGCGGTCGTGTCCGACTGCGACGACGCGGCGGCCCGTGTCGCGTTCTGGAACGCGGACGGCACGCCGCTCGACACCTGCGGCAGCGCGACGCGCGGCGTCGCGTGGCAGCTGATGCGGGAAACCGGCCTGTCGTCGCTCGTGCTGCGGACTCCCCGCGGTTATCTCGTGTGCTCGACGGAGACGAACGGCCTGATCACCGTCGAGATGGGCAGGCCGCTCACCGGCTGGCGCGACGTGCCGCTCGCCGAGGCACTCGACACGCTCGCGCTGCCGCTGCCCGGCGCGCCGGCCGCGTGCAACATGGGCAATCCCCATTGCACGTTCTTCGTCGACGATCTCCGCGCGCTCGATGTCGCGGCGCTCGGCCCGGCCATCGAAACGCATCCGCTGTTTCCGCGGAAAACCAACGTGCACTTCGTTCAGGTCATCGATCGCACGCATGTTCGCCTGCGCATCTGGGAGCGCGGCGGCGGCGTGCCGCTCGGTTCGGGATCGTGTTCGTGCGGGGCGGTCGTCAATGGCATCCGGCGCGGGTTGCTCGACGAGACCGTTCGGGTCGAGTGCGACGGCGGCGACGTGACGGTGCGCTGGGACGGTGCCGGCAGCGTGCTCCTGAGCGGGCCCGTCGCGTTCGGGTTCAGCGGGGTGTGGCTGTGACGGCCGACGACGCACACACGTTCCAGGCACTGCGTCCGCGCCTGCAGAAGATCGCGTACCGGATGCTCGGCTCCATCGCGGACGCCGAGGACATCGTGCAGGACGTCTGGCTGCGCTGGCACGACACGGCACGCGACGGGATCGAGAACGCCGAAGCGTGGCTCGTCGCCGTCACGACACGCACGTCGATCGACCGCCTGCGCGCCGCGAAGCTCCGGCGCGAGCAATACACGGGGATCTGGCTGCCCGAGCCGGAACTCGACGCATCACCGGCCACGCCCGAGGAAATCATCGAGCGCGCGAACGACGTGTCGGTCGCGTTCCTGCTGCTGCTCGAACGGCTGACGCCGGAGGCGCGTGCCGCCTTCCTGCTGCATGAAATCTTCGAGATCGACTACGACCGGATCGCCGACGCGATCGGCAAGACCGAAGCCGCGTGCCGGCAACTCGTCAGCCGCGCCAAGGCGCGGCTGCGCGACGACGGCTCGCCTCGCCACGCGGTGCCGCGCGAAACGCACCACCGGTTGCTGCAGACGTTCTCGCACGCGCTCGCGCAGGGCGACTTCCCGTCAATCCAGGCGCTGCTCGCCGAAGACGCGATCCTGATCGGCGACGGCGGCGGCAAGGTCCGGAGTGTCCCGAGGCCAATGGTCGGCAGCCGGCGTGTCGCACAACTGTTCTATGCGACGTGGCTGCGCCACGGCAGCGGGGTCGAGATGCGGTCCGTCGTGCTCAACGGCCAGTGGGCCATGCTGCGCTTCATCGACGGGCAGCTCGACGCCGCGATGTCGTTCGAGACCGACGGCACGCGCATCGTCCGGATTCTCGTGCAGCGCAACCCCGACAAGCTCGCCCGGATCGCGGCAACCTGCATCGCCGGTTGACGTGCGCGCATCGCGCGCCATCGAAGCGCGTGCCCGTGCCGGGAAAATAGCCTGCCCGCCCGCCGCCGCGTCTTTTTTAAAAAAGATGGCGGACGGTGTCACAGGCAGCTGTGCTGAAACGTCTAGTCGCGTAAGGACACCACGATTCCAGCACCTTCATGTCAGATACTTCCATCCGCCGCCCTGACGCCGACGATCCGTTTGCACGCAGCTTCTCGACCTGCTATGCCGGCGTGGTCACCTTCCTGGCCGTCGTCACCGAAGGCAGCTTCGCCCGGGCGGCCGATCGCCTCGGCGTCGGCCGCTCGTCGGTCAGCCGCCACGTGCAGCGGCTCGAGGACCGGCTCGACGCGCGCCTGTTCCAGCGCACGACGCGCAGCATGTCGCTGACGCGTGAAGGCGAACGCTTCTATGAAAACTGCCGGCCGGGCATCGAACATCTCGCGCAGGCGATCGAGGACATGCGCGAGCTGCGCAGCGGCCCGCCGAGCGGACACCTGCGGATCGGCTCGACGCCCGGCTTCGGCCGCAAGATCATCGCGCCGCTGCTGGGCGATTTCCACGCGCAGTATCCGGACATCACGCTCGAACTGCTGCTGAGCGACCGGCCGGCCGATTTCTCCGCCGACCGCATCGACGTCGCGTTTCGCGACGGCCGCATGGAAGATAGCGCGATCGTCGCGCGCCAGCTGATTCCGATGCAGATGATCGTCTGCGCGTCGCCGTCATACGCGCACCGGCACGGCTTGCCGCGTCACGTGGACGAGCTGGCGCAGCATCGCTGCATCAACCTGCGCACCGCATCGGGCCGCGCGACGGAATGGGAATTCAAGGTCGACGGGCTGGCGCAGCAGCGCCAGCTCGCCGCGCATCACACCTTCAACGACATGGATCTGGTCGTGCGCGCGGCGCTCGACGGGCTCGGCATCGCGCAACTCCCCGCGTACCAGGTGTGCGACCTGCTCGCCGACGGGCAACTGGTGAGCTGCCTCGGCCAGCACGCGCCGGACGACGGCGGACACTATCTGTGTTACCTGAGCCGCAGGCACCTGCCGACGCGCATCCGCGTATTCATCGACTACATGATCGAACAGACGCGTGCACGCGACCTGCAGTGCCTGACGACGATGACCACGATGACCACGGTGACGACGGCGCCGCTGGAGACGGTCGATTGATGCATTCAAAGCAACACCGTGAGCACCTGCGTGGCTCTACCGGATCGCGCGGCATCTGCCTACGATGCGGGCTGATCGAACGGCGTGCGGGCATCGCGGCACGCCATTCGGCACGGTGCCGGTGCTCGCGCGCGAATGCGATGCGCGCCGGCCTCGACCGATTCAGGCGGCGCGCCTCCCGCGCGCCCGTTCAAGGAGAGCAATCGTGAAGATCGTCGTGATTGGTGGTACCGGCCTTATCGGCAGCAAAGTCGTCAGGAACCTGATCGCGCGCGGCCACGACGCCGTGGCGGCAGCGCCGTCGACCGGCGTCGATACGATCACGGGCGCGGGGCTGGGCGACGCGCTGGCGGGCGCGGACGTCGTGGTCGATCTCGCGAATTCGCCGTCGTTCGACGAAGCGGCCGTGAAGGCATTCTTCGAGACGTCGGGGCGCAACCTGTTCGCCGCGGAGCGCGCGGCGGGCGTGCGCCACCACGTCGCGCTGTCGGTGGTCGGTACCGACCGCCTGCAGCAAAGCGCATATTTCCGTGGCAAGTTCATTCAGGAAGACCTGATCCGCGCAGCGGGCGTGCCTTACACGATCGTGCGCTCGACGCAGTTCTTCGAATTCGTCGGCGCGATCGCACAAGCGAGCGCCGATGGCGACACCACGCGGCAGCCCACCGCGTTCTTCCAGCCGATCGCATCGGACGACGTCGCAGCCGCCGTCACCGATGTCGCGCTGGACGCACCGCGCAACGGCATCACCGAAATCGGCGGCCCCGATCGGATGCGGATCGCCGACCTGGTCGAACATTTCCTGAAGATCACCCACGACCCGCGCACGGTGGTCAGGGACGCGGGCGCCGATTACTTCGGCGCGATGCTGCAGGACGACACGCTCGTCCCCGCGCCCGGCGCGCGCCTCGCTGCGACGACCTTCGATACGTGGTTTCAAAAAAACCAGCCCGCGCGCTGAGCCGCACCGCAGGATCGCGCACGCCATGACGCCGCTACGGCCGCCGCCGCTCTCGCTGCTCGACAAGTATCGCGGGCGGGAACCGCAGACGCTCTATTCGACGACGGTGACCGTCACGGGTGGGGCGACGGAGCATGGGCGCGCATCGGGTGTCGCGCGTTCCGAAGACGGCTGCCTCGACGTGGCGCTGCGCCTGCCGTCCGCACTGGGTGGGCCGGGCGACGGCCCGAACCCGGAACAGCTGTTTGCCGCGAGCTATGCGGCGTGCTTTCACGGTGCGCTGAGCCTGCTCGCCACGCGGGCCGGCGTGTCGATCACCGGCGCGTCGGTCAGCGCATCGGTCGACTTCTGCCGCGATCCGGTGGATGGGCTGTTCATGCTGAACGCGAACATTCGCGTGCAGCTGCCGGGCGTCGAGCGCACGGTGGCGGAAGAACTCGTCCGCAATACGGAGCGCTTCAGCCCTTATACGAAGATGGCGCACGAAGGCATCAGCCACGTCGTGGCGCTCGCGCCACCGGACGATCCGTCGAACGGCTGAGCGCAAATGGAATACCCGGCGCGTTGCGCGCCGGGCATTGCCAATCCGTGCTGGCTCAGTGCTTGTCGTCGAGCTTCTTCGGCTTCGGCGGCGACGGCACCTTCGCGTACTGGAACGCGGGCGTCGCCTTCAGCGCATCCTTCGTCGCGCCCGGCAGGTAGATGTTGCCGTTGCGCACGTCGAGCGATGCGATCGGCACCGCGACGTCGTGCGCCGCCACGCCGAGGAAGCCGCCGGCCGACACGATCGCCGCCGATACCGAGCCGTCCGGCGCGACGATCAGGTCGCGCACGGTGCCGACCTTCTGGTTCTCGTCGTTGTAGACGGCCTTGCCGAGCACGCTCTTCTTCACGCTCCAGCCTTCGAGCAGCGCCTGCGATTGCTCGACGGTCACGCTGATCGGCTGCGCACCCGCGATCTGCGCGTGCGCGCTGACGCTCGAGGCGAGGACGGTTGCTGCGATGAGGGTCTTGTAGAAAGCCATGCTGTTATGTACTCCGGTGAATTGTTGTCGGTGTCGGCGGCCGGCCAAGCCGCCTCCGTGCATGCGCCGCGTGAAACGGGAAGGCTTCCGTACGACGCATCACACCGGCCCATGTTAGCGCCACTCGCGAAACGCTGCATCGGACGTGATGACGCAGCCGCTGTCAGGCGCCTCTTGCGACGGCGACGTTACGGACACCGCAGCGAATCGCGCACGCGGTCGAACTCCGGCAGATAACGCGCGTAGTTTTCCTCGCCCGCGGTGTATATCAGCGCGCAGGTCTTCGTGTCACCGGATGTCACCACGACCGCCTGGTGGACGACTACTTCGTTGATCGCCTCCTTGTGCTCGCACGTCTGTGCGGGTCGGCCGGCTATCGTACTGTGCCCTGCATGCGGCGATTCGATCTCGCTGCCTCCTTCCTTGACCGGATCCTCCCACCCGTCGCATATGCTCGTCAGGGCATCGTCGCTCTTATCGCCGATGACGAAGTCGATCCCCGCCGAGATCAGTCCGAACCTGAAACGCCGGATCCGGTAGCTCACGTCGCCGTGATCCTCCGGCTGGCTCACGACCCGCCATTCCGGAGGCAGACGCAGCGCCGCAGGCGCCGGATAATTGCGCATGATCTGCAGGTCGTAGTTGAAGTTCAACACGCCAGCGACACCCAGCGCCACGCCCACCACGGCAATCGACAACCAGACGCCGAGCAGCGTCAGCAGGCCGATTCCCGCCGCGCGCCAGTTCGATTGCAGCGCGCCGCCGCCGGCCCGATGAGCGGCGACGGCCGCGCCTTGCGCGTGTCGTGCATAGACGATCGTCCCGACGAGACCTGCGATGACGACGGCATGTACGAGCGCGTGCTGCACCTCCGTGGCTTCCGGCACGTTCACCGCCGCGTACAGCACGATCGACACGAGCGTGACGAGCGCCGTTGCGAGAATCTGCCGCTGCGCGAGCGCGCGATTCCCGAGACGCCGTGCGTTCGCCGCGAGCAGGATGCCGCCTGCGAGCGGCGAACCGAGGAACGCCGCCCAGCCGACGCCCGCCATCGTGAACAGCTTGCCGGGCGGCACCGGCGCCGTCGATGCCGTCGGGTCGGCAGCAGCGGGGGCGCCTGGTATGGCCGGCGCGTCGGACGGGGAGTCGGTCATGTCGGCATCGCCGCCGTCATGCGTTGCGCGAATACACCCTGCGTTGCTGCACCGCGTCGGCCAGCACGTCGAGCACCGGCTCCGTCTGCGTCCAGCTCAGGCACGCATCCGTGATCGAGACGCCGTACTTCAGCGGCACGCCCGGCTTCAGGTCCTGGCGCCCGGCCTCGAGATGGCTCTCGACCATCACGCCGACGATCCGCTGCTCGCCCTGCGACAGTTGCCGCGCGAGATCCTGCGCGACGTCGATCTGGCGGTCGTGCGACTTGTTCGAATTCGCATGCGAACAGTCGACCATCACCTGCTCGCGCAAGCCGGCCTTGCGCAGCACCGCGCAGCTCGCCTCGACATGCTCGGCGTCGTAGTTCGGGCCGTTCTTGCCGCCGCGCAGGATCACGTGCGCGTCGTCGTTGCCGCGCGTCTCGAAGATCGCGGCCATCCCCATCTTCGTCATCCCCATGAACGCATGGCTCGCGGCCGCGGCGACGATCGCGTCGGACGCGACCTGCACACCACCGTCGGTGCCGTTCTTGAAGCCGATCGGGCAACTCAGGCCCGACGCGAGCTGGCGATGGCTCTGGCTCTCGGTCGTGCGCGCGCCGATCGCGCCCCACGCGATCAGGTCGGCGATGTACTGCGGGCTCAGCAGGTCGAGGAATTCGGTCGATGCCGGCAGGCCCAGCGCGTTGATGTCGAGCAGCAGCTGCCGCGCGGCGCGCAGCCCTTCGTTGATGCGGAAGCTGCCGTCGAGGCGCGGATCGTTGATGTAGCCCTTCCAGCCGACCGTCGTGCGCGGCTTTTCGAAGTAGACGCGCATCGTGATCAGCAGGTCGTCCTTCAGCGCATCGGCGGCGATCTTCAGGCGGCGCGCGTAATCGAGCGCCTGGTCGTGGTCGTGGATCGAGCACGGGCCGACGACGAGCAGCAGCCGGTCGTCGCGGCCGTGCAGGATGTCGCCGATCGCGCGGCGCGTATCTTCGACGAGCGTCTGCGTGGCGGCCGGCACCGGCAGTTCGTCCAGCAGCAGCGCCGGCGAAATCAGCGGGCGCACGGCGCCGATGCGGACGTCGTCGATGCGCGTGGTGTCCTGCGTCGCGTCGGCGCTGCCTACCTCGCGATCGTGGGAAGGATTGTCGAGGTTCTGCATGGTGATTCTCCGGGGGACGTCTGGAATGATGGGCAGGCTCGATTATGGCACCCGGGCGGGACGGCGGCGGGTTGCGGCGGAGGGCCGGGCGCGGCTGCATGGCGGCAGTGCGACGGAGATCAACAAGCGCAAAGAAAAAGGCGACCCGCGGAGGGTCGCCCGGCCATGCGCCGCATCACCCGCGGCGTGGCGGCTAGTGCAGCGTCTCGGGCGCCAGCGAATTGCTCGGCAGCAGCGACGTCAGCCAGCAATTGCTCGGCGCCGCTTTCCCGTTGAAGCGGTCGTAGAGCCACGGCAGCATGCCGGCCACCCACGGCACGATCGCGCCCGCATGTTCGAGCGGATACTCGTTGTACGTGACGGGCGTGCCGCTGGCACAGAACTTCTGCGCCAGCGCGCGCACGTCGTACGCCATCATCACGCCGTCGCCCACCTGGCTGCTGAAGGTGCCATCGAGCGCGCCGGCCGTGCCCTGGCCGATGAACATCGGGATCGTCGGCGATGGGGCCAGCCCCGCATTCACCTTGTTCGCATACGTCACGTACACGGGAATGCTGTTGATGTCGTTCGCGTATTGCGGCTTGAACAGCGTGCCCCAGTGCAGCCCCGTGTACTTCGGCAGGATGTAGGCGAGCGACTGGCTCTGGATGTCCTTGAACACCGCGACGCCGGTATCGCTGAGATAGGGCGTCAGGTCGAAGCCATAGCCGCGCGACAGCCCGGCCAGCGCGGCCGCGGCCACGCCGCCCCACACGATGCTGCCGTCGACGTAGCGCAGGTTGTGCGCGGGATCGACCAGCACGCCGCCTTCCGCCGCGCCGACGAGCTGCCTGTTGATCTCGGGTGCATAGCTCGGCGCGAGCTGAGCGGCCCAGTTCGTCGCGATCGCGCCGCCGGAATAGCCGATCATCGCGACCTTGCTCGACGGATTCAGGCCCGTGGACGGCGTATTGAGCGCCGCGCGGATCGAGTCGAGCGTCGTCATCCCGTATTCGGGGCCGGCGGCGAAATCAGCCGTCTGGCCTTCCGTATCGGGCACGATGACGTTGTAGCCGAGCAGCAGCAGCGACGACAGCGGAATCGATTCCGCGCTGTAGAGCAGCGTGCCGACGTTGATGATCTTCGTGACGTCGCGGTCGCCGGCGATCACCTGCGACGGTTCGTCGTACGGGTTCAGCGAATCGTAGGCCGACTGGTACGAGATGGCCTGGCCGTTGCTGACCGGGCTCCGGATCACGGACGTCACGTTGACGACCGGCTGGTTCAGCGCGTTATGGGTGCGATACAGCAACTGCTGCGCGGTCAGCGCGGTGGGGATGCCGGCCACGTGATAGGTGACGTTGCGCGTCTTGAGCACCGTGCCCGGTGGAATCGACGCCAATGGCGTCGTGCCGGTGTACGTGTAGAACGGGTCGGATACGGTCGGCGCGGCGGCGCTGGCCGGCGGTGCCGTCATGGCCAGCGTCGCGGATACGGCGGCCGCGGCCATCATGAAACGTCTGGAGGACATGGTTGGGGCCCCTGGAATAACCTGCTTTCATCGAAGGAAGTTCGCGGTATTGCAGACCATCGTGCGTGCCGCTTCAAAACCGGTTCCGAGCCATCGACTGTCTCCTGTGAATGAGTCATCCGGGTTTTTCTGAATCCGTCATTTTGGTAGGAGTACAAACCGGATGAATTGAAGCACAACGCGCACGCACTCGATGGTGGTTTTCCGTTGTTTGAAGGTAAACGTCTAAACCCGTCGTCACGCGACGCCCGGTCGCTCCGGCCATTCGGCCGACTGTCCGCGTTTTGTCGAAGTGCCGTACGATCACGGCTGTCCGGTCCCGAAGGCCGCATCGTGCGATGCCGGCCGCGCCGCACACCGGCTGTCTGTCACCGAACGCTCCCTGCCCAACCGATACGCCACGATGACCGTCTCCGAACTGCTCCGCGCCATCCGCCAACCGTATGCCGACCTGCTCGCGAAAGCGGCGGCGCAACCGGCCGTGATCATCGAACCGGCCTACCGGCGGGCCGACGGCACGCTCGCCACCGAAGGGCCGCTCGCGTTGCCCTGCCGGGCCGACCTCATCGCCACCGAAGGCGAATCGGCCGGCCAGCCGGCGATGGTCGATTCCACCACGCAGCTGGCGTTCGAGCCGCTGGCATTCGACCTCGAAACAGCGGCCGTGTCGATCCGCCCGTTCGTGTGGGACTGGGCCGCGATCGAGGCCGACGGTCTCGACGAAAGCGCGGCCGTCGAGGCGTTCAAGGCGTGGTTCTTCGCGTGGTTCGACGTCGACGACGAGAACACGCCGGCCGAAGACGGCCTGCACGGCATCGCTCACTACCTGTCGGAACCGGTTCGCACGGAACAGGGGTGGCGCGTCAATGCGGATCTTGGCTCCGCGCCCGAGACAGCCGTCGAGGACCTGCTGTTCCGGCTCGTCGATGCAGGCGCGACGCGGATCGTGCTCGGTTGATACCGCATTTCATCCTTCCCCGGCCCATCATGAAAAAATCTTTTGCCGCCCTGCTGCTTTGCGCGTCGCTGCCCGCGTTCGCCAAGGTCTCCACCGAGGTGTACTGCTTCAAGTCGGACGGCGACGCGTCCGAACAGACCGGGTGCCGCTGGTGATGCGCCCGCTGATCCGGATGGTGCTGGTGCTGATCGCGCTGCGCGCGGGCTTCGTCGATGCCGCCCCGCGCACGGTCTACGAAGGAACGCTGCAAGGCGCCGGCGCCGTCGTGATGGAACTCGACAATCGCCCGGCTGCGGATGGTTCACTCTCGGGCCGCTACTTCTATGCGCAGCATGGCGTCGATATTCCGCTGCACGGCACGCCCGCGCAACTGGTCGAACCGCTCGTGCGAACGCAGTTGCCGGACGATGCCCGCACGCCATTGGGATTCGGTCAGCAAGCCGATTTCGATCACGCCGCAGCCACCTGGCAGGGCACGCGGGATAAGGCCGGCTATCGCGGCCGCTGGATCGATGCGCGCTCCGGCAAGACACGCAGCTTCGCGTTGCGCCGCGTCGCCCAATACGATCCCGACGCGGTTGCGCCCGGCTCCGTCGAAGCGATCACCAACAGCATCGCCGGCGGCGTCGGCAGCGGTATCGCAAGCGGCGTGGCCATCGACATGCGGCAGGCGCCTTATGCCACGCTGAAGCTCGCCGGGCACGCGCAGCCGGCCGGCCCCGAGATCGGCGACGGCACCGTCGCGTACCGGATGTGGCGCGACCCGCGCACGAAGCTCATGTATCCGCGTCTGAGCCGCCATCCCGATCCGGCGGTCATGGCACGCGTGAACCGCCTGCTCGAGCAGCAGCACTGGCAGATGAATCTCGCCGCGCTCGCATGTGCGTCGACGCGCTATACCGACGACGGGCCGGCGGCCGGT
The DNA here is from genome assembly GCF_002223085.1 of Burkholderia sp. HI2714. NCBI lineage: Bacteria > Pseudomonadati > Pseudomonadota > Betaproteobacteria > Burkholderiales > Burkholderiaceae > Burkholderia > Burkholderia sp. HI2714. The sequence continues at coordinate 123,948 of NZ_NKFM01000035.1, read as the reverse complement.
TCGCTCGGCGGCTACGACGAAGAACAGGTGACGGTCACGTGGCTGTCACCCGCGGCACTCGGCATCGTGGAATCGGGCAGTACGTTCTGCGGCGGCGCCCATCCGAACAATCACTACGATCCGGTCACGTTCGACCTGTTGCGTGGTACGTACCTCGACTGGAATCGCGTGATCGACGCGACTGCGGCGGGCAAGGACGGCGACCCGGGAACGAGCCCTGCGCTGGTGAGCTTCATTACGCGGTTGCGCGACAAGGCCGAATCCGGTGCTCACCCGACGGATGACCACGGCGATTCAATGGCGTGCGCCGACGTGTTCCCCGAGTATCTGGCGTTCGAACTCGATGCGCCCGGCAAGCTGTCGTTCGTCGTATCCGGAATCGGTCACGCGGCGGGCGCCTGTCTCGGGCCCCAACTCGATGTGCCGTTTGCGGCGCTCACGCCGATCCTGAAACCGGGCGGCGCGCGCTATCTCGTGCCGGGCGTCAAGCTGAAGTAACACGGCGATGCGGGTGGTGTCCGCATCGCGCTCCAGCCCGACCACGTGGCAACGTGGCCGGGCGATGCGCATACTTATATGTCAGATGTCAGCCCGCGTCGCCTTGCGCGTCGACGTCGATGCCCAGCTCGCCGGCCATCCGCATAACCAACGCATTCAGCCGCGCCACTTCATCCGCGAGGCGCTTCTGTTCGGCCTTCAGCGCTTCGAATTCGGAAGGCGGCACGGAATCCACACCGCCAGCCTCCGCGCTCGCGAAGTCGGCCATGTTCACTTCGCCGCACATCAGGTGCATCCAGCGGTTCTCGCGCGCGCCCGGCGCACGCGGCAGCCGGACGACGAGCGGCTGCGCACGCGCCGCGAGCTCGTCGAGGAACGCCTCGACCGACGAGATGTCCGCGAAACCGTGCAGGCGCGCGCTGTTCAGGCGCAGTTCGGCGGCCGTCTGCGGGCCGCGCAGCAGCAGGATCGTCAGCAGCGCGATCGCCTGGCTCGGGATGCCGAGCACGCGGTTCACGTTGTGCTCGAAACGCGGCACGCGGCTGCTGCTGCCTTCCATCACGAGGCTCAGGTGCTTCAGCCCGTCGAGCGCGGTCGTGACTTCATCCTCGCTGACGTTCATCACCGGCGAGCGCGCGGTTTTCTGGTTGCAGCCCGCGGTCAGCGCATTCAGCGACAGCGGATAGGTGTCCGGCACCGTGTGCTGTTTCTCGACGAGCACACCGAGAATGCGGGCCTCGAGGGGCGTGAGTTCGCGAAGGGCGCGTGGCGTGGGCGTAACCGGCGTGGTGTTCATGAGTGGCGTCGCAGCGTGCAGCAGGTGAAGGGAAACGGTCGCGGCCCGTCCGGCATCGCGCACGGGCGAGCCATATGATAGCTCGCGTCGCGTGGCCCGGCGCCGCGCGGCGTGCCGGCGCGCGCGCTTGCCGCAGCAGGCTTTCATCCGACCTGTCGGCTGGCCGGTGCCGTGAGGCGATGGATGCGGTGCCGCGACGCGGATTCCGCGTTCTTGCGCACCGCGGCGTTTGCGCGACGCGCTGGTGGGCGCTACGATATGCGTCACCCTGACGCCCGCGGCGCCGCGCGACCGCCTTCGCGCACCACGTCACGCATCGCCCGACCCGCGCGCCATGCCGCCACGCATGCGCACCGCGCGTCGACGCCGCTCATCCCGTTCACCTCTTCGAACCGCTCACCACCATGACCGCCTCCTCTTCCGCCCCGCACGTGCGCGCCATCGTCACCGGACACACGCGCGGCCTCGGCGCGTCGCTCGCCGAACAACTGCTGCTGGAAGGCGTCGGCGTGCTCGGCGTGTCGCGCAGCCGCCATCCGTCGCTCGCGTCGCAAGCCGGCGACCGCTTCGCCGAAATCGAACTCGACCTGTCGGACACGGCGGCCGTCGCTGCCTGGCTGGCGGGCGACACGCTGCGCCGCTTCGTCGACGGCGCGTCGATCGTGCTGCTGTTCAACAACGCGGGCATCGTCGACCCGATCGGCCCGCTCGCTGCGCAAGACCCGGCGATCGTCGCGCGCGCGGTCGGCGTGAACGTCGCGGCGCCGCTGATGCTGTCGGCCGCGCTCACGCAAGCGGCGGGGGCCACGACCGAATGCCGGATCCTGCACGTGTCGAGCGGCGCGGCACGCAACGCGTACGCGGGCTGGAGCGTCTACTGTGCGACCAAGGCGGCACTCGATCACCATGCGCGCGCAGTCGCACTCGACGCGAACCGCGCGCTGCGGATCTGCAGCGTCGCGCCGGGCGTCGTCGATACGGGCATGCAGGCGACGATCCGCTCGACCAGCGAAGACAACTTCCCGATGCGCGAGAAATTCGACCAGCTGAAGGCGAGCGGCGCACTCGCGACGCCCGAGGCGGCCGCGCGACAGCTGATCGGCTATGCGCTGAGCGATGCGTTCGGTTCGGTGCCCACCGCCGACGTGCGGGAACTGCCGAGCCACTGAGTCATACGGCACTCGGCACTCGGCACTCGGCACTCGGCACTCGGCACGCGGCACGCGGCACGCGGCACGCGGCACGCGGCACGCGGCACATCATCGTCCTTCGAGCCGCTTCGTCCAGTCTTCGACCTGCCGCTCCGTCCGGCGCCTTTCGAGCATCGTGCGCCAGCCGGGCGGCAGGTTCGGGACGTCGCACAGCGCATCGAGCGCGGCCATGTCGAGCGTGCGCCGGTACAGCACGTCGAGCACGGTCGACAGCGGCCATTGCGGGTAGCGGCGCTCATGCAGCGCCAGCACGTCACCCGACTCCACCCAGCCTTCCTGCAGCACGCGGTAGTACCAGCCGGTCCGGCCGCTTTGCTGCGCGAGCGCGGCCATCCGCGGATGATCGAAGCGCGCGTTCAGCTTCCAGCACGGCTGCCGCGACTGCGACACCTGAAGCACGGCGCCGCCCAGCGTGAACACGTCGCCGAGACACACGTCGTGCTCGGTCACGCCGTGCGTCGACACGTTCTCGCCGAACGCGCCCGGTTGCGCAAGCACGTCGCGCACGCCGATCTGCGCCGACCACCACGCATAGTGATCGTGCGCATAGTGATGCACCGCCTTGTCAGGGCCGCCGTGATGCCGCGCATCGGCCTGCTCGTCGCCGGCGAAGCCGAGCATGCCCAGCCACAGACGCGCGCCGACCGGCTGCTTGTCGATCGCACTGGCGTGCGGCGTGCCGGCCAGCGGCCGGCGCTTGCCGACCCGTACCGCGCCGATGGCGACCGAGATCGGCGGCCGTGCCGTATCGCTCATGTCGTCACCCCGTCGGGCAGCGCCGCGAGCAGGCGTTCGAGTTCGCGCGTGCGCGCGTCGCCGAGCGGCATCAGCGGCTTTCTCGGTTCGCCCGCATCGAAGCCGCGCAGGCGCAACCCGGCCTTCACGGTCACCGGCAATCCGCCGTTGACGATGAACTGCAGCAGCGGCAGTTGCGCATGAAAGACCGTCCTCGCGCGCGCCAGGTCGCCCGCCTGCATCGCGTCGAACAGCGCCAGCGGCAACGCCGCATTCAGGTTCGGCGCGGCCGTGCACCATCCGGCCGCGCCCGCTGCAAGCGCGGCGAGCGCCATCGGATTGCTGCCGTTGTAGAACGGGATCGCACCGTCGCTCAGCTGCGCGAGCCGGTGCATCCGCCCGATATCGCCGGTGCTCTCCTTCACCATCGTCACGTTGTCGACGGTCCGGCAGATCGTCGCGATCAGGTCCGGCGACATGTCGACGCCGCTCGTCGCGGGGTTGTTGTACAGCATGATCGGAATGCCGATGGCTGCGCCGATCGCACGATAATGCGCGACGACCTCGTCGTTGGCGAGCTTCCAGTACGACACCGGCAGCACCATCACCGCATCGGCGCCGGCCTGTTCGGCAAAGCGCGCGCGGCGCACCGCGCCCGCCGTGGTGAGATCGGAAATGCCGACGACGGTCGGCACGCGCCGGCGCACCGCGCGAATCGACGCGGTGGCGACCGCCTCCCATTCGGTGTCGGACAGGTACGCGCTTTCGCCGGTGCTGCCCAGCGGGGCGATCGCGTGGACGCCGTCGGCAATCAGGCGCTCGATCAGCGCGTCAAGCGCTTTCAGGTCGACGCCGCCGTCAGCGGAGAACGGCGTAACCGGGTAGGCAATGATGCCTTTCAACAGGATGGACACGATAGGTATTCCTCAATGATGATCTGAGACGAGAACGGCGAATCGCCCGCTCATGCGACGCAGTCCTGATGCGTCCGCAATGCCCGGCGTGCGTAGTAGTCGAACGTCACCGCATCGCGCTTCGGCTTCGAAATCCAGTCGTGTGCTTCGCGCGCCAGCGCCGGCGGCACCGGCTTGATCTCGCCGGCCGCCATCGCGAGCAGCTGCAGCTTCGCGGCGCGCTCGATCAGCAGCGCGAGGATGCACGCTTCCTCGATCGTCTTGCCGACCACGAGCTGGCCGTGATGCGACAGCAGGATCGCGCGCTTGCTGCCAAGCGCCTTCGAGATGATCTCGCCCTCCTCGTTGCCGACCGGCACGCCGGGCCAGTCCTTCAGGAACGCGCAATCGTCGTACAGCGGGCAGGTATCCATGTGCGACACGACGAGCGGCTGCTCGAGCATCGACAGCGCCGCGACATGCGCCGGATGGGTATGGATGATGCAGTTCACGTCCGGGCGCTCGCGGTAGATCCACGTATGGAACCGGTTGGCCGGATTCGGGATGCCCTCGCCGTCGACGACGTCGAGATCCTCGTTGACGCGCAGCAGGTTCGCCGCCGAGATCTCGTCGAAACCGAGCCCGAGCCGCTGCGTGTAGTACGTGCCGGCGTCGCCCGCGCGGCAGGTGATCTGCCCGGCCAGGCCCGAATCGTGACCGGCGTCGAACAGGATCCGGCACGTAAGCGCGAGCTTCTGCCGCGCGGACCAGGCGCTGTCGCCCACCGCGTTGTCCAGACGCCGCTCCGCCAGCGCGACCAGCGCCTCCTTCGTCAGATTCAGCGTTTCCGCCATGTTCACCTCCTGAATGGATCGGGTCGGTCGCGCCGTCCGCGGCCGCTTTCCCGGAGAAACATGACACACGATACACCACAGGACACTTTGTGTCATGCGTTACAATCGGTTTTTCGAAGGACACCTCGCGCCCCATGACGATTCGCCTGAAGCTGCTCAGAAAACAGAAGGGCTGGACGCTCGACGTGCTGGCCGACGAGACGGGCCTCACCAAGAGCTATCTGTCGAAAGTCGAGCGCGGCCTGAGCGTGCCGTCGATCGCGGTCGCACTGAAGTTGTCGAAGGCACTGAATGTCGACGTCGAGCAGTTGTTCTCGGAAAGTCACAACCGCGAACTGATCACGGTCACGCGCGCCGGCGAGCGCACGGCGATGGGCGCGGCAGCGGACAGCCAGGCACACCGCTTCGAAAGCATCGCGGCCGGCGTCGCGCCGAAGAAGATGTTGCCGTTCGTCGTGCATCCGCCGCACGAATTCGTCGCGTCGACGTTCCGCGAGCACGAAGGCGAGGAATTCCTGTTCGTGCACAAGGGGCGCGTCGAAATCGAATTTCCGAACGAGACGGTGCAACTCAAGGCCGGCGATTCAGTCTATTTCAACGCACTCATCCCGCACCGCACGCGCAGCCTCGGCACCGCGCAGGCGGAGATCCTGGTCATCGTCAGTCACGACGACTAGCATCGTCACCTCTTCGCGCAAGGATCCCCGATGGTCACGAAGGCCACCGCACCGTTCCAGCAGATCAAGACGCTCGTTCGCCAGAACGTCGAAGCGGGCGACTGGCGCCCCGGGGATCGCATCCCGTCCGAGCTCGATCTCGCCGCCCAGTTCGGCGTCGCGCGCATGACGGTCAACCGTGCATTGCGCGAGCTGACCGAGGAAGGCGTGCTGAAGCGCATCGCGGGCGTCGGCACGTTCGTCGCCGAAGTGAAGCCGCAGTCGAACCTGCTGATGATCGCGCACATCCGCGACGAAATCCGCGCGCGCGGGCACGAATATCGCTGCCGCGTGCTGAGCCAGTCGAGCGAGCCCGCGTCGTTCGACGTCGCGGCCGCGTTCGGCCTGCCGGTCAACACGCCGGTGTTTCACGTGGTGTGCGTGCACGAGGAAAACGGCCGCCCGATCCAGCTCGAGGATCGTTATGTGAACCCGGCCGCCGCGCCCGGGTTCATCGACCAGGATTTCCAGGTCGAGCCGCCGTCCGAGTACCTGTTCAACAATGTGTCGCATGACGAACTGGAGATCGAGCACGTGGTCGATGCGTCGCTGCCGACCGGCGAACAGGCCCGGCTGCTCGACATGCGCGCCGACGAGCCGTGCCTCACGCTCACGCGCCGCACCTGGACGAACGGGCAGCCCGTCACGTTCGTGCACTTCCTGCATCCGGGCAACCGCTACCGGCTCGGCTCGCGCTTCAAGCCGGGCGCCGGACGCCACCCGACCTGATCCCTTTCCCAACGTACAAAAGCGCGCGGCGGCCGTTTCGTCAGGAAGCGGCCGTCGCGTTCGTCATGCACACCCGCCCGCGTCAGATCGCGCCGGCCTGCCCCGCGCCACGCGACCACACGACCGGAAACAGCGGATGATCGAGCGGCGCGCCATCGGGCAGCTGCTCGGCGAGCCCGGGGAAATCGGGTGACGTCTTCCAGCGGCGCGGCGCGTGGCGGATATCGTCGCCGACGAAGCGGATCGAGAACGCGCGCCGACGGTGCTGCGTACCACCCGACGCGTGCAGCGTGAGCATCCGGAAACACACCATGTCGCCGGGCTCGAGCGCCCAGTGGCGGATCGGAAACGCCGCGCGGTCGCCTTCGATGTCCGGCAGATCCGCGAGGCTGCCTTCCGGGAACCACTTCGCTTCCTTGTCCATGAACGTGCGCGGCATCAGCCACGGCCCGAGATGCGAGCCTGCGACGAATTCCAGCGTCGATTCGAGCGGCACCGGATCGACCGGAATCCACATGCTGACGTTGTCGTCGCCTTCGATGTTGTAGTACGGCTGGTCCTGGTGCCACGGCGTGCGCTGCCGCGTGCCGGGCTCCTTCACGAGCAGGTGCTCGTGATGCAGCCGCACGGTGTCGGCGCCCATCAGCGCGGCCGCGACGGACGGCGCCGGCGAGCGCACGATGAAGTCGCGATACGCGTCGTTGTGCTGCCAGTTGCAGAAATCCTCGAAGAACCAGCCCGGATCGTCGGGCCGGCTCGCGACTTTCGCGCGCTCGCTGGGCTGCGCGAGATTTGCGTCGATGCCGGCGCGCAGCGCGGCGACTTCGTCGGGCGAGAAGATGCCCTTGATGCAGACCGCCCCTTCCTCGCGGAACGCGGCGATCAGTTCGGGCGTCACGGCTTGCGCGACGCGATCCTGGATACTCGTCATGGTGTGCCTGTCGATGGAATGAATCACGGAATCACTGATTCACGGTGCGGACGTCAGCTGCTGCTTCGCGCCGTAGATGTCGAAGTCGAAATATTTCGCGGCGATCTTCTGGTACGTGCCGTTCGCGCGGATCGCGACGATCGCGTCGTTCAGCCGCTTCTTCATCGCTTCATCGCCCTTGCGCACGCCCATCGCGACGCCGTAGCCGGTGATCCGCACGTCGGTCACGTCGGGGCCCGCGAACGCATAGCCCTTGCCGCGCGGCGTCTTCAGGAACGAGTAGCCGGCCTGCGTCTTGTCCTGGAAGGTCGCGTCGAGGCGGCCGTTGACGAGATCCTGATACACCTGGTCCTGGTTCTGGTACGAGACGATCGTCACGCCCTTGGTCGCCCATTCGGCCTTCGCGTACGCCTCCTGCGTCGTGCCCTGGTCAATCCCGACGCGCTTGCCCGCGAGCGACGCGGCGGTCGGCAGCAGCGTCGAGCCGACCGGTGCGACGAGCGCGCCCGGCGACGCATACAGCTTGTTCGAGAAGTCGATCTGCTTGAGCCGCTCGTCGGTGGCCGTCATCGCGGACATGATCACGTCGAACTTGCGCGCGCGCAGCGCCGGGATCATCCCGTCGAAGCCCTGCTCGACCCACACGCACTTCGCATGCAGTTGCTCGCAGATCGCATTGCGCAGGTCGATGTCGAAGCCGGCGAGCGAGCCGTCGGGCTGCTTCGCCTCGAACGGCGGATACGTGGGATCGATGCCCCAGCGGATCGTCGACGTGTCCTGCGCGAACGACGCGAGCGGCGCGAACGCCAGCGCGGTAACGAGAAGCTTTGCAGTGCGGTTCATGGTGCGTCCTTGTAGGTCTCGACGCGGCGGGCGAACGCCGGCGTCCGGTGGGGAGCGGTGCGCCGGCAGGCCCGGCGCGGTGCGCGAAAGACAGGGACTTCGATGAAACTGCGTTGCAGTCTAGACCGCTCAATTTTTGAGCGCAAGCGGGGGAAACGGGAATAGAAAGGCGGTGAAGGCGGACGCGAACCTGAAGGCTAGTGCAGTGGCTGTTCTACGGCTAAAACGGTGATTTTTGCGTGTTTACCCTGTGCGATGCGCATCCGACACACAGCGTATTTCCCCGGATATTCGCGAACGGCGACGTCTACACAGGCGATTGACGCGGCACTTTCCAAGCGCGGTTCAGACCGCTCCGGCAATGCACCCTATACCGCCACTGGAATATGCGCCAGACGCCTCAACAGCCCACGAAATGTCACTCCGCGTCCGGCGAAACCGCGATTGCCCACTCCGTCCGGCCATGTTAAAAGTCGTCGCACGCATTTGGAAATGAAATGTTCGAATCCGCAAAAGTGCAGAAATGAATAGACCCCTGTTCGACCTCGACCTGCTGCGCGCGCTCGTGATGGTCGCCGACTGCGGCAGCTTCACGACGGCGTCCGCGCGCCTGCATTCGACGCAGTCGACGGTCAGCCAGAAGGTGCGCCGGCTCGAGGAAATCGCCGGGCACCGCCTGCTCGACCGCGGCACGCGCGACGTGCGGCCGACCGACGCGGGCGTGACCGTGCTCAGCTATGCGCGGCGCATGATCGCGCTGAACGACGAGATGCTCGAAGCGCTGTCGGGCGCGACGGTCGCGCTGACGATCCGGCTCGGCGTGCCCGACGATTTCGCGGCAGGCCGCACGACGCATGCGCTCGCGGCGTTCAAGCGCGCGCATCCGCAGGTGAAGCTCGAAGTGACGTGCGGGTTGAGCCGCGACATCAGCGCGGCATACGACCGCGGCGAGCTCGATCTCGTGCTGATCAAGCAGCGGCGCGACAGCCGCGAGGCCGTCGTGCGCTGGCCCGAGAAGCTGCGCTGGATCGACAGCGCGAAGCATCCGACGATCGATCTCGACCCGGTGCCGATCGTCGTGTTTCCGCCGCGCGGGCTCTATCGCGACGACATGATCAAGGCGATCGAGGAGCGCGGCCGCCGCTGGCGGATCAGCTTCACGACGTCGAGCCTGAGCGGCATCCAGGCCGCCGTCGCGGACGGGCTCGGCATCAGCGTGCTGCCCGCGCGCGTGGTGACGGACGAGCACGTCGTGCTGACCGCGAAGCAGGGCTTCGCGCCGATCGAGCACATGGACATCGCGATCCTGCATCGGCCGACGGCCGACCCGATGGTCAGCGAACTGACGAAGGCGCTCGCGACGATGCTGGAGTTGGAGGAGTAGGCAGCAAGCGCGAATGTGAAGGACGCCGCAGCGCCGCCCGCACGGCCGATGCGGCGAGATCGCGGGCGCGTCGACTCGCCCGCGCACCCGGCCCCCGTCAGAACATCGTGTTCCCGTTCGCGGCCTGTTCGGGCACGGGTTGATTGACGTCCCAGTGCTCGACGATCTTGCCGTTCTCGAGCTTGAAGATGTCCATGATCGCGCTGCCGCGCGTGCCGGGTTCGCGCACCGCGTGCACGTGCAGGATCACGTAGTCGCCGTCGACGAACGAGCGCTTGATCTCGCTGTGCGACTGCGGATATTTGTCGCGCAGGAATGCGACGAACTTGCGGAAGCCGTCGCGGCCATCGGCTGCGTTCGGGTTGTGCTGCACGTAGCGATCACCGACGTATGCGAGCGCGGCATCGGCGTCCTTCTCGTTCAGGCCTTTTTCGTAGAACGCGAGCACCGTCCGCCGGTTGGCTTCCTGCTGCGCGTCCGTTGGCCCGGCCGCCACCGCGTGCGCGGTGGTCACGGCGAACAGGGCCGCCGCCATCCATCGTGCGGCCCGTGCCGCTGTCGTGCGTCGCATCGTCGTCTCCAGGGAAATCCCGCTGAAAACCGGATCATACCGGGGCGACGCCGTGCTCACGCTTCCCTCAGACCAACGCGCCGTTGCGCGCGACGATCTTCCCCGACGACACGACGAGCCGCCGCACCGGCCGCGCGACCACAGCCTCGGCGAACGTCAGCGCGTCGACGAGCACGACGTCCGCGCGGCTGCCCGGCTGCAGCCCGTAACCGTCGAAGCCGCAACCGCGCGCCGCGCCGTGCGTCACGCAGTCGAGCGCGACTTCGAGCGCATCGTCGCGGCGGAAATCGTTGCGCATGCCGATCAGCATCGCGCGTTCGAGCATGTCGGGCGACCCGTACGGCGTCCACGTATCGCGCACGCCGTCGTTGCCGCCGATGACCGTCACGCCCGCCGCACGGCACGCGGCCACCGGCGGCACGGGCACCGCCGCCGGCGCGGTCGTGACGAGCCCGACGCCGAGTTCGGCCATCCGCGCGAGCAGCGCATCGCGCTCGCGTTCGGCGATATCGCCCAGACAGAACCCGTGGCTGATCGTCACGTTGCCCTGCATGCCGTGCGTAGCCGTGCGCTGCAGGATCAGGTCAAGCGAGTACGCGCCCATCGATCCGCGCTCGTGCAGATGAAGGTCGAGCCCGCGGCCGTGGCGCTCGGCGATTGCAAACAGCACGTCCACCGCCTCGACCGGATCGCCTTCGATCGCGCACGGGTCGAGCCCGCCGAGCAGATCGGCGCCGGCGGCGAGCGCGTCGGACAACAGCGCATCGGTGCCTGGCCGCTTGAGCACGCCCGATTGCGGAAACGCGACGATCTGGATTTCGACTTCCCCGCGCAGCGTCTCGCGCGTCGCGAGCACGCCGTGCAGATGCCGCAGCCCGGCTTCGGTATCGATGTCGACGTGCGTGCGGATGCGCGTCGTGCCGGCCGCGAGGAACGCGCGCGCCAGTGCGAGCGACGCGGCGCCGGCGTCATGGCCGCTCGCCGCGCGATAGTGGCGCTCGTTCTCGATGCGGTCGACGAGGCGCGGCCCGACCTGGTTGCGATACCACGGCATCCCCCAGTGCGTCTTGTCGAGGTGCGTGTGGCCTTCGACGAGGCCGGGCAGCGCGAGCGCGCCCGCGCCGTCCTCGATCGCGCAGCCGGCGGGCGCGTCGAGCGACGGGCCGATGCGCGCGATGCGATCGCCTTCGATCAGGATGTCGAGCGCGGCGTCGGCGTTCGGGCGGACGTTGCGGATCAGCAGGTTCGTCATGTCGGTTCCGGTGGGGTCGGTCAGTGCGATCAGTGCGGTCAATGCGAAGCGGGCGCGGCGCGTGCCGTGCCGCCGGTCGGGTCGGTCAGCGCGTGAAGCGCAGCGCGGGAGCGAACGGCGCGCCGGTGTCGCTTTCGCCGCGACGGAACACCCAGCGCTCGGCCGGCACGCCCGCGACGGCCGCCGCCGCATTCGGCGCACGCACCGCGACGAATGTCGCATCGCAGCCGACTGCAATTCCGTAGTTATCCTTGCCGATCACGCGCGCGCCGGCGTGCGTCGTCATGTCGAGCGCGATACCGAGCGCTTCGTCGGTGTAGAAGCCCGATCGGTAGCCGACCATCATCGCGCGCTGCAGCATGTCGCCGTTGCCGTACGGCCACCAGGCGTCGCGGATGTTGTCGTTGCCCGCGAACACGTGCACGCCCGCGTCGCGCAGCGCTTGCACCGGCGGAAACGCGCAGTCGCCCGGCGCATTCGTCAGGATCGACACGCCGGCTTCGGCCAATGCCGCCGCCGTGCGCTGCACGTCGTCATCGCTCACCTGGCCGAGCGCATACGCATGGCTCACGTTCACGCGGCCGCCGAGCCCCGCCGCGCGCGTGCGCGCCGCGATCCGCAGCAGTCGTGCGATGCCCGTTTCACCGGGCTCGTGCAGGTGGATGTCGATCTTCGCGCCGCGCTTCTCGGCGATGCCGAACACGATGTCGAGCTGGCCGTCCGCATCGCCGTCGAGCGTCGTCGGGTCGATCCCGCCGACCACGTCCGCGCCTTCGCGCACGGCCGCATCGAGAATCTCGGCGGTGCCGGGGCACGATACGACGCCCGCCTGCGGAAACGCGACGAGTTCGATATCGACGATCCCGCGCCATTGCTCGCGCGCGGCCATCACGGCCTGCAGGTTCGACAGGCCCGTGGTTGCATCGACGTCGACATGGCTGCGCATCGCGACCGTGCCGAATGCGGCGGCCTGCGCGATCAGCGCATTCGCGCGTTCGACGATCGGCGGCGCGGCCGCGAGCTGGCGCTTCTCGACCGCGAGCCGCTCGCGCAACGTGCCGACCGGTTCGTGCGGCACCCAGCGATCGCCAACGAAGCTCTTGTCGAGATGGATGTGGCCGTCGACGAAGCCGGGCAGCACGACGCGGCCGTCGAGGTCGATCGTTTCCGCGCCGGGCGCGGCGGCGCAATCGGCGCCGATCGCGGCAAAGCGGCCGTCACGGACGACGAGGTGGATGGGCTGGCCGCCGGCGTCGACGGCGTTGATGAAGATACGATCGGTCATGGCTCGGAATGTGGGGCGGTCGCGGCACGTCACCGGCGCGGACAGGGGAAGGCACCGCAGCCGGCAGGCGCGACCGTTGGCAGGGAATCCGGCCACGATATCGGACGCCGTCGCCCGAGGCCAATTAAATGTCGCGATGCCGCGCATTCGATTTCGCGATGCGCGGCGCGCGCGGCCGCCGGGCCTGGGATGGCGATGGGGCGGGATCGCGGGGAAACTGGCGAAGAAGCCGATGGCCGCGCAGCATCGGCATCGCCGGAATACGGGCGTCCGGAAGCCGCGTCGCGCCCTTGCCGGGCGTCGCTTCCGCGCCCCGCCGGGGCGGCGATTTACGCGGCAACAGACTTTACACGTTGTTACCCGGCCGCACCGGACGCGCCTTCGGCCATTCCTTATACTCACGCCGAGTTCGCCACCCGTCCCGGCATTCGTCGGCGAACCCGTTGCCGATGCAGGAATCATCATGATGCGCATGCCTTCCACGAAGACCGTTCTGTTCGCCTCGCTCGTCGCCGTCGCGGCGCTTCCGCTGACCGCCTGCGTCGCGCCGGGTTACTACGGCGCGCAGCCGGGGTATCCGCAGCAACAGCAATACGCAACGCCCGGCTACGCGCAGCCCGCGTATTCGCAACCGGGCTACGTGCAGCAGCAACAGCCGTATCCGAACCAGGCGCCGCAACCGTATGACCAGTACGGCAACCAGCAGCAATACGGGTCGCAGCCGTACGACCAGTACGGCAATCAGCAGCAATACGGCAACGGCTACGGCACGCAATACGGCACGGTCACGAACATCCAGCCGGTCAACGGCTCGGTCGGCCCGTCGGGCGTCGCCGGCACCGTCGTCGGTGCGCTGGTCGGCGGCCTGGTGGGCAACCAGTTCGGCCGCGGTCACGGCCGCGACGCGGCCACCGTGATCGGTGCGCTCGGCGGTGCGGTGGCCGGCAACCAGATCGGCCAGCAGATGGGCGCCGCGCAAGGCCCGAGCAGCTACCGGATCGACGTGCAGGTCAGCGACGGCACGATGCGCTCGTTCGACGTGCAGTCGCCGGGCAACCTGCGTCCGGGCGATCGCGTGCAGATCAACGGCAATCAGCTCGCGCGTTATTGATTCGGATGCGGTGCGCCTGACCTGATCGGGCGCATCGTCGTGCGTTCGACGTCGGGCACCGGTTCGGCGCGACGGCGCGCCTGCTTCACCTCTCCCTCATTCTTCGTACCCGCGCGGCGCGCATGATGCGCCGCCGACACTGCCGCGGCGCGACGCACCCGCCTTCAGCGCGCCCCGTCGCACAACCGCTCCCCCGCACCCACAGCCGCAACCCGGCGCGCGGCCATCACACACGCTCGACGCCGAGTCCGACACGTGTCGACCGCGCAGCCGCCTGCAGGTGCCGCGAACGCCGGTAGATGATCGCCATCAACGCCATCACCGCCGCGCCGGCATACAGCGACCCGCGCGTCGAAGGATCGACGCCGAGCATCACGAACACGAACGCGACGAACACGAGGCAGATCCACGACGTGACCGACGCATACGGCATACGGAACGCCACCGTCTCGCCGCGCGCGGCCAGCGCGCGCCGGAACCGCATGTGGGTCAGCACGATCATCGCCCAGATCACCGCCACGTCGAACGACAGGAACGACATCAGCCAGCCGAACACGCGTGCCGGGATCACGTAGTTCAGCACCACGCCGACCGACATGAACAGCACGGTCGCCCGCACCGCACGCGACGGCGACCCGCTCGCGCTCAGCGCCGCAAACGATGCGGGCGCGAGGCCGTTGCCGGCCATGCTCGACAGCATGCGCGCGCCGCTGAACACGATGCAGTTGAAGCTCGACAACGCGGCCGTCACGACCACGAAGTTGACGATGCCGGCCGCCTGCCGCAGCCCGAGCGATTCGAACGTCGTCACGAACGGGCTGCCATGCTCGCCAAGCTCGTGCCACGGGTACAGCGCCATGATGATGAACAGCGCGCCGACGTAGAAGATCAGGATGCGCCACAGCACCGAGTTGATCGCGCGCGGAATCATCTTCTGCGGCTCGCGCGCCTCGCCGGCCGTGAGGCCGATCATCTCGACGCCCGCGAACGAATAGGCGACGATCGGCAGCGCGCTCACGACCCCGAGCACGCCGTGCGGAAACACGCCGCCGTGGCGCCACAGGTTCGACAGGCCGACGGGCTCGCCGCCATGGCCGATCCCGGTGAACACGATCAGCGCGCCACACGCGATCATCAGCACGATCGTCACGACCTTCACGATCGCGAACCAGAACTCCAGCTCGCCGTACACCTTCACGTTGAGCAGGTTGAATGCCGAGATCGCGGCGATCGCCGACACGACCCACAGCCACTGCGGCACATCCGGAAACCAGAAGCCCATGTAGATGCCGATGGCGGTCGTCTCTGCCACGCCGACGCCGACCATCAACAGCCAGTAGCTCCAGCCGACCACGTAGCCGGCGAACGGCCCGACGTATTCGAACGCATACGCACCGAACGAGCCGGACACCGGCCGGTGCACGGCCATCTCGCCGAGCGCGCGCATGATCAGGAAGATCATCGCGCCGCCGATCAGGTAGGCGACGAGCGCGCCGGGCCCGGCCGCCTTGATCGCGGACGCCGAGCCGAGGAACAGGCCGACGCCGATGGCCATACCGAGGGCCATGAACGAAATCTGGCGCGCGCCGAGTTCGCGCCGCATCGTGTGCTGTTGCATGTTGTCTCCAGTCGTTGATCGTCGCGGCGAGCCGGATCGGCCGGCCGCTGGATGGAGCGGCCGGCGTCGTGTGCCGGCCGCCCTGCTGCAGCGCACGGTCGCCGGTTCAGCGGCCGTGCAGAAAGCGTTCGACGCGAAACGGCGTCGGGTCGACGAACGGCTGCGTGCCGGTCATCAGGTCGGCGATCAGCCGGCCGGTCACGGGGCCGAGCGTGAAGCCGTGATGCGCATGCCCGAACGCGAACCACAGATCGCGGTGGCGCGGCGCCGCGCCAATGACGGGCAGCATGTCGGGCGTGCACGGCCGGCGGCCGAGCCACGGCGTGCCGTCGACGCGTGCGCCGAGCGGAAACAGCTCGCGCGCGACCGGTTCGACGGCATCGAGCTGGGTGGGCGTCGGCGGCGTATCGCAAAGCCCGAGCTCGACACCGGTCGTCAGGCGGATGCCGCGCGTCATCGGCGTGATCAGGAAGCCGCTGTCGGCATCGAGCACGGGCCCGTTCAGCCGCGCGCCCGGCTGCGCCGCATAGTGCATGTGATAGCCGCGCTTGACCGCGAACGGCAGCGTGTAGCCGAGCCGTTCGCACAGCAGGTCCGACCACGGCCCGAGCGCGACGACCGCCGCGCGCGCGTCGACCGGGCCTTGCGCGGTGTCGACGCGCCAGCCGTTCGCGGCGGACAGCGTCAGCGCATCGCCGGTCAGGATGCGGCCGCCGAGTTGCTCGAAGCGGCGCGCATACGCGGTCACGAGTGCATTCGGATCGCTGATCGAATCGGAGCCCGTGTAGCGCAGCGCGCCGACTAGCGCGCGGCTCAGGTTCGGCTCGGCGTCGCGCAGCGCGGCCGCATCGAGCGCGTCGAAGGTCACGCCGAATTCGGCGCGCCAGCGCTCGGCGTCGCGCGTTTCGGCATCGCGCGTCGCGGCCGTGCGGAACACCTTCAGCCAGCCGCCTTCGCGCAGCAATGCGCCCGCGCCGGCCGCGTCGATCAGCGCGCGATGCTCGGTCACGCAGTGTTCGATCAGCGGCGCATACGCGCGCGCGATCTCGACATGGCGCGCCGGATGCGAGTTGCGCCAGTAGCGGTACAGGAACGGAATCAGTTTCGGCAGCGCGCCGACGTGATAGCGGACGTCGGGCGAGCGGTTGCGCGCGTATTTCAGCAGCGTGCCGAAGCCGCGCGGAAACGCATACGGATACACGCCTTCGCGCTGGATCAGCCCGGCGTTGCCGAGCGACGTCTCGTTGCCGGGCGCCTTGCGGTCGACGAGCGCGACCGACAGGCCGCGCTGTTGCAGATGAACGGCGACGGATACGCCGATCATGCCGCCGCCCAGGACGAGCGTGTCGAATGTCATCGGGAATTCCTCGGGGCGGGCGGCGCCGGCGTCAGGCGAGCGCGGTCACGGCGATCTCGACGTCGAGACCGGGCTTCATCAGCAATGCCTGCACGCACGCGCGGGTCGGCGCGTGGCCGGCCGGCACCCATGCGTCCCACACCGCATTGAACGCATCGAAGTGCGCGGCGTCGCTGAGCCACACGTTGGCCGTCAGCACGCGCGTCTTGTCGACGCCGGCCGATGCGAGCAACGCATCGATGCGCGTGAGGATTTCGGTCGCCTGCACGGCGATCGGCGCGCCGGCCGTATCGGGCACCTGGCCGGCCAGGTGGACGAAGCCGTTCGCGATCACGACCTGGCTCATGCGTGCGCCGGTCTGCAGACGTTTGATTTCACTGGACATGAGGGTTTGCACCTTCGCGGGGCCGGCCGCGACCGGCCGGGAAAACAAATGGCTGGGAAAGCCGCTGCCGTGTGCGGAATCGTCGTGCAACCGCCGCACGGGCGAGTTGCGCCGATACGCACACGTGTCGTTCACGCCGGCCGCACCGGCCCCGCGAGTTTCGCGCCGTCCGATGCTAGAGTGGCCGTCACGCCCACCGTCGGCGATTTCGACGAAAATTATCATATACGAGAAAATTTATTCTCGTATACGACAAAACCCGTATTCACGCCGCGTCCGTCGCGCCCCGTATCCGCATGCCCAAATCCACCGTCCCCGTTCCGCCGCCCACCGACGCCGCGCCGCAACTCGACCACCAGACGGTCGGCGCGCGGCTGCGCGACGCGCGCAAATCGCGCGGCCTGACGCTCGCGCAACTGTCCGAGCGCTCCGGTATCGCGGTGTCGACGATTTCGAAGGCCGAGCGCGGCGACATCGCGCTCACCTACGACAAGTTCGCGGCGCTCACGCATGCGCTCGCGCTCGACTTCGACACGATGTTCGGCCGCCCCGCGCCGGCCGGCGCGATGACCCCGTCGTTCACGCCGGCCGGCCAGCAGATGGTGTACGACACGCCGAACTATGCGTACGGGATGCTCGCGAACGACCTCACCGGCAAGCGGATGGTGCCCGTGCGCGGGCGGATCCATGCGCGCAAGCTGTCGGACTTCGCCGACTACATCCGGCACAGCGGCGAGGAGTTCGTGTTCGTGCTGAGCGGCGAGCTGGAGCTGCGTTTCGAGAACGGCCATGCATACCGGCTCGGCGCCGGCGACAGCCTGTATTTCGACAGCGCGGTCGGGCACGTGTACCTGAGCCTCGGCGACACCGATGCCGAGGTGCTCGCGTGCTGCGTCGACGGCGATGCCAAGCGGCCGCGCGACGCGATCTGACGATCTGACGATCTGGCGATCTGAATTCGATCACGCGGCGATGTCGAACGCCGCCACGCGACACCGGGATTCCTATTACGATAAGGACGATGCATCCCGCGGCCCCAGCGGCTCGCGCCGGCATGCACGACCTTCAACCGGAACGCCCCCGATGACGATTACCACCCGCCTGCTCGATGCGGCCGACGCCGCCCGTTTCCAGACCGTTCGCCTGCGTGCGGTCGACACCGCCCCCACCTCCTTCCTGCCGACGCTCGACGAAGAATCGCAGGTGCCGGTCGACGAATTCGCGACGCGCATCACGCCGACTCGTGAACGCGCAGTGTTCGGCGCGTTCGACGGCGATACGCTCGTCGGCATCACGGGCGTGCGCCGCGATGCACGCGTGAAGATCGCGCACAAGGCGACGATCTGGGGCGTGTTCGTCGATCCCGCGTATCGCGGGCAAGGCATCGCGCAAACGCTGCTCGAAAGCGCGACCGCGCACGCGGCGCGGGAATGGAACTGCAAGCAACTGATGCTGTGCGTGAACGAGGTCAACGCCACCGCGGAGCGGCTGTATGCATCACAGGGGTTCGTGCGGTTCGGTACGGAACCGCGCTCGATGTTCGTCAACGGCCGCTTCTACGACGAACACCACATGGTCAAGACGCTGGCGTAACGCGATACGGCGGCGAACGGGCATCGTGAGACGCAGCCAGACGCGTCCCGTGCCCGCTTCGCCTGCACTGGATTCGATGCCGCGAATGTGAGCGCCCACCAACATTCCATGCAATAAAACAGGCCGGAGAGCACCCCGCGCCGGTTTATGCGCAAAAACTTTTAGAAAAAATATCAGCCCCTCGGGCTCGCCCGACGCCGCCGCGCCCCAACCAACCCGCCTCCGTAATTCCGCCCCTGTTCATCCCCCCACCGCCCGCGCTATCGTTTCCGGACCTTCACAGTCCAGGAGTTGCCTTTGCCTTCCCGCCACGGAGTCGACCTCATCCGCGCCCGCGCGCTGTTCGATCGCGAGCGCCGTGCATTCACCGAAGCCATGCCGATCTCCCGCGCCCTGTCCGCGGAAGCGTCGGAGCACTTGCTGTTCGGCGTGCCGTTGCACTGGATGCAGGACTGGTCGACGCCGTTCTCGCTGTACGTGAAGGAAGCACGCGGCGCGACGTTCACCGACGTCGACGGCCATCGCTACGTGGACTTCTGCCTCGGCGACACCGGCGCGATGTTCGGCCATGCGCCCGAACCCGTCGCACGTGCACTCGTCGAGCAGGCCACGCGCGGCTACACGACGATGCTGCCGAGCGAGGACGCCACGTGGGTGTCGCGCGAACTCGCGCGCCGCTTCAGGCTGCCGGTCTGGCAATTCGCGCTGAGCGCGAGCGACGCGAACCGCTTCGTGCTGCGCTGGGCGCGCGCGGCGACCGGCCGCAAGACGATCGTGGTGTTCAACGGCTGCTATCACGGCACAGTCGACGACGTGTTCGTCGATCTCGTCGATGGCCGCCCCGTGCAGCGCGACAGCCTGCTCGGGCAGTCGTACGACCTGCTCGCGAACACGCGCGTCGTCGAATTCAACGACCTCGCCGCGCTCGAAGCGGCGCTGCAAGGCGGCGATGTCGCCTGCGTGCTGGCCGAGCCCGCGATGACGAACATCGGGATGGTGCTGCCCGATCCCGGCTTCTGGGAGGCGGCACGCGAACTGACGCGTCGCTACGGCACGCTGCTCGTGATCGACGAAACGCACACGATCAGCAGCGGCCCGGGCGGCTACGCGGTCGCGCACGATCTCGAGCCGGACGTGCTGGTGGTCGGCAAGCCGATCGCGGGCGGCGTGCCGTGCGCGGTGTACGGGTTCAGCGCGGAATTCGCCGAACGCGCGAAGCAGGCGAAGCTGAATGCGCCGCCAGGCCATTCGGGGATCGGCACGACGCTCACCGCGAACATGCTCGCGATGCATGCGATGCGTGCAACGCTCGCCGAAGTGGCGACCAACGCGGCGTATGCGCACATGTTCGAACTCGCCGCGCGATTGGCGACGGGGCTCGAACAGGCGATCGCGAAACACGAACTGCCGTGGTGCGTGACGCGCATCGGCGCGCGCACCGAGTTTCAATTCGCGCCCGTGCCGCCGCGCAACGGGACGCTCGCCGGCGCGCAGCTCGACAGCGAGCTCGAACACATCGTGCACCTGTACCTGCTGAATCGCGGCGTGCTGATCACGCCGTTCCACAACATGATGCTCGTGTGTCCGCAGACGACGGCCGATGATGTCGACCGGCTCGTCGCGCAGTTCGACGCGTGTCTCGGCGAACTGGTGTGATGGCGTGACATGCGCGGCGGGACGCACGTCGCACGCGGATGGCCGCGATGCGTTGCGGGCGGTGTCGTTTGCATCGCGCGACGGTGAAACGGCTCGCCGCCCCGCGAGCCGTTTCACGTTGCATGCGAATCGCGCAGCGACGCGCTATGCCACCTGCAACGCCTGCCGCGCCACTTCCGCGAAATACCGCGCGCCGATCGACAGGATCTCGTCGTTGAAGTCGTAGCCCGCGTTGTGCAG
Source organism: Burkholderia sp. HI2714 (assembly GCF_002223085.1). Classification (NCBI taxonomy): domain Bacteria; kingdom Pseudomonadati; phylum Pseudomonadota; class Betaproteobacteria; order Burkholderiales; family Burkholderiaceae; genus Burkholderia; species Burkholderia sp. HI2714. The sequence goes on along the minus strand of NZ_NKFM01000035.1, from coordinate 103,290 downwards.
CGGCACGCCGCCGCGCCCGGCGGCCTCCCCGTTGCCGATGAAGACGAAATTGCCGGGCACCGCCTGCAGGAACGCACCGAAGTCTTCCGAGATCATCATCGGCTGGACGTTCGCGTCCACGTTCTCCGCACCCGCCACCTGCGCCGCGGCCCGCACGGCCGTGTCGACCCACTCCGGCGAATTCACCGTCGGCGCGAACTCGCGCGTGTACTCGAACGTGCAGGTCGCGCCGTGCGTGCGGCAGATCCCTTCGCTGATCTCGCGCATCCGCGTGGCCAGCAGCGCCTGCACGTCACGCGAGTAGCTGCGCGTATCGCCCTTGATCGTCACCGTCGACGGCAGCACGTTGCGCAGCCCGTCGGTGATGAACTCCGTGCACGAGATCACGGCCTGCTGGCCCGGATCGAGATTGCGCGACACGATCGTCTGCAGCGCGAGCACGACCTGCGCGCCGATCACGATCGGATCGATGCCCATGTGCGGGCGCGCCGCGTGCGTGCCGCGGCCATCGATTCGGATCACGAAATTGTCTTCGCTCGCCATGATGCCGCCCGCGCACGTCGAGAACGTGCCTGCGCGCATCCCCGGCATGTTGTGCGCGCCGAAGATCGCGTCGACCGGAAAGCGCTCGAACAGCCCGTCGGCCATCATCGCTTTCGCGCCGCGGCCATGCTCCTCGGCCGGCTGGAAGATGAAACGCACGGTGCCGTCAAAATCCTTGCGCTCGGCCAGCAGCCGCGCGGCGCCGAGCACCATCGACATGTGGCCGTCGTGCCCGCACGCATGCATCTTGCCGGGCGTGCGCGACGCGTGTTCGCGGCCCGGCGCGTGCTCGGCGATGTTCAGCGCGTCCATGTCCGCGCGGATGCCGATCGCGCGCTTGCCGGTGCCGGCCGTCAGGTTCGCGACGAGCCCCGTGCCGCCGATCCCGCGATGCACGTCGAGCCCGAGCGCCGTCAGGATGCGCGCGACGTAGTCCGACGTGTTCACCTCTTCGAACCCCGTCTCCGGATGCTGGTGCAGATGGCGGCGCCAGGTCTTCAGTTGCCCCTGCAGCGTGCTTTCTTCGGTTACGTCCATGGCGTTGGCCTCGTCAGTCGTGGTTGATCGGGATCGGTCGTGATGTCGTTCAGGCCGCCACTGCCGCGCGGTCCAGCCAGGCGCGCTGCCGCGCGAGCACGGCGTCGGCCGTCTCGCCGACGCAGTTCCGGTACACGGACGGCGCCGTCGCGCCTTCCGTATTGATCGCCAGCACGCGCGAATGCGCATCGAGCCCCACCTGCCGCGCGAGCGCAGGGTCGCGCATCAGCACGTCGAGCCCCGCGACGCCGGCCGCACCCGATTCGCCGGCCACGAGCGGCACGTCGCGGTCGCTGCCGGCCGCGAGGCCGCGCATCGCCTGCACCGCGTCTTCATCGTCGATCAGCATGAAGTAGTCGATGCACATCTCGAGGAAATCCCACGCAAGCGGCGACGCCTCGCCGCACGCGAGCCCCGCCATCACGGAATCGACGCTGCCGGTCGCCCTGGACGCGCGCCCCGCGAGCGCACTCTGGTACAGGCAGTCGGCCTGGCGCGGCTCGACGACGATGAAATGCGGCCGCTGCACGCCGTCGCGCTCCCACAGGTAACTCGCGACACCCGCGGCGAGGCCGCCCACGCCGCCCTGCAGCAGCACGTGCGTGAACGGCCGCCCGTCGTCCTGCGCCGCCTGCGCGGCGGCCTCGGCGGCGATCACGCCATAGCCCTGCATCACGTCGCGCGGAATCGTTTCGTAGCCGTCGTACGACGTATCCGACACGACATACCAGCCGTTCGCCTGCGCAAGCTGCGCCGCGCAGACAACCGACTCGTCGTAGTTCCCCTCGATGCGCACGATCCGCGCGCCGTACGCGGAGATCGCCCGTTCGCGCTCGGCGTCGACGTTCGCGTGCAGCACGATCACGCACCCGCAGCCGATCGCGCGCGCGGCGGCGGCAAGCGCGCGGCCGTGATTGCCGTCGGTCGCGCTGATCACCGTCAGGTCGGCCAGCTCCGCCGCGTAGCGGCCGGTGACGATCCCTTGCGGATCGAGATCCTGCATGCGTCGCAGGCGCTTCACGAGCCGCACCAGCGCGATCGGCGCGCCGAGCGCCTTGAAGCTGCCGAGCGGCGAGCGGCACGACTCGTCCTTCACGCTGACGCTCGCGACGCCGAGCCGCGCGGCAAGATCCGGCAGCACGCGCAGCGGCGTGCGCGCGTGGCCGACGAGCGGCCAGTGCGACAGCCACGCGCCGCTTTCGTCGGCCGATGCGATGTTCATCACGCGGCGCAGCGCGTGGGGATAGGCGGTGCGCGAGGCGCGGGGGTTGGCGATCAGCATGGCGGGCAGCACTCCGTGAGTCGGTTCGGGTCGGGCGCGCACGGGTTGCACGCGCCGCCGGTTCGAAAAATAATATTGCGCATGCGGGTCAATAAAATCGCCAAATCGGCGGCCGCCACGCAAAAATTTCTCATTCTTCCGAGGCTTCACGCGCCATCATGACCACCCCACTCGATGCGTTCGATCGCAAGCTGCTGATGGAAATCCAGCGCGACGCGCAGACGCCGCAAAGCGAGCTCGGCGCGCGCGTCAACCTGTCGACCGCGGCCGTGAACCGGCGCCTGAAGCGTCTCGCGGACGACGGCGTGATCGAGCGCTACACGGCCGTCGTTGCGCCGGACAAGGTCGATCACCCGCTGACGATCGTCGTCAACGTCGAGGTCGAAAGCGAGCAGATCGACCAGCTCGACGCGATGAAGCGCACCTTCGAGCGCTGCCCGCAGATCCAGCAGTGCTACTACGTGACGGGGGAGTGGGATTTCGTGCTGATCCTGGCCGTGCGCAACATGGATCAGTACAACGCGCTCACGCGTGAGCTGTTCTTCGCGAACAACAACGTGAAGCGGTTCAAGACGCTGGTGAGCATGAGCCGCGTGAAGGTCGGGCTCGAGGTGCCGGTCGAACCGGGCGAGTGAGTGAGCGGTTGCACACATGAGGCGACCGGCGCGCGCTTGCATGCGCCGGTCACCTCCCATCGACGGCTACGTCAGCGGCAGCTGAAGCTCGCCGCCGAATTCAGGTCACCCGAGCCGTTGTAGCGCGCGACCTGCGGATACGGGCACAGCGGCCGCGTGCGCCCCGCGCCCCATGACGCGGGCACGTCCGCATTCGGCACCGCGTTCGTCGCATCGCGCGCGGTGGCGACGACCGCCGCGGGCGCCTGCCCCTGTTCGACCCACGCAACGAGCGGCGTCAGCAGGTCGAACTGGTCGGCGGCCGGCCCGCCCGAGCAGTGGTTCATTCCCGGCACCGGATAGAAGCGTGCAAAGCTCGACGCATCGCCGCCGTTCGCCTGCGCGACTTGCGCGTACCAGTCGCGCGTGTCGTTGAACGAGAACACCGGGTCGCCCGTGCCGTGATAGACGAGCAGCTTCGCGCCGCGCGACTTCAGCGCGGACAGGTTGGTCTCGTCGGGCGGCGTCATGAACGACCACGACGATTGCGTGTAAGTGCTGTTCGTCGCAAAGATCGCCGGCGCGTCGTTGTCCATGTCGAAGCCGAGCGCGAAACCGGGCAGGTTCGCGAGCGCCGCGGCGGTCTTCGGCGGCGTCATGAACGTGAACGCCATCGCGGCCGGGTCGAGCACGACGGAATTCGACTGCTTCCACGCGGCCCAGCCAGGGCCCGACACGCCCGGATCGTACGGAAAGCTCGCGTACAGCGCCGTGCCCGCGCTGTTGCGTGCGCCGGTGAACACGTTCTCCAGCGCGGTTTTCTGCGCGGGTGTCAGGCACGATCCTGTCCGCGTGCCGTTCGCGCAGGTCGGGATGTCCGCGTCGACGCTGAAGTGCGCCTGGCACGCGGCGACGTCCTGCACCATCCCGTCGGCCGCGCCGTCGAGCGCATCGCATTTCTCGAGAATCTTCGCGCCGACGAACTGCCGCTCCGCATCGTTGAAGCCGCTGCGGATATCCGGCAACCCGTTCGTGCCAGTGGCCGACGCGATCTTCGCGAACTGCTGCGCGCCATACATCTCGCCGATCGCTGCCTTCGGCAGATGGAAGCCCGGATCGCCCGCGATGATGCCGTCGTAGTCGGCCGGGTTGCGCACCGCCGTGACCATCGCATGACGGCCGCCGTTCGAGCAGCCGCCGAAATAGCTGCGGTCGGGCGCCTTGCCGTACGCGAGCCGGATCACCTGCTTCGCCATCGGCGTCAGCGCATCGACCGCGCCGTAGCCGTAGTCGATGCGCGCCTGCGGATCGAGGCCGAACAGCGGGTTCTGCGCGGCGCTGTGCCCGGAATCCGAGCTGATCACCGCGAAGCCCTGGTTCAGTGCGTCGGTCAGCGGCCCGCCGCCGCCGATCTCGCCGGTCGCCGTCACGACGTTGCCATCGAGCCCGCCGTTCGCCTGGTAGAAGAAGCGGCCGTTCCACGCCTTCGGCAAGCGCATCTCGAAGCCGATCGCATAGGTCTTGCCGTCGACCGTGCTCACGCGCTCGTTCATCTTCCCTTCGATCACGCAATGCTCGGCGATTGGTTTGCCCGCCACCGTGAGTGCGCCCGCGGCCGCGGTCGTCACCGACGTGAACGACGTGTTCGCATACGCGAGCTTCGCGGCGAGCGCGTCGCACGTCTGCGCCATCGCGGCCGGTGTCGCGGCGCTCAGATGCGTGGGCGCGGCGCTGATCGAATCGTCGCCGCCGCAACCGGCGAGCAGGGCGGCGGCGGACAGCGGCGCAATACAGAGGAATGCAGATTTCCTGTTCAAGATAACTCCCGTTCGGTTCGTCACGCCGGTGAATCAGAACATGTGCCGCACGCCGACCATCGCGCCGAGCTGCCCCATCCCCGCGCCGGGCGTCGTGCCGGGCCCGCCGCCGCTGACCGAGTAGCGCGCATGCGCGCTGTTCCACAGATACGACGATTGCGCATAGACGGCCGTGCGCTTGGTCAGCAGATAGGTCGCGCGCAGCGTGGCCATCGTCGCGCGCGTGTCGTGCGCGCTGTTGACGATCCGGTAGCCTTCGCCGTCGACGATGAAATCCGGCTTCACCGCATACGACGCGCCGACGAAGAACAGGTCCGAATGCGCGCCCGCCGCGGCCGGCGAACCGGTCGACACGCGCCGCCCGATCCAGCCCGCGCCGATCTTCGCGCCGGCCGCCTGCGCATATGCGCTCACGTGCGTGCGCGCGTCCTTGCCGCCGCTGCTGGTGAAGGGGACGGGCGCCACGCCGTCAAAGAAGTTCGCGGCCGCGCCGGTGCCGCCGCGCTGTTCCTCGTACGAGGCCGCCGCACCGAAATACGCGCTGTCGTACTTGAGCATCACCGACCAGTTGCGACACTGGACGGCGTCGCCCGGCACCTGCCCCGCGCACGTGCCCTGCCCCGGCGAGTTGCCGGTGCCCGCGCCGTCGCGGCCGAACGAATACGCGGCGCCGAACGTCACGCCGCGATACGCGCCGACGTAGGTCACCGCGTTGTCGGCGCGGCCGTTCGGCACGTACGCGTCGAACGAGCCGAGCCCGTAGATGTCGGGGCCGATGATGTCCGCGCCCTGCAGCGCGAGATAGGTCATCGTGTACTGGCGGCCGAACGCAAGCGTGCCGAAGCCGCTCTTCAGCCCGACGAACGCCTGGCGCCCGAACAGCCGGCCGCCCTGCCCGAGATCGCCGCCGCGCACGTTGAAGCCGCTTTCGAGCGTGAACACCGCCTGATAGCCGCCGCCGAGATCCTCGGTGCCGCGCAGCCCCCAGCGCGACGGCAGCTCGCCCGTCACGCCCGGCATCCGCACGACGTGGTCGCCTGCCGCGTTCGCGTGCGACACGTATTCGACGCCCGTATCGATGATCCCGTATAGCGTCACGCTCGACTGCGCGTGCGCGCCGGGCGCGGCGAGTGCGCAGCACGCGCCGGCGGCCAGCAGGCCGTTCCTGGTTTTCGTCTTCATTGCGTTGCGTCTCCAGACCTTGAGTAAGCGCGCTCTGACGGCGCGCATTGATAAAAACGAACCATCAGTCGCCGGCTTGCGGGCGGCGAATCAGCACGAATGCAGCGAAGGCCGCGACGAGCGTGACGGGGATGCTCGCGCCGATCACGACCGGCGCGCTGCGGCCCGCGGCCAGCAGCGTCGCGGCCGCGAGCGGCCCGACGACGGAACCGAGCCGGCCGACCGCCACCGCCGCGCCGACGCCGGTACCGCGCATCGCGGTCGGGTAATAGATCGCCGCGAGCGCGTACAGCACCGACTGCCCGCCGACGACGAACATCCCCGCCGCGAACGCGGCCGCCGCGAGCGACGCGAAACCGGGCGCGGCCGCGAGCGCGGCGAGCGACAGCACGATCCCGACATACATGCCGCCCACCACGCGCGACGCGCGCATCCGGTCGAGCGCCGCGCCGATGCCGAGCGCGCCGAGGCCCGCGCCGACGTTGAACGCGATCTGCACGAGGCCGACGTGCGCGCGGTCGAGCCCGCGCGAGGCCATCAGCGACGGCAGCCAGTTCAGCAGGAAGTAGAGGACGATCAGCGTGCAGAAGTAGCTGACCCACAGCGCGACCGTCGACGTGGTGCGGCCGTCGCCGAACAGCGTGCGTGCGACGCTGGACCGCGCGGCCTGCGTGCCCGCTACGTCGAGATACGCACGCGATTCCGGCAGGAACCACACGAGCAACGGCACGAGCAGCAACGGCCCCACGCCGCCGACGTAGAAGATGTGCCGCCATTCGGTGTCGCCCGCGAGCAGCACGCCGATCACCGACGCGATCACGCCGCCGAACGGGATCCCGCAGTACATCGTCGCCACCGCGCTGCTGCGCGAGCGCGGCTCGACCGCTTCGGACGACAGCGCGATCAGGTTCGGCATCGCGCCGCCGAGGCCGATGCCGGTCAGCACGCGCACGACGACGAGCATCGCGAACGTCGATACCTGCGCGGTCGCGATCGACAGCAGCCCGAACAGCACGACCGATGCGATCAGCACGCGCTTGCGGCCGATCCGGTCGGCGAGCCGACCGCCGAGCATCGCGCCCGGCAGCAGCCCGAAGGTGCCCGCGCTGAACGCGATGCCCATCTGCGATACGGACAGCCCGAATTCGCGCGCCATGCGCGGCGCGGCGACGCCGACCGACTGCAGGTCGAGCCCTTCGAGGAGTGCGATCGCGAAACACAGCGCGAGCGTGGTCGCGACCGTGGATTTTTCCGCAACGTAGGTGTTCATCGTGTCTCCAGTCCCATGTCTTGTAATCGGTCGGCCATGCAACGGCCGCCGCGCGCCGCCGCCGGCCAGTGACGGGGCGGCGCGCGAGGTGTCGTCCGAACGGTCGCGTTTATCAGGCAACCTGATTAACTGACCGCGACAATGCCTGCCGGTATCGTGGCCGGCCGGTCGTTGTGCGTGTTTGCTTCGTTTGTTGCCGCTTACGCGTAAATCACGTCAGGATCGCGCCGCGCCGGGTCGTACAGCGCGTCGATCGTCGCCGCGCGATGCTTCTGCACGGCCGCCTGGTTCAGCGAACCCTTGTCGGTCACTTCGCCGAGATCGAGCGACGGCGGCGTGTCGATCAGCCGGACTCGCGCGACGAACGTCGAACCGCCGCTCGCGTTCCGGTTCAGCGCGGCCAGCCATGCGGCGAACGCCGCGCGCACCGTCGGCGCGCGCAGCACGTCGGCCACGGACGCATCGGCAGCAAGCCCCGCCAGCACACGGCAGGCATCGACGCGCGGAAACACCAGCAAGCCGATGTCGTCGCGATTGATCCCGGTGACGACCACGTCCTGCACGTACGGTGCGCCGGTCGACACCGCGTTCGCGCGCAACGGCCCGACGCTGACGAACGTGCCGCTGCTCAGCTTGAAATCCTCGGTCAGCCGCCCGTCGAAGAGCAGCCCGAGTTCCGGCCGCTCGGGATCGGCGAACACGCCCGCGTCGCCGCTGCGGTAATAGCCCTCTTCGTCGAACACGTCGCGCGGATCGACATCCGCGTGCCAGTAGCCGCGCATCACGTTCGGCCCCTTGAAGCGCAGTTCGTGCTTGCCGCCGCACGGCACGAGCTTCGCGTCGCAGCCGGGCGCGGGCAGCCCGATATAGCCGGCGCGCATCAGCGGCCCGGTCGTGAACAGGCACGACGGCGACGCTTCCGTCATCCCGAGGCCGGCCATGATCCGGATGCGCTCGCCGCAATGCGCTTCGGTCACGCGGTCGAGCCGGTCCCACGCGGCCTGCGACAGCCCCGCGCCGCCGAAGAAATACAGCTTCACGCGCGAGAAGAACGTCGCGCGCAACTCGGCATCGCGTTCGAGCGCGACGGTCAGCTCTTCCCAGCCTTTCGGCACGTTGAAGTAGATCGTCGGCGCGATCTCGCGCAGGTTGCGCACGGTTTCGTCGAAGCGGCCGGGCATCGGGCGGCCGTCGTCGATATACAGCGAGCCGCCGTTGTACAGCGCGATGCCGAGGTTGTGACTGCCGCCGAACGTGTGATTCCACGGCAGCCAGTCGACCAGCACCGGCGGTTCGCGCGTGAGTTCCGGCATCGTCTGGCGCAGCATCTGCTGGTTGCTGCATAGCATCCGGTGCGTGGTCGGCACGGCCTTCGGCTGCTTCGTCGAGCCGGACGTGAACAGGATCTTCGCGAGATGGTCGGGGCCGACCGCCGCGTGGATCGCGTCGATCGTGCGCGGGACGGTGGCGAGCAGGCGCGACAGCGGCACCGCGCGGCCCTTTCCGTCGGCTTCGACATCGGCATCGCGTGCGACGATCAGCGCCGCATCGGCCGGCAACGTGACGTCGAGCGCACGCGCGAACGGCGCGCGTTCGGCGACGAACACCGCACCCGGCTTCAGCACGCCGAGCGTGTGACGCAGCTTGCCGTAGTCGGTCGACACCAGCGAATACGCGGGCGAGATCGGCGAGTACGGCACGCCGGCCAGCATCGCCGCGAACATCAACTGCAGGTGTTCGAGATCGTTGCCGGACAGCACCGCGAGCGGACGCTCGGCCGACAGCCCGAGATCGACGAGGCCCTGCCCGATCGCGCGGGCGCGTTCGAGCATCTGCGCGTAGGTGATCTCGATCCAGTTCCCGTCGGCGCCGCGCCGCGCGGCCAGCACGCGGTCGGGATGCGCCTGCGCGCCCCGCACGAGGCAGTCGGTGATGCGTGTCGGGTAATCGCCGAGGGGCTCGCGGGAGCGCAGGTACCAGGTGCCGTCGTCCGCGCGGCGAATCTCGGCCGCGCCGACGGCGACAGCCGCCGCACGATAGCGCACGGCGCCCGTGTCGTTCGCCGGCCCGCTCGCGGGCTTCGATGCATTCATCGTGGCCTCGCTCATATTGGGTAATGCCGCGGCGTGGTCTGCACGGTGATCCAGCGCAGCTCGGTGAATTCGGCGATCGACGCGCGGCTGCCGAAGCGGCCGTAGCCGCTCGCCTTCGTGCCGCCGAACGGCATCTGCGCTTCGTCGTGCACGGTCGGGCCGTTGATGTGGCAGATCCCCGATTCGATCCGTCGTGCGACCGCCATCGCGCGCGCGATGTCGCGGCTGAACACACTCGCCGACAAGCCGAACTCGCTGTCGTTCGCGAGCGCGACCGCTTCGTCGTCGTTGTCCGCACGCAGGATCGCAACGACCGGCGCGAACGATTCCTCGCGATACAGGCGCATGTCGCGCGTCACGCCGTCGACGATCGCCGGCTGCATCGTCGCGCCTTCCACGCGGCACCCGAGCGGCAGCTGCGCACCCTGCGCCCGCGCGTCCTCGACGAGCGATGCCGCGCGAGCGGCAGCCGTCGCGTCGACCATCGTGCCGAGCGGATGGCCGGCCAGCGGATCACCCGCGACCAGCGTGCGGGCCTTCGCGGCGAGCCGTTCGACGAGCGCATCGGCGATCGGCCGCGCGGCGATCACGCGCTCGGTCGACATACAGATCTGCCCCTGGTTGAAGAATGCGCCGAATGCGATCGCGTCGACGGCCGCGTCGAGATCGGCATCGTCGAGCACGAGCACCGGCGCCTTGCCGCCGAGTTCGAGCAGCACCGGTTTCAGGTGGGCCGCCGCGTGGCGCGCGATGATGCGCCCGACATGCGTCGACCCGGTGAAGTTGATCCGCTTCACGTGCGGATGCGCGATCAGCCGCTCGACGAGTTCGGGTGCATCGGCCGCCGCATGCGTGATCACGTTGACCACGCCCGCGCCGAGCCCCGCTTCGTCCAGTACCGCGCCGATCAGCGCATGCACGCCGGGGCACGCTTCGGACGCCTTCAGCACGACCGTGTTGCCGCATGCGAGTGGCATCGCCAGCGCTCGCGTGCCGAGGATCACCGGCGCGTTCCACGGCGCGATGCCGAGCACGACGCCGCACGGCACGCGCATCGCGAGCGCGAGATTGCCCGGTACGTCGGACGGAATCACGTCGCCGGCGATCTGCGTCGTCATCGACGCAGCCTCGCGCAGCATGTTCGCCGCGAGCGTCACGTTGAAGCCGATCCAGCCGGGCGTCGCGCCGGTTTCGGCCACGCCGGTCGCGATGAACGCGTCGATGCGCGCGTCCATCAGGTCGGCCGCCTTGAGCAACCGGCGGCGCCGCTCGGTCGGCGCGAGCGCCGACCACGCGGGAAACGCGCGGTGCGCGGCGTCGATCGCCGCATCGGCGTCGGCAATGCCGGCCGCCGGCGCACGCGACGCGAGCGTGCCCGTCGCGGGGTTGAATCGATCGAAAGTGCGGCCGTCGCGAGCGTTGCACCACTCGCCGCCGATCAGCATTCGTCTGTCGGTCATGTCGTCTCCTGCCTTGCCTGTCTCTTGCGATTACGCCGGCGGGGAAGCCGGCGGCTGCGTCCGCGCTTGTATCAGCGCTTGTATGCCTGCAGGCCCGGCTTGATCGTCTTGTCGTCGAGGAACTGCTTCAGACCCTGCTCACGGCCGCGCTCCGGGTCACGCAGCTGCGCCTGGTCGAGCTTCGCATACAGGTAATCCTCGCACTGTTCCCACGTGAGTTCGCGCGAACGCTTGAAGCCGTGCTTCGCCGCGCGCAGCACGACCGGGTTCTTGTCCATCAGCCGCGCGGCGAGCGCGATCGTCGCTTCACGCAGTTCCGCCAGCGGCACGCTGCTGTTCACGAGGCCCATGTCGGCGGCTTCCACGCCGGTGAACGTGTCGCCGGTCATGATGTAGTGCAGCGCGCGGCGGTGCCCGACCGTGTCGGCCATCGCCTTGCTGACGAGGTTGCCGGGCGGAATGCCCCAGTTGATTTCCGACAGCCCGAACACGGCTTCGTCCGCCGCGATCGCGAGGTCGCACGCGACGAGCGGCGAGAAACCGCCGCCGAAGCACCAGCCGTTCACCATCGCGATCGTCGGCTTGTTGTACATCCGCAGGCGGCGCCACTGCCATTCCGATGCGTCGCGGCGCACTTTTTCCTGCAGCGCGTCGGAGCCGCCGTCGATCTCGCGGAAGTATTCCTTCAGGTCCATGCCGGCCGTCCACGCGGCGCCCGCGCCGGTCAGCACCAGCACCTTCGCCTCGTCGTCGAACTCGACCGCGTCGAGGACTTCCAGCATCTCCCGGTTCAGCGTCGGGCTCATTGCGTTGCGCTTCTCGGGACGATTCAGCGTGACCCACGCGATGCCGGCCTCCACGTTCACTTCAACGGTCTGCCAGCGGTTGTCGTACTTGCTCATGTCTGTTCCTGTCGTTCGTTTCCAGTGCGATTCGGTGCGCAGCATCCCTGCTGCGGACGACTTCATTTAATATCAGGCTACCTGATATTGCAAGCGGCACGAGCGCCGGTGTAAACCCGGAGCGAAACGCGGAGAAAGCGGCGGGGAAATCAGGGCGCGGTCGGGCGGCCGTCGGTGGCGCGGACGAAGCGAGCGCGGGCCCGGCGGGCCCGTGTCGTGAAAATCGGGGAAGCGGTCAGCCGCGCAGGTTGCGCGAGAACAGTTCGAGCGCGCGCTGCACGTGCGCGGCGTCGTCGGCCGAGATGTCACCCAGCATGCGGGCCTCGAGCGGGCGCAGCACGGCTTCGCATTCACGCAGCATCGCCGCGCCTTCGTCGGTCAGCGTCAGCAGGATGATGCGGCCGTGCGACGGGTCGGCTTCACGCGTGACGAAGCCGCGGGCGGCCATCACGCTCATCACTTCATTCGCCGATTGCGGCGTGATCCACGAGCGCTCGGCCAGTTGCGCGTTCGACGATGCGCCGCGCGCCTCGAGCACCGACAGCGCCGTGTATTGCGCGAGCGTGATGCCAAGCGGTGCGAGCGCGTCGGTCATGTGGCGGCGCAGCAGCCGGTCGAGACCGCCGATCACGTAGGTCAAGCGCTGCTGCACGCGCGCCTTCGGCTTGTTGCCCGCGGCGCGGGCGGCGGCGTTCTTCGCGGCGGGTTTCGAACGGGCGGGCTTGGTCGGGGTGGAACTCATGGCGTGTGCCGGATGGAATTGCGGGCCATCTTACCAGCAGGTGGGGGGACGAACGCATAGTCGCGACATCACACTCAGCGTACCTCCATGCTCTCGGTTGCCTCGTATAAGTACGAAATTATCGATCGGCACACTAATTAAATTACCAAAAACAATCGATTCTCATCTTGAAAATGGTTCGTCACTTCGCGATGGGGTAAAAGAACAGCTTCATTCCAATCCTCACTGGGTGGAGTGACTGCGATACTGGAACCAACAAGGGTTAACGAGACGAGAGTTTTGTTAATTACTAAACATTCCAAAATATACGATTAATCTGTTAGCGAAACCTAGTTATGGCTGACGTAAAAAAGATTCCTTACTATAGACCGCAAAAAGGGTTGCTAGGGCCAGAGTTGAAAAAGTACGAGGGCGCACAAGGATGCATCCCGCTTGAGACTCAAAAAACTGTATCAATCGACAGACTAGCTCCGGGCGAAAAACCGCCGCCTCCCCCTCCCCAGCGACCAAAGCCGGCAGGGGATCCACCCAAAATTCAGAAGCAAGCAGAAGCACCACAGCCGAAGACCAAAGAACTATCAAAGCAAGACGAGGCCGAAGTTTGCGAGAATCCCCCGCCTTTTGATTTGCAAGATGTAACTATTGCAATGGACAACTTGGGCTGGAAAGTATCCGCCAAACTCGCACGCGCTTGGTTTGCGAGTTCTGAGCATACTTACAATGATGATGCAAAATCAATTCAACCAATAGACAACAGCAGTGTAACGCTTGACTGGACGTTGAAATTTGGAAGTGTTCGGAGGAAATATGAAAAGCTTCTTGCCGACGATATTTATCGAGACCCCGCTACAGTCGAAGCAAAAACAAAAATTCTTACAAAAATTAACAAGGTGTTCTCAGAAGACCGAGGAGCAAATCTCAATATCAATACGGCTCGATTTTTGTCTGATATCCGTCAATTCCATATCGATTGGCAATTTCAGCTTGCTTCGATCAGCAATTGGGACACGCTCGAAAATCTTACACCAACCGACCTCACGGGAGCTTTAGCGAATTTTAATATATACGCAGCCATAGGCAATCTTGAAATCTCTGGTGAAAAATATTTTAGATACGAGAAAACGAGCAATTTTTATTGCCTGAACGCCACCGCAAAAATTACGCATGTGTACGTTTACGTAAAAGACAACTACTCATTTAATGGAATTCAATATTTGGGGCATTGGAACAAGCGTGGCGTGATCATCGCACCGGGGCCTGTGATAAGTGGGGCGGCGTCTAGTTCGCCAAAGCATGCTACTGATGTGGATATCTGGGTAAAAAGCATCAACAAGCCCGTGGACACGAGAAAAAGCCTTTTCGGGAAGTTCAAAGAGCCTGACGTGTTCTATCCGGTCTACAACTCAGACTACAGTCGGTGGCGCGCCAAGCATCAAAGGGGCGGGGACTTTATGATATATTCAAAACCCGTCTATCTGAAATTGAAGAAACCTGTTGAAGTAAAACTTGGTGAAATATGCAGATTAGCGCCGTCAGAATCACTGAGCTAGCCATTCTTGCGTTTTTGCTGATTGGCTTTTCCATTAATATGACCAGGCCAAATTATGGTCGGTGTGATTTTTTTGAAAAAGAACTAAATGGAGGGAAGAAAGAATTTGGAGGTGTGGAATATTACGCAAAGTTGTGTGGTGCGAATATTCGGAATGGGCATGAAGTGAGATTTCAGCTTTTTGATGGGGCTGGAGAATTGCGCGCTCAACGCTATTTCTCATACTACGTAAATTCGGCAACTGAGCGAGAATTGGTAGATGGTGTTGGCGGGATCGTATATTACGATAGTTCAAGCAGTGATGTGATGCAGTTGCTTGCGATTCCACCTACCAAATGGGATTGGATTCGCGCCAGACTACCTTTATTTTAATTGTGGTGATTGTGTGTAAAAGAAAAGCCCCCGAACCTTCACAAGCCAGGGGCTTTCGTTTTTCTGCGTCACTTCGAGTCGTGCCGCTGCGTCGTCCACGAAGGTAGCCGCATCATTCCGCGATCATGTTTTCCGCGCGGCATTCATATCGCGGATGCGGCGCGCGTGAATTCCGCTGAGAAAGACGAGGGCTGATCAGCCTCGTTCAAGGCACATCTTTCGTACAATCCGGCTCTTTGCCTGCCAGCCGATAGAACCTGCCGTCCACACCCACCATTCATCCGGTACGTGCCCCCGCAAACCGCGCAGTCGGCAACCCCGCATAGCGCGTCTGCACAACGAACACGCCGCCGGCATCGGCATCGCTCGCCAGCGCGTCGTCGCTCAACCCGACGCGCGCGCTCGTCACGTACAACCGGCCTTCGCCATCGAGCGTCACGCAGCTCGGCTGTGCGGTCGGCACCGCGATGCGTTCCGTCTCGACGCCGTCCGCGGCGTAGCGCACCACCCGCCGGCCGCCCCACTGCGCGTTCCACAGGCCGCCGTCGCGGTCCATCGTCGAGCCGTCCGGGTCGCCGTCCGCATCGGTCAGCCGCACGAACGGCCGCACGCCGGCCACACCGGCGCGGCCGTAATCGCACACGAGGATTTCACGCACGAGCGAATCGCAGAAATACATCCTCGACCCGTCCGGTGAAAACGCGATGCTGTTCGCGATCGCGGCCGGCGGCAACGCGAGCCGCTCCAGCGTGAGATCGGCATTGAGCCGATAGAACCCGCCGACCGCTTGCGGCGGCTCGCTGCCTTCGTCCTTCATCCCGAACACGAACGCGCCGGAACCGTCGCAGCGCCCGTCATTCAGCCGCGTCGGCAGCTCCGGCTCGACGTCGACGATCCGCGTGAACGCGCCGCTGTGCAGGTCGAAGAACGCGAGATGCGTCGCGAGCCCGACGAGCAGCACGTCCGGGTCGTCGGTCAGCGCGAAGCACGCGAGCCGTTCGGGCATCGCCCAATGCGCGAGATCGGAACCGTCCGCGCGGCAGCGCCACAGCTGCGCGCCTTCGATGTCGACCCAGTACAGCGCGTGCGTCCTGTCGCACCACGTCGCGCCTTCGCCGAGCGTGTTGCGGCTGTCGGCCAACAGCGTCGCCGACGCGGCCGGATGAGTCTGTTGCATGCCGTCTCCCGATATTCATCGTCTATGCAGTCGGCCGCGCGTGGTCGAAATCAGATCCTCATCGCGCGCCGCTGGTTGCGACGATACTGGTCGAACAGCACCGCGAGCAACAGAATTCCGCCGCGTATCAGATATTGGTAAAACGTCGGCACGTTCAGCAGGCTCATCGCGTCCTGCACGGAGCCCATGATCAGCACGCCGACCAGCACGCCGGAGATCGTCGCGACGCCGCCCGTCAGCGACACGCCGCCGAGCACGCATGCGGAAATCACGCCGAGCTCGAGGCCGACCGATGTCTTCGGGTCGCCGAGGCTCATCCGCGACGCGAGCATCACGCCGGCAAAACCGGTCACGAGCCCCTGCAGCACGAACACGGTGATCTTGATGCGCATCACCGGCAGCCCCGCAAGCAGCGCGGCCTCGCCGTTGCCGCCCACGGCGAGCACGTTCTTGCCGAACACCGTCTTGCGCAGCAGGAAGCCGAACACGACGAAGCCGACGATGTTGCTCCAGATCGGATACGAGATGCCGAGGAACGAGCCGCCGCCGAGATCGAAGAAGCGTTCCTCGGAGATCATCACCGCGTCGCCGTTCGACGTGATGAAGGCGAGCCCGCGCACGACTTCCATCATCGCGAGCGTGACGATCAGCGAGTTGATCCGCCAGCGCGCGATCAGCACGCCGTTGACGAGCCCGACCGCACCGCCCGCCAGCACGCCGCCCGCGATGCCGAGCACGACGCTGTGCGTCGCGGTGATCAGCGTCGACGCGACGACGCCCGAGAACGCGACGATCGACGCGACCGACAGGTCGACTTCGCCGAGCGCGAGCACGAACATCATCGTCACCGCGATCGAGCCGATCAGCGTGACCGACAGCAGCAGGCCCTGGATGTTGCGCGGCGTGAGGAAGTCCGGCACGGTCAGCGACAGCGTCGCGAACAGCACGAGAAACACCATCACGATGCCGGAGCGGTTGATCAGCTGCCACATGCCGCCGCGCGCTCGCGCGGGTGCGACGGCGGCATCGGGGGACGGGGAAGTGCGTTGGGGTTGCATTGCCTGGCTCATTTCGTTTGCATCCGGTTGATCGTTGCGGGGCGCTAGCGCGGCAGCGCGAGCTTGATCAGCGCGTCGGGCGTCGCCTGCGCCTTCGCGACCTCGCCCGCGATCCGCCCTTCCTTCATCACGATGATCCGGTCCGACACGCCGATCACCTCGGCCAGGTCGCTCGACACGAGGATCACCGTGCGGCCCGCTTCCGCGAGTTCGTAGAACAGGTTGTAGATTTCCGCGCGCGCGCCGACGTCGATGCCGCGCGTCGGCTCGTCCATCAGGAACACGTCGATGCGCTCGGCCAGCCAGCGCGCGAGCACGACCTTCTGCTGGTTGCCGCCGGACAGCGCGCCGATCGGCGTGTCGCCGTCGCGGGTCTTGATCGCGAGCCGCTCGATGTAGCGCTGCGCGAGTTCGCGTTCGCGCCGCCCGTCGAGCAGCACCCGCGCCGGGCTGAAATGCCGGCGCGCGCTGATGTTCAAGTTGTCGGCCACCGACGCGATCGCGACGATGCCCTCCTGCTTGCGGTCTTCCGGGCACAGCGCGAGGCCGGCGCGCACCGCGTCGCGCGGGCTGCCGAACGCCACCCGCTTCCCGTTCAGCTCGACGTGCCCCGCGCTCGGGCGCGCGGCACCGTACAGCAGCTTCATCAGCTCCGAGCGGCCCGCGCCGACGAGCCCGAAGAAGCCGACGATCTCGCCGCGCCGCGCGGTGAACGACACGGGTTCGGACAACCCGGGCCCCGCCAGCCCTTTCGCCTCGATCAGCACGTCACCGGCCGTGCGCGGCCGGTAGCCGTACACGTCCTCGATCGAGCGGCCGACCATGCAGCCGATCAACCGGTCGCGGTCGAGATCGGTCACGGAATCGAACGTGTCGATGCGGCGGCCGTCGCGGAACACCGTCACGCGGTCGCACAGTTCGTACACTTCCTCCATCCGGTGCGTGACGTAGATGATCGCGCGGCCCTCCGCGCGCAGCGCGCGGATGATCCGGAACAGCTGCGTGGTTTCGCGCGCGGACAGCGAACTCGTCGGTTCGTCGAACGCGATCACGCGCGCATCGCGCATCAGCGCCTTGCCGATCTCGATCATCTGGCGCTGGCCGATCGACAGGTACTTCACCGGAATACCCGGATCGATGTGCTCGCCGAGCCGCTCCAGCGCATCGAGCGCGCGCGCGGCAAGCGTGCGTTCGTCGACCACGCCGAGCCGGCTCGGCAATTGCCCGAGCATCAGGTTTTCGGCGACCGTCAGCTCGGGCACCAGATGCAGCTCCTGGTAGATGATCGCGATGCCGGCCTCCAGCGCCGCCCGCGTCGACGCGAAGCGCTGCTCGGTGCCGTTCAGCGTCAGCGTGCCGGCCTGCGGCTGGTTCACGCCGGACAGCACCTTCAGCAGCGTCGACTTCCCCGCGCCGTTCTCGCCCATCAGCCCGTGCACTTCGCCCGCGCGCACCGACAGCGACACGGCGTCGAGCGCGCGCACGCCCGGGAACGTCACCGTGATGCCGTCGAGCGCGAGCAGCGGGCCGCCCGGCGGCGACGCGCCGGCATCGCCGCCGGTGCCGCCATCGTTTCCGGATACGGCCGTCATCGTCTGCGTCGTCATCGCGTTCTCGCCTCGTGCGCTCAGATGCCGAGCTCGGCGCGCACGGCCTGCCAGTTCGCACGCGTCATCAGCTTGCCGCTCGTCTGCGTGTCGGCCGGCGGCGTCTTGCCGTCGCGAATCCATTCGACGAGGTTCTGCGTGCTGTCCTTGCCGTGGTTCGTCGAGCTGACGGCGATCGTCCCGTAGAAGCCGGTCGGCTCCTTCTTCTGGAATTCGGCGAACGCCTCGCCCGCGCCGTTGATGCCCACGCCGATCACGTCGGCCGCCGGGATGTGCAGCTGCTCGGTCGCGCGCACCGCGCCGAGCACGGTTTCCTCGTTCAGCGCATAGACCACCCACTTCTTCACGTTCGGATGGCGCGCGAGCACGGGCGCGGCCGCGCTGAAGCCGCCTTCGTCGTCGGTCGTCTTCTGCGGCGCGTCGAAGATGTTTTCCTTGCGGAAGCCGTTCGCGAGCAGCGCCTGCGTCGCGCCGTCGGTGCGCAGCTTCGCGGTCGGCAGCTCGTAGTTCGTGATCCGCAGCGCGCCGACTTCCTCGGGCTTCCAGCCGCGCCGCTTCATCTCGTCGGAGATGGCCTGGCCGACCTGGTTGCCGATCTTGGTCGCCGACATCCCGAGGTGCGGCACGTTCGGCAGCGGCTTGCCGGTCGAATCGACGAGCTGGTCGTCGACGGTCACGAACTTCATGTTGTAGCGCTTCGCACGCGCGGCGATCGCCGGGCCGAGGCGCACGTCCGGCGCGCAGATCACGAAGCCCTGCGCGCCCTGCGAACCGAGGTTGTCGATCGCGGCCAGCACCTTCTCGCCGTCGGGCGTACCGATCTTCACGACCGAGAAATTCTCCTTCTGGCCGAGCGCGGAGGCCGCGTTCTGCTCGTTGATGAACCAGGCCTGCTCGGGCATCTTCACCAGGAAGCCGATCTTCAGCGGCGCGTCGGCGCGCGCGGCGCCCTGCATGCCGAGCGGCGCGATGCAAAGCGCGGCCAGCAGCGCGCGCAAGGTATGTCGGCGAATCGTGCGGTTCATGTCGTGTCTCCTTTGTATCGGCTGATGCCGTGATGTGTGCCGTAATCCATCATTCGTCGCGCGCTTCGTGCGGAAGCGCGCATGTTCAGCGACCGAACGCGTCGGTCTGCACGCGCCGGCCGAACAGGAAGGCATCGGCGACGAGCCGCAGCGGCCGCACGTCGACGTCGCTTTCGCCACGCGCGATCAGCGCGTGGAAGTGCGCATACAGCGCCGGATACTCGCGCTCGGGCCCGACCTCGACCGGCTCGCCCGCGATCGACAATTGCGCGCCGCCGCGGCTGATCGCGAGCACGCCGTCGGCCGTATCGACCGCGATCTCCCATTGCTCGACCGGGCCATGCCGCCAGTCGAATTCCGCGCGCACCGGCACGCCGTCGGTATCCGCGCAATCGAGTTCGGCGGCGATCGGCGTCTGCACGTCGCTCGGCACGATGAGCGTCGCCTCGCGCAGCACGAGCTCGCGCGGCAGGATTCGCGTGACGATCGACAGCGCGTTGATGCCGGGGTCGAACACGCCGAGGCCGCCCGGTTCCCAGATCCATTGCTGCCCCGGATGCCAGCGCCGCACGTCTTCCTTCCAGCGCACCTGCACCGCGCGGATCGCGCGCGTCGCAAGCCACGCGCGGGCCGGCTCCACGGCGCTCGCGCAGCGCGAATGCCAGGTCGCGAACAGCGTGAGGCCGCGCTCGCGTGCGAGCGCCTCCAGCACGGCCACTTCGCCGAGCGTCGCACCCGGCGGCTTTTCGAGCATCACGTGCTTGCCGGCTTCGAGCGCGGCGCGCGCCTGCGCATAGCGCACCTGCGGCGGCGCGCACAGCGACACGGCGTCGAGCTCGCGCTCGGCGGCCAGCAGCGCGCGCAGATCGCGATAGTTGCGCACCCCGGTGACTTCCGCGTGACGGCTCGCGCACGCGGTCAGCCTGAAACCCGGTTCGGCGTCGATCGCCGGCAGATGCTGGTCGCGCGCAATCTTGCCGATGCCGACCACCCCCAGCGAAACCTGATCACTCATCGTGCATGCCTCCTTCGCGAATCGTTCGGTGACCGTTCAGTGCGCCCAGCGCAGCACGAGCGGATCGAGCCGGCGCGCGATCGCGAGCAGTTCCGCGCGCGTGTCCGGATGCAGTTCCGGCATCGGATGCCGCGGCCGCTCGCACGCGATCACGCCGCCTTCGCGCATCAGCGCCTTCGCGGTGAGGATCCCGGACTGGCGATTCTCGTGGTTGATCAGCGGCAGCCATGCCTGGTAGCGCGCGTAGGCGTCGTCGTGCCTGCCGTCGCGCCACGCTTCGAGGATCGGCCGGATGCCGTCCGGAAACCCGCCGCCCGTCATCGCGCCGGTCGCGCCCGCGTGCAAATCGGCGAGCAGCGTGATCGCCTCCTCGCCGTCCCACGGCCCTTCGATTGCATCGCCGCCGAGCCGGATCAGCTCGCGCAGCTTGTTCGCGGCGCCCGGCGTCTCGATCTTGAAGTACGCGACCTGCTCGATCTCGCGTGCCATCCGTGCGAGGAACGGGGCCGACAGCGCGGTGCCGCTCGCGGGCGCGTCCTGGACCATGATCGGAATCGCGATCGCGTCGGACACGCGCGCATAGAACTCGAAGATCCGCGCTTCGGGCACGCGGAACGTCGCGCCGTGATACGGCGGCATCGCCATCACCATCGCCGCGCCGAGCTGCTGCGCGCGCAGGCTGCGCGCCGCGCACACCTGGGTGCTGTAATGCGACGTCGTGACGATCACCGGCACGCGGCCCGCGACGTGCTCGAGGATCGTGCGCGTGAGCACGTCGCGTTCGTCGTCGGTGATCGCGAACTGCTCGGAGAAGTTCGCGAGGATGCACAGCCCGTCCGAGCCCGCGTCGATCATGAAATCGACCGCGCGCTTCTGGCTCGCGAGATCGAGTTCGCCGGTGTCGGTAAACGTCGTCGGAACGACGGGGAAAATGCCGCGATAGCGCGGTGTGCTGCTCGATGTCATGGTTCGCGTCCTGCTTCGGCCTCGGTGACGACCGGCCGTCATGCGTTTACGGTTTCACGTTGCGCGGGCCCGGAAAGCCCGCAACCGGCTGCCGCGCAGCCGCTCAATGCGAATGGCTCGGCACTTCCGCGCCGCGCGTGCCGACCAGGAAGTCGAGGTCGCACCCCTCGTCGGCCTGCAGCACGTGATCGATGTACAGCCGTGCGTAGCCGCCCTTGCCGAGCTGGCCGGCCACGCCCGGCGCCGCGGTCGGATCGACGTCCGACAGGCGGCGCTGCAGTTCGTCATCCGTAATGTCGAGATGCAGCGTGCCGGCCTCGCAGTCGAGCTCGATCCAGTCGCCGTTGCGCACGGCCGCGAGCGGCCCGCCGGCGGCGGCTTCCGGCGCGACGTGCAGCACGACCGTGCCGTACGCGGTGCCGCTCATCCGCGCGTCGGAAATCCGCACCATGTCCTTCACGCCCTGGCGCAGCAGCTTCGGCGGCAGCCCCATGTTGCCGACCTCGGCCATCCCCGGATACCCGCGCGGCCCGCAGTTCTTCAGCACCATCACTGAGCTCGCATCGATGTCGAGCGCCTCGTCGTTGATCGTCGCCTTGTAGTGGTCGAGGTTCTCGAACACCACCGCGCGGCCGCGATGCTTGAGCAGCTCGGGGCTCGCCGCCGACGGCTTCAGCACCGCGCCGCGCGGCGCGAGATTGCCGCGCAGGATGCGGATGCCGCCGTCTGCGATCAGCGGCCGGTCGAGCGGGCGGATCACTTCGTCGTCGTAGTTCGGCGCTTCGCGCACGTTGTCCCACAGCGACTTGCCGTTCACCGTCAGCGCGTCCGGGTTCGGCAGCAGCCCGCCTTCGCCGAGCCGGCGCAGCACCGCCGGCAGCCCGCCCGCGTAATAGAACTCTTCCATCAGGAAGCGCCCCGACGGCATCAGGTCGACGATCGTCGGCGTGTCGCGGCCGATGCGCATCCAGTCTTCCAGTTCGAGCGGCACGCCGATGCGGCCCGCGATCGCCTTCAGGTGAATCACCGCGTTGGTCGAGCCGCCGATCGCCGCATTCGCGCGGATCGCGTTCTCGAACGCCGCGCGCGTGAGGATCTTCGACAGCACGAGCCCTTCGAGCGCCATCTCGACGATGCGGATGCCGGACATGTGCGCGAGCACGTAGCGGCGCGAATCGACGGCCGGAATCGCCGCGTTGTGCGGCAGCGCGACGCCAAGCGCCTCGGCCATGCACGCCATCGTCGACGCGGTGCCCATCGTGTTGCAGGTGCCGGCCGAGCGCGACATCCCGGCTTCGGCCGACAGGAAGTGATGGACATCGATCTCGCCGGCCTTCAGCGCTTCGTGCAGTTGCCACACGGCCGTGCCGGAGCCGATGTTCTTGCCCTCCAGCTTGCCGTTCAGCATCGGGCCGCCGGACACGACGATCGCCGGCACGTCGCAGCTCGCCGCGCCCATCAGCAGCGCGGGCGTCGTCTTGTCACAGCCGGCGAGCAGCACGACCGCGTCGATCGGGTTGCCGCGGATCGCTTCCTCGACGTCCATCGATGCAAGATTGCGCGTGAGCATCGCCGATGGTCGCAGGTTCGATTCGCCGTTCGAGAACACCGGGAACTCGACCGGGAAGCCGCCCGCCTCCGAGATCCCGCGCTTCACGTGCTCGGCGAGCTTGCGGAAGTGCGCGTTGCATGGCGTCAGTTCGGACCACGTGTTGCAGATGCCGATGATCGGCCGGCCGTCGAACTCGTGATCGGGGATGCCCTGGTTCTTCATCCAGCTCCGGTACATGAAGCCGTTCTTGTCGTTCGTGCCGAACCATTGGGTGGAGCGCAGCCTGGGTTTCGTTGCCGACATCGTCAGTCCTGTGGTGACGGGATACCGGCGCAGTCTAGGCAGAATTTTGATAACTGGCTAATGACGTTTTTGGCGATTACGATATCGATTCCGATATCGATATAAACCCGTACGATGCCCGAAGCCAGCCCGTGGGGAAACCGTGGCCGCCTGAAGACGCGCCAGCTTTTGCTGGTCGTCGCGCTCGCCGACGAAGGCAGCATTCACCGCGCGGCGGCCGCGCTGAACATGACGCAGCCGGCCGCGTCGAAGCTGCTGCGCGAACTCGAGGAATCGATCGGCGCGGTGCTGTTCGAGCGCCTGCCGCGCGGGATGCGGCCGACGCTCTACGGCGACGCGCTGATCCGCCACGCGCGCGCGGCGCTCGGCAGCCTCGACCAGGCGCACGAGGAGCTGGCCGCGCTGAAGGCCGGCCATCTCGGGCACGTGGCGGTGGGCGCGATCACGTCACCGGGCCTGCGGCTCGTGCCGCCGGCCGTTGCCGCGGTGAAGGGCACCCACGCGGGCCTGCACGTGTCGGTCGAGATCGACACCAGCAACGTGCTGCTCGAACATCTCGCGCAGGAGAAGATCGACATCGTGCTCGGCCGGCTCTCCGCCGAACACGACAAGCTGCGGCTGCGCTACGAGCCACTGACCGGCGAGTCGGTCGCCGCCGTCGTGCGGCCCGGCCATCCGCTGCTCGCGCAGGCGCCGCTGTCGCTCGCGGACGTGCAGCGCGCCGAATGGGTCGTGCCGCCGGCCGGCAGCGTGCTGCGCCACCGCTTCGAACTCGTGTTCCAGCGCGCGAGCCTCGCGCCGCCGGCGAACCTCGTCGAGACGTCCGCGCTGCTGTTCATCACGCAACTGCTCGAACAGAGCGACATGATCGCCGTGCTGGCCGAGGACGTCGCGCGCTACTACGCGCGGCACGGGATCGTCACGCTGCTGCCGCTGGAGATGGATTGCCGGATGGACGATTTCGGGATCATCACACGCACCGACCGGCTGCATTCGCCGGCCGTCGCGGTGATGGTCGATGCGATTCGCGCGGCGGCGCGGGAGGTGTATGGGGTCGAGGTCTGACGCAGTGACATTTTCATTTCAAGATTCGCCACGGTGCCAATATAAGATGTCGGCCGACGATCGCCGATGTCTTGTACTGTGGACCCAAAACAATGAATACGCCTCCGCCTAAAAACCACCACTACGTTCCGCAACATTTCCTCAAGGCATGGGCTACGCCTAGCACCGGAGAAAAACTTTATCGTTACAGGGTGATCGAGCATACGGGACAGCTCGAGTGTCGGCAGGCCGCCATCAGAAAATCGGCGTCCGAGGATCACCTCTACGAACTGCATTTTCCCGACGGTTCGTTCGAAATCGAATCGCTAGTAGTCACGCCAATACTGGACGAAATGGGGCACAAGATCCTGGCCCGAATTCGGGAAACTCCCTTTCAGGGGCTGTCCCAGGAACAGAAGAAAGAGCTCGCCATCTATCTTGCCTGCCTCGAAGCACGCCACCCCGAAACCTTGAAGAAAATGGATATCTCGGGCGATCTGGAACAGATGCGGCAGAAGATGAAGGTCGAGGTCGAGCCTGACGTATCGCGCCACTCCATCGACGAGGTATTCGATTACGTGGGGGCATCGCCGTCGACAGGGGTGATGGCTTTTGCATTGTTTGTTCGGAACGAGCGAAGCGGAGCGCTGGCGCGGCCATTCTCGGATGGCCTGCTGGAAGCTGAGGCGATCGAATATCAATTCCCCGAAGATTGCCTGCTGACCAGCGATTTCCCCTGTTTTCGGCTTGGCGAATATCTCGGCGACGCCCTTCTCTATGTCGTGGCCATAAGCCCCCGCAAATCGCTCATTTATTCACGAAAAACAAATGCGACCGCTCTCAGGCAACTTCCGCAACAAGTGAGAGCGGAACTGATCAATTTTTATTCGCTCGGCTTCGCCCAGAAAGCATTCTCGTCGAACGACAAGCACTCGGCTTTCGTCAAAAGTCACCTCGGATGGGCTCGTCGACACACGACGACCGAAGCCAGGCAGCGTTATCTGCAGCATTTCTTGGAAGACCTGTTCGCCCGGCATTCGATCAAATAGCAACGCACGCCGCATCTGCTACGCGTCACACCCATGGCTGCGCAAGCCCTTCCGTCGCCAGCGCCCGCAAGATCGCCGGCCGCGTCAACATCCGCTCCAGATACGGCCCGAGCTGCGGTAGTTCCCGCGCGGGCCGCGCAAAGCCACGCGTCCAGCGGCACAGCATCAGCGCATACGGATCGAGCACCGTGTAGTGCGCGCCGAGCAGCCAGGGGCCGCCGCTCGTTTCAAGTTGACGATCGAGCTGATCCAGCAGCGCGGCGATTTTCGTCTCCGCATGCGCCTTCACCTGCGCGGCGCCTGCCGCGTTGCCCACATCGACCCAGCGCTCCGGATAGAAATACGCGATCAGCGTCGTCTGGAGCGTGTTGGTGAGCCACATGAGCCATTTGTAGAACTGCGCGCGTTCCGGCGTGCCGAGTGCGGGTGCAAGCCGCTTCTCGGGATGCGAATCGGCGAGATGCAGGCAAATGGCGGCGGCTTCGTATAGCACGAGGTCGCCGTCGATCAGCACCGGGATGAGCCCGTTCGGATTGAGCGCGAGGTAGTCCGGCGACTTGTGCTGGTCGTGCGTGCGGTCGACGAATTCGAGTTCGAACGGCTTGCCGATTTCTTCCAGCACGATGTGCGGCGCCATGCTGGCATTGCTGGGGTAGTAGAAGAGCTTCATCGTCGATGTCATCCGGCGGGTGTCCGTATCAAGCTGCGGCGAACTCGATCACCGGTTCGCAGCGGATCGGAAAATTGACCGAGTTCGCGATATAGCACTTCGCGTGCGCATCATGATGCAGATGCTCCGCCCGTTCGCGATCGTCACTGGCCCGGATCATCACGTGCGGGCGCAGCACGATTTCCGTAAAGCGGCCTTCGTCTGCGCTGTCGAGCATCGTGCCTTCCGCGTTGTCGACATAGGCGAGCACGCGAATACCGGCTTCCGAGCATAGATGCAGGTACCAGAGCTTGTGGCACGCCGATGCCGACGCCAGCAACAGGTCTTCCGGATTCCAGCGTGCGGCGTCGCCCCGAAACGCCGCGTCCGACGAACCGGGAATATCCGGCTTGGAACCGGCCCGGATCAGATGATCGCGGCCGTACTCGCGATACCCCGACGTGCCGGTGCCGCGATTGCCCGTCCACTCGACTGCGACGCGATACTTGTGTTCGCCAGATGCCATCTCGCTCTCCATTGATGTGGGTTGCTTCGGCCGGGCCGGATGTCGCTTGACGAAGCCCGCCTGCGATCGCCATTTTGGCACCGGATACCCGTTTGGTATACCATTATTCCAAATTGACGGAACATGCAGGCATGGAAGCCAAACTCGATTCCACGGCGAACGCGGTCGCCGCCTCGTTGCGGGACATGATCATCAACGGCGAGTTCGAAGCCGGCGAGCGGCTCGTCGAGCGCGACCTGGCCGACCGGTTCGGCATCAGCCGGATTCCGATGCGCGAGGCAATCCAGCGCCTGGAGCGCGAAGGCTTGCTGGACATCTTCAGGAATCGCGGCGCCGTCGTGCGCATGCTGAGTGCATCGGACGTGCAGGAAATCTACGACCTGCGCGCGCTGCTCGAAGGCGACGCGATCTACCGGAGCGTGAAGCGGCTCGACGACGAGACGCTCGCGCGCACCGAGCTCGTCCATCGTTTGCTTGGCGATGCGGCCGTCCCGCGCCGGCAGGGCGAACTGAACCGCGAATTCCACGCGCTGCTGTATTCATGCTGCGGCAACGCTCGGCAGTTGAAGACGATCGCGGAGCTGCGCAGCCAGGTCGAACGGTACGAGCGCCTGCAGGCCACCCTGCTCGCCGATACGCCGTCGTTCCAGGTCGAGCACGAGGAGATCCTGCAGGCGTGTCGTGAACGCAATGCGCGTGCGGCTCGCTCGATGACGGTCGCGCATCTGGAATCGGCCAGAAGCATCGTGATGCGGCTCGTCGAAGGCGGGTGAGGACGGCGGTGCGTTTGTCGCTTGCCGTTTGCCGTTTGCCGTTTGCTAAGGCGGGCGCCACCCGATGCCGGGGCGCAACGATCACGACAGCGACCTCAACCTACTCGCCGCCGCCACGCGTCAAACCGACGGCGTCGCGCCCCCGCTCGCCACACGACCAGTCGTACCCCGCACCACCAGCCTCGGCAGCGACGCGGTCCGCACGCGATTTGCCGCGTCGCACTGACCACCCGCCTCGCGCAGCGCACTGAGCAGTTCGACCGCGAGCCCGGCGGCCTCGGCGGTCGGGATCGCGACGGTCGTCAGCGTGGGCCGCGTGTCGCTCGCCAGGTGAATGTCGGTGATCCCGACGATCGACAGATCATCGGGCACACGCCGGCCGCGATCGGCCGCCGCATGCATCGCGCCGATCGCCGGCAGGTCGTTGGTCGCGACCAGCGCGGTCAACCGCGGATGCGCATCGAGCAACCACCCCGCCGCGCGCACGCCGCCTTCGATCGAATCAGGCTCGGCCGCGACGATCGACGCATCGAGCCCCGCTTCGCGCATCACGTCGACGAAGCCGTCGTAGCGCGCCGCCTGCACGCCGCTCGCCGACCCGCCGACGATCACGCCGATGCGCTCGTGACCCAATTCGAGCAAGTGCCGCGTCGCGATCCGCCCCGCCTCACGGAAATCGATCGCCACGCACGGCAACCCGTCGGGCGGCGCCTCCGGCCGCTCCCACAGACACAGCACGACCGGCACGCCGCGCGCCGCCACGTCGAGCAGATCCGGCAGATGCAGGTTCGCATTGGTCACGAGAATCCCTTCGGAGATCGTGCCGGCGATCTGGTCGAGATACGCACGCCCCTGCAACGGATCTTCGTTCGTGTTGCAGACGATCAGGAACTGCCCGTTGCGCCGCACCGCGCGCTCGACCGCCAGCGCGAACTCCGGATAGAACGGGTTCGCGATGCTCGACACCATCAGCGCGACCGTCGGCGCGCGCCCTTCCGCCAGCGCCCGCGCGGCGAGATGCGGCCGATACCCGAGCGCCGCCACGGCCTCCAGCACCCGCGCACGTGTCGCCTCGCCCACCCGGCCGCGGTCGCGCAGCACGTTCGACACGGTCGCGGCCGTCACGCCGGCGCGGCGCGCCACTTCATCCAGGGTTGCCATCGCTTGCTCACTATATGAGACGTCTATCCAGTATTTGCTTCGCTCACCGAAGCGGCGCACTATCGCCCCACACCCTGCCGCCCGACCAACGGGCGCGACTCGGCCGCGATCGCATCGCCTCTTTTTTTGATCGCGATGATTAAGCGCTTAATCAACGATTTAAGCGCATTAAAACATGGAGCGGAGACAATGGCGAGCATCTCGATGCGGCGCGTGCAGAAAGCCTATGGCGATCACGCGCCGGTCATTCGCGACGTCGATCTGGAGATCGGCGCGCACGAGTTCTGCGTGTTCCTCGGGCCGTCCGGATGCGGCAAGTCGACGTTGCTGCGGATGATCGCCGGGCTCGAGGACCTGAGCGCCGGCGAGCTGTCGATCGACGGCCGCCGCGTCGACGACGTGCCGGCCGCCGAACGCGGCGTCGCGATGGTGTTCCAGAGCTACGCGCTGTTTCCGCACATGACGGTCTACGAGAACATGGCGTTCGGGCTGAAGCTCGCACACGTGCCGAAGGCGGAGATCGACCGGAAGGTGCGCGATGCCGCGCGCATCCTGCAGCTCGACACGCTGCTCGATCGCAAGCCGAAGGCGCTGTCGGGCGGGCAACGCCAGCGCGTCGCGATCGGCCGCGCGATCGTGCGCGAGCCGGGCGTGTTCCTGTTCGACGAACCGCTGTCGAACCTCGACGCGGCGCTGCGAGGCCAGACCCGCGTCGAGATCGCGAAACTGCACCGGCAGTTCGAGCGCGCGAGCGTCGTCTACGTGACGCACGACCAGACCGAGGCGATGACGCTCGCCGACAAGATCGTGCTGCTGCACGCCGGTGCCGACACCGCGCAACACGGCAGCATCGCGCAGGTCGGCGCGCCGCTCGACCTCTATCACCACCCTGCCAGCCGCTTCGTCGCGGGCTTCATCGGCTCGCCGCGGATGAATTTCCTGCCGGCCGTCGTGACCGCGTGCGACGCGCAGCGCACGAGCGTCACGCTCGTGCCGTCCGGCGAAACCTTCACGCTGCCGCGCGACGGCTCGGCGCTGAACGCCGGCGCCGCCGTGACGCTCGGCATCCGCCCCGAACACCTGACGCTCGGCGCCGCGCTCGACGCGACGACGCTCGCGCGCGACGTCGTGCTCGTCGAACGCCTCGGCGAGCAGACCTACGTGCACCTCGACGCGCCCGGCGGCGCGCCGCTGATCGCGAAGGTGCCCGGCGACGCGCAGGTGCGCACCGGCGAACGCGTGCACGTGCACGCGCCGGCCGCGGCCTGCCACCTGTTCACCGAAGACGGCCGCGCGGTACCCGCGCGCGCCGATATCCCCGTCCATCACTACGCTTAAAGGATCGGCATGCGCCTCGGAGTCTGCTACTACCCGGAACACTGGCCGGAATCGATGTGGGCGGACGACGCCCGCCGGATGAAAGTGCTCGGCATCGAGCAGGTGCGGATCGCCGAATTCGCGTGGAGCCGCATGGAGCCGTCGCCCGGCGAATACGACTGGGGCTGGCTCGATCGCGCGGTCGACGTGCTCGGCGCGGCCGGCCTCGAAATCGTGATGTGCACGCCCACCGCCACGCCGCCCAAATGGCTGGTCGACCGCCATCCCGACATCCTCGCGATCGGCGCGGACGGCCAGCCGCGCAAGTTCGGCTCGCGCCGCCACTACGATTTCTCGTCGCCGACCTATCTCGAAGCATCGCGCCAGATCTGCACCGCGGTCGCCGAACGCTACGGCCGCCATCCGGCCGTACGCTACTGGCAGACCGACAACGAGTTGGGCTGCCATCAAACGGTCGTCAGCTACTCGCCCGCCGCGCTCGTGCGCTTCCGCGAATGGCTGAAAGCGCGCTACGGCACGATCGACGCGCTGAACCGCGCATGGGGCACCGTGTTCTGGAGCATGGAGTATCGCCATTTCGACGAAGTCGACGCGCCCGTCGGCACCGTGACCGAAGCCCACCCGTCGCATCGCCTCGACTACCGGCGCTTCGCGTCGGACGAGGTCGCGCGCTATCACCGGATGCAGGTCGACGTGATCCGCGCGCATTCGCCGGGCCGCCCGGTTGCGCACAACTTCATGCAGCTGTTCACCGAGTTCGACCACTACGAAGTGGCGCGCGACCTCGACATCGCGACCTGGGACAGCTATCCGCTCGGCGCGCTCGAGGAGCAATGGTTCGCACCCGACGTGAAAGCGCGCTGGCTGCGCACCGGCCATCCCGACTTCGCGTCGTTCAACCACGACCTCTATCGCGGCATGTCGAAGCTGCCGTTCTGGGTGATGGAGCAGCAGCCGGGCCCCGTGAACTGGGCGCACTGGAACCCCGCGCCGCTGCCGGGCATGGTGCGGCTGTGGAGCTGGGAAGCGTTCGCGCACGGCGCCGGCTGCGTGTCCTACTTCCGCTGGCGGCAAGCGCCGTTCGCGCAGGAACAAATGCATGCGGGCCTGAACACACCCGACAACCGGCTCGACGAAGGCGGCCGCGAAGCGCAGCGCGTCGCACAGGAGATCGCCGCCGTGCTCGACGCCGATGCCGACGCGAACGGCGCGGTACGCGCCCCCGTTGCGCTGGTGTTCGACTACGAGGCGAAGTGGCTGTTCGAAGTGCAGCCGCAGGGCGCCGATTTCCACTACCCGCGCTTCGCGTTCGAGTACTACTCGGCGCTGCGCTCGCTCGGCCTCGACGTCGACATCGTTTCCGCACACGCGCCGCTCGACGGCTACCGTCTCGTGGTCGTGCCGCCGCTGCCGGTCGTGCCGGACGATTTCGCCGCGCGGCTCGCGGCCTCGGGCGCGCATGCCGTGTTCGGCCCGCGCACCGGCTCGAAGACCGCCGACCTGCAGATTCCGCCGGCGCTGCCGCCCGGCCCGCTCGCGTCGATCCTGACGATACGCGTGTGGCGCGTCGAATCGCTGCGGCCGAACGCGACCGAGCGGATCGACGGCACGCTGCGCGACGGCGCGGCGTTCACCGGCGATGCGCGTCACTGGCGCGACCTCGTCGAGCTGAACGGCGACGACGCACGCAACGTCGTGCGTGCGCGCTTCGCCGACGGCCACCCGGCCTTCGTGTCGCACGGCACGCTGCACTACTGGGCCGCGCTGTTCGACGACGCGACCACCGCCCGACTGTTCGCCGATGTCGCGGCCGAGGCCGGCCTCGCGCCCGCCCCGCTCGACGACGGCGTGCGCGTGAGCCGGCGCGGCGGCCTGACCTACGTTTTCAACTATGGCGACGCGCCGCACACGATCGACACGGTGCCGCCGTCCGCGTTCGTGCTCGGCACGGCGCAAGTCGGGCCGCAGGACGTGGCCGTGTATCGAAGCCGTTCGTAGCAACCGTCACCGGCGCCACGACGCGCCGGTCACGCACAACGACACCCAGGACTGGAGACACGTATGACCCATCGCCCCCTTCGCACCGCCGCCCGGCTCGCCACGGCCGCCGCTGTCGCACTGGCATCGCTCGGCATGACGGTGCCCGCCGATGCCGGCACGCTGACGATCAACATCGCGTTCAAGGGCGCCAGCCAGCGCGCGGTCTGGCAGTCGACGATCGAAGCGTTCCACAAGGCCCGTCCCGACATCGACGTGAAGCCGACCTTCGTCGACGAGGAAGCGTACAAGGTGCAGCTCCCCGCATGGCTCACGACCGTCGCACCGGACGTCGTGAACTGGCACGCCGGCGAACGGATGGCGTACTACGCGAAGCGCGGGCTGTTCGAGGACCTGAGCGGCGACTGGACGAAGAACGGCTGGGGCACGATGTACGCGTCGACGCGCGATGCATCGTCGTACAACGGCAAGCAGTACGCGGCGCCGACCGTCTACTACTCGTGGGGGCTGTTCTACCGCAAGGACCTGTTCCACAAGGTCGGCATCGCCGACGAGCCGAAGACGTGGGACCAGTTTCTCGACGCGTGCAAGAAGCTGAAAGCGGCCGGCATCACGCCGATCGCGATCGGCGGCCGTGATGCGTGGACCCTCGCCGGCTGGTTCGACTATCTCGACCTGCGCCTGAACGGCAACGTGTTCCACCAGCAGCTGATGGCCGGCGACGTGCCGTACACCGACCCGCGCGTGAAGAAGGTCTACACGACGTGGAAGTCGCTGATCGACGCGGGCTACTTCATCGACAACGCGCTGTCCTACGATCTCGACGGCGCGCAGCCGTTCCTGTTCCAGGGCAAGGCCGCGATGATGCTGATGGGCACCTTCATCGCGGCGGGCTTTCCGCCGAACGTGAAGCAGGAAATGGGCTACTACCGCTTCCCGATCATCGACCCGAAGGTACCCACCGCCGAGGACGGCCCGGTCGAATCGCTGCACATCCCGACGAAGGCGAAGAACAAGGCCGACGCGCACACGTTCCTCGCGTTCGTCGAAACGCCCGAGATGGGCGCAAAGCTCGCGGAAGGGCTCGGCTCGCTGTCGGCCAACAGCAAGTCGCCGGAACCGGCCGATCCGATCTCGCGCATCGGCTTCCGGATCCTTGCCGACACGAAGGGCGGCGTCGCGCAGTTCTACGACCGCGACATGACGAAGGAAATGGCCGACGAGGGGATGAAGGGCATGCAGCAGTTCCTCGCGAATCCCGCGCAGCTCGATACGGTGCTCGCGCAACTCGAACAGACCCGCAAGCGGATCTACAAGAAGTGACCGCGTGACCCAACCGGCGGCCCCGTGCCGCCGTGCCCGTTCAGGAGGCTTGCCGTGTCCAGTCCGATCACGTCCACCCCGCCCGCCGGCGCGGGCGCCGCGCCGCCGCCGCGCGGCGCATCCGCCGCCACCGCGATGCCCGCGCGTCGCCCGTCGCCTGCCGTGCGGCGGCAACAGCGCGCCGCATGGCTCTTTCTCGCGCCGGCCTGCGCGATGGTTGCCGTCTATGTGATCTGGCCGATCCTGTCGACGCTGTGGCTGAGCCTGTAC
Organism: Burkholderia sp. HI2714; assembly: GCF_002223085.1. Classification (NCBI taxonomy): domain Bacteria; kingdom Pseudomonadati; phylum Pseudomonadota; class Betaproteobacteria; order Burkholderiales; family Burkholderiaceae; genus Burkholderia; species Burkholderia sp. HI2714. The sequence continues at coordinate 70,093 of NZ_NKFM01000035.1, read as the reverse complement.
AACTGGGACGGGATGACCGAGCGCACCTTCGTCGGTCTCGCGAACTACGTCGAACTGCTGCAGGCGCCGACGTTCTACACCGCGCTGCGCAACAACGTGATCTGGCTCGCGCTGTTCATGCTCGCGCCGCCGCTCGGCCTTGCGCTCGCGTTGTACCTGAACCAGGCGGTGGCCGGCATCCGGCTCGTGAAGTCGCTGTTCTTCGCGCCGTTCGTGCTGTCCGGCGTGGTCGTCGGGCTGATCTTCTCGTGGTTCTACGATCCGACGTTCGGCCTGCTCGCGCTGATCGCCGGGCACGGCATCCCGGTGCTCGGCGACGCGCGCTACGCAACGTTTGGCATCGTATTCGCCGCGCTGTGGCCGCAGACCGCGTACTGCATGATCCTGTACCTCACCGGCCTCACGTCGCTCAACCCGGAACAGCTCGAAGCCGCACGGATGGAAGGCGCGCGCGGCTTCGCGTTGCTGTGGCACGTGGTGCTGCCGCAGTTGCGGCCGACCACCTTCATGGCGATCGTCGTCACGGTGATCGGCGCGCTGCGCAGCTTCGACCTGATCTCGGTGATGACGAGCGGCGGCCCGTTCGAGAGCTCGACCGTGCTCGCGTATTACATGTACGACCAGGCGATCAAGTACTACCGGCTCGGCTATTCCGCGTCGATTGCGGTCGTGCTGTTCGCGATCATGCTCGTCTACATCGTGTTCCAGTTGCGCCGCCTGCTGCGCAACGAGCAATAACCTGACCGGTGGCCATCATGTTTCCGACTCCCGTTGCTCAATGGAAGCCTGTCTCGCGCAGGCTGTACAAGTTGTCGTTGCCGGTTGCGCTGCTGATCTGGCTGCTGCCGATGATCGCCGTGTTCGTCACGTCGGTGCGCTCGACCGAGGAACTGGTCGAAGGCCACTACTGGGGCTGGCCACGGCACTTCTCGATGATCGAGAACTATCGCGACGCGCTGACGACGTCGCCGATGCTGCATTACTTCTGGAACAGCGTGCAGATCACGGTGCCTTCCGTCATCGGGTCGATTGCGCTCGCGGCGATGGCGGGCTTTGCGCTGGCGACGTACAAGTTTCGCGGGAGTACGGCGCTGTTCGGGACGTTCGTTGCCGGTAACTTCGTGCCCGTGCAGGTGTTGATGATTCCGGTGCGGGATCTGTCGCTGCGGCTCGGTGTGTTCAATACGGTCGAAGCGCTGATTCTTTTTCATGTCGCGTTTCAGACCGGGTTCTGTACGCTGTTTCTGCGCAACTTCATCAAGCAGTTGCCATTCGAGTTGATCGAAGCGGCAAGGATCGAAGGCGCGGGGGAATGGACGGTGTTCTGGCGGATCGTGTTGCCGTTGATCCGGCCCGCGTTGGCCGCGCTGGCGATTCTCGTTTTTACGTTCGTGTGGAATGACTATTTCTGGGCGCTGTGTCTCACGCAAGGCGATGAAGCCGCGCCGATTACCGCCGGCGTTGCCGCGTTGAAGGGGCAGTGGACGACGTCGTGGAATCTTGTATCAGCCGGGTCGATTCTGGCGGCGTTGCCGTCTGTCGCGATGTTCTTCGCGATGCAGAAGCATTTTGTGGCGGGGCTGACCTTCGGCGCGACCAAAGGCTGAACGCGCAGCTTCGCGTATTCGTATCTCCCCCTCCGCATCGTGAGGTTGCCCGCTTCGGCGGGCTTTTTTTTTATTGTCGGGGATTGGCCGGAGGGAGATACAGGTCGCCTGTGCTCGGCCAGTTTCGGACGCTCGGCCATAAGGGCTGAATCGCAGACAATCTTGAGCACACGCTTGCCTTTGGTCAATAACGATGAAAGTTTCGAGAGATTTCGGGATCGTTGTCCGGCGCGTCGCGCTAGCGGCCAAGAATGTCGACCTATCCACGGTTATGGTCGAATTCAATTTTCGGAAATATTTTGACGAATCCGATAGCTTTATATCGCTTGGCCCGTTCTTTGGCGGCGATGCGGCCGACGAGTGTACAAGGTCATTGGAGCGGCTTGGGCCGACATACATCGACGACTTTTTTGTGTTCGAGGGGTTTGTGCCCAACTGGTGTTCGTTCGAAGTATTTTGACGTGCGTGCCGATCCTGAGCTTCCGAAGACCGCTGTCGGTCATCTTCGGTCACTCGACAGCGCAATCCAGATCGCAGACAATCGTCCGCCAAATCGAGACGGTATGCTGAATTGCTCTTCAATTTGCCATTGTCTCATCTCCAGTTCACCAAGATTGACAAAGCAGATGAATCGATCCGATCTTCCTTCCTTTGCTGCATGCTTTTACCTATTTAATGCAGCTTCAGTGTGCCAAGGTTTCTATTGGGCTTACGCGTTGAATAGGATGTCGATCATTCCTGGCTCGACTCTGTCGGTGAGCATGCAGTGGGCGGTTATTGGAGGCCAAGGATTGCTCGGTGTGGTCGCCGCCGTAACGCTGTTGCGCCGGCTGGCATGGACCAAGCATTTTTTGGTGGCACAATTGATCATTGGCAACGGATTGAGCTTTTTGACCCACAAGCAGCCGATCTCCCTTATGCTGGTGGGAGCTGTTTTTTCGGCAATCCCGCTGCTAATCGTTGCACGTGTTCCAATTCACGAACTGGCTCCCACCCGTAGCGTGCTATCGGTATCGCAACGTATCCGGCGTTACTGTGGACTTGGGTTGTATGGGCTAGCCGTGTACTTCATGTTCGGAACCCTAAGTGCATTGTTCACGGGAACCTCCAGGACCATGAACTCACCGGCGATGCATACCCCAGCGGCTGCAGCGGAACTCATCTTCTGGCTCCTGCTCATGCTGGTGGGGGGCGCAATATTTGGGCAGAGGGCTGAGGCTCGGAGGTATGCGGGAATTTTGCTCACCGCATTGGCGTCGTACATGGTCCTTTTTTCTTGCGTGAGCTATATCTACGCACGAACACTTTATCCGCAGGTTGAGGGTCTTTATCACTGGGATGCTACCCTGCAGTGGCTTGTGATCCTTGCAATGGCAGGCTTTACGCTAGTGGGACTGTCTGATGGCGGGAAGTCGTCGAGGTCGACCTGAAATGTCAATATCGATGTGTAAATGGCTGGCAGTACGATAGCAAGAGTATTTCCTGCGCGGAGCCAGACGGAAACCATATCGCCAGAAGCTATCCGGCAGGCATTACGGCCAGAATGCGGTACGTATTCACATGCGACGCCAGCAACCGTGAGTGACCGCTGTTGAGGCTAGCGAATGCCGCATATGGGTCGAGAAGCGACGTCCACGGAAATACTGCGATGAACGATTCCCCTGGCCGCTACTGCGACGCTGAGCTCGGGGCGCAGCGCTTGAGCCGCAGCAATGCATCAACCGACCCGATGTTCTTCTCATGCGCCACGAGCATCTGCGTGAGCGCATGGTGCATGTCGGGCTGCGCAAGCGTCGGCAGTAACGCCTGCAACTTCCTCACCACCCACCGCTGCCCACGATTCAAAAACGCCAGCCGCTCCGCCAGATCCTCGATCGCCATCACCTTCTCATAAAACGCCCCGGTGGCATGCGTCGGCGTCGCACCGAGCGACCGAATCGCATCGACCAGCACCGCACACCAGTGCGCCTCATCCTGCCGAATACTCGCCACGAGCCGATGAAGTTCGGGATCGTCGATTTCCACCGCTGTCTCCGACGCAACCCGCGCACCTGCGCGCTCGGCTTCCAGCAGCTCATTCAACAACGCGAGCAACGCGTCGCGCTGCGCATCAACGGATTCGTCCGCTGCTTTGGCGGGGCGGGCGTCGTGCCCGTCGTCGTGGGTCCGGTTCGACATGCGATGTCCTCCGTTTCAGGAAGGGTGGCGCACCGGTTCGTCCGACGGGGTTCCGTCAGGCATTGCTCACGCGACAGCGGGGCCACACGAAGAATGGCTCACAGTCTGACATAGCCCTGTGACATGCATCTGCGGACGACTCGCTGTGCGTGATGCGCATCAACACACACCGCCACACACAGCCGGCATCACGTCCACCCTTCGAGCCTCAACGTCGACCGCACCAGCCGCTGCTCCTCCTGCTCGATCTCGCGCAGATACTCGACACACTGGCGAATATGCTCGCTTGCCGCCTTGCGGGCCTGATCGGGCAACCGCCCCGTCACCGCGTTATAGAGCCGCGCATGCTGCCGATCGATCTGCTTCTTCAACGGCTCGCGGTGATAGAGATTGTTCACCGACGCAAACACCGAACTCAGCAGCAGATCCGTCAACGACTGCAGCGTATTCACCAGCACCGGGTTATGCGACGCCTCGCAGATCGCGAGATGAAACGCGTGATCGAGCTTCGCGCGCGCGGCCGGGTCGAGATCCTGCGCATCCGCCGCGGTCATCTCTTCATAGCGACGCTTGATCAGGATGAAATCGGCCGGCGTGCCGCGCAGCGCCGCGAGCCGCGCGGCCTCCGTCTCGAGCATCCCGCGCACTTCGAACAGGTCGTACAGCGTGCGCGGCTGCGAGCCGAGCAGATGCATCATCGGCGTGATCTCGCGTTGCGGGGTCAGGCTCGCCACGAACGAGCCCTTGCCGTGCGTGGTGTCGATGATGCCGCGCGCACGCAGCAGCTTCATCCCTTCACGCACGGCCGTGCGCGACACACCGAGCTTCTCGGTCAGCCGCCGTTCGGACGGTAGCGCCTGCCCGGCCTTCAGCACGCCGTCGACGATCAGCTTCTCGATACGCTCGGCGACGACGTCGGCCACGTTGCGCGCCGGGCCCGCCTGTTCCTGCATTTCCATACTGGTATGACCACTTCGGAAGGATATCGGCAATTTTCCCACAAACCCTTTTAGCCATTCAGTTTTACGGAGATCGATACAGCTGCTTTCCGGCCGCCCCATAAAAACTGGTATGACCACGCCTGCCACGTCTGGACACGCGCGCGCCGCCCGCCAAGAATCCCTCCCTTCCGGCGTGCCGCGCCTCGCGCAGCCGCCGCATGGTGGAGACAACCCGATGAGTTTCATCTACGACGAACGGATCGACGGCCCACTCGCGACCGTCAGCCGCGACACACTCGTCGCCGCGCTGCACGCGGCGGCGCCCGGCCTCGACGTGCTGCACGAACGCGAGGCGCTCAAGCCGTTCGAATGCGACGGCCTCGCCGCGTACCGCACGGTGCCGCTCGCGGTCGTGCTGCCCGACACGGTCGAGCAGGTGCGCGCGGTGCTGCGCGTCGCGGCCGCGCTCGGCGTACCGGTGGTCGCGCGCGGCGCGGGCACCGGCCTGTCGGGCGGCGCGATGCCGCTCGAAAAAGGCCTCCTGCTCGTGATGGCGAAGTTCAACAGGATTCTCGACATCGACCCCGATGCCGGCATCGCGCGCGTGCAGCCCGGCGTGCGCAACCTCGCGATCTCGCAGGCGGCCGCGCCGCACGGCCTGTACTACGCGCCGGATCCGTCGTCGCAGATCGCGTGCTCGATCGGCGGCAACGTCGCGGAAAACGCGGGCGGCGTGCACTGCCTGAAATACGGCCTCACGGTGCACAACATCCTGAAGGTCGAGATCCTGACGATCGACGGCGATACGCTCACGCTCGGCGCCGACGCGCTCGACGCACCCGGCTTCGACCTGCTCGCGTTGTTCACCGGCTCGGAAGGGATGCTCGGCATCGTCACGGAAGTGACCGTGAAGTTGCTGCCGAAGCCGCCGAGCGTGAAGGTGCTGATGGCGAGCTTCGACGACGTCGCGGAAGCCGGCGCGGCGGTCGCGAGAATCATCGGCGCAGGCGTGATCCCCGGCGGCCTCGAAATGATGGACAACCTCGCGATCCGTGCGGCGGAGGATTTCATCCACGCGGGCTACCCGGTCGATGCGCAGGCGATCCTGCTGTGCGAACTCGACGGCTCGCCGACCGACGTCGACGAAGACGCCGAACGCGTCGCCACGCTGCTGCGCGACGCGGGCGCAACCGAGATCCGCGTCGCACGCGACGAAGCCGAGCGCCAGCGCTTCTGGGCCGGCCGCAAGAACGCATTCCCCGCGGTCGGCCGCATGTCGCCCGACTACTACTGCATGGACGGCACGATCCCGCGCCGCGAGCTGCCGCGCGTGCTCGAAGGCATCGCCGCGCTGTCCGCCGAATACGGGCTGCCGGTCGCGAACGTATTCCACGCGGGCGACGGCAACATGCACCCGCTGATCCTGTTCGACGCAAACCGGCCCGGCGAGCTCGACCGCGCGGAAGCGCTCGGCGGCAAGATCCTGGAGCTGTGCGTCGCGGCGGGCGGCAGCATCACCGGCGAGCACGGCGTCGGGCGCGAGAAGATCAACCAGATGTGCGTGCAGTTCAACGCCGACGAGATCACGTTCTTCCACGCGGTGAAGGCCGCATTCGATCCGCAAGGCCTGCTCAATCCCGGCAAGAACATCCCGACGCTGCACCGCTGCGCCGAATTCGGTGCGATGCACGTCCATCACGGCAAGCTGCCGTTTCCCGAACTGGAGCGCTTCTGATGCGACGCGAAATCGAATCGATCGACGACAGCGCGGCGCTCGTCGCGCAGGTCGACGCGGCGATCCACGACCGCCAGCCGCTGCACATCCGCGGCGCCGGCACGAAGGCGTTCCTCGGCCGCCCCGTCGAAGGCCGCACGCTCGACGTGCGCACGCATCGCGGCGTCGTCTCGTACGACCCGACCGAACTCGTCGTCACCGCCCGCGCGGGCACGCCGCTCGCCGGTCTTGAAGCGATGCTCGACGCGGCCGGCCAGATGCTGCCGTGCGAGCCGCCGACGTTCGGCGGCGCGGCAACGGTCGGCGGCATGTTCGCGGCGGCGCTGTCGGGCCCGCGCCGCCCATGGGCCGGCGCGGTGCGCGACTTCGTGCTGGGCTGCCGCGTGATCACCGGCCACGCGAAGCACCTGCGCTTCGGCGGCGAGGTGATGAAGAACGTCGCGGGCTACGACGTGTCGCGGCTGCTCGCGGGCAGCTTCGGCTGTCTCGGCGTCGTGACCGAGGTGTCGTTGAAGGTGCTGCCGAAGCCGCGCGCGACGGGCGATCTCGCGCTACAGCTTGCCGTGGACGAAGCCGTGCAGCGCGTCGCCGCATGGCGTCGCGCGGGGCTGCCGCTCGCCGGCGCATGCCACGCGGACGGCGTGCTGCGCGTGCGGATCGAAGGCGGCGAGGGCTCGGTGAAAGCCGCGCGCGACACGATCGGCGGCGAACGCATGGACGATCGCGACGACGCGTTCTGGGCTCGGCTGCGCGACCTGGCACTGCCGTTCTTCGACGATCCGCGCCCGCTGTGGCGCGTGTCGGTGCCGGCCTCTGCACCGCTCGACGCATTGCCCGGCGCGCAGCTCGTCGACTGGGGCGGCGCACAGCGCTGGCTGAAGTGCGATGCCGCACCGGCCGACGTGCAGCGGTTCGCTGCGCAATGGGGCGGCCACGCGACCTGCTTCACACCGGGCGCGACGCGCGAGCCGTTCCAGCCGCTGCCGCCCGCGCTGCTGCGCGTGCATCGGCAGCTCAAGGCACAGCTCGACCCGCACGCGATTTTCAATCCCGGCCGCCTGTATGCCGACTTCTGACGCGAACCCGATCCCGACCCGCCGATGCAAACCAATCTCAGCGAAGCAAGCAAGGCCCTCGCCCGGGCCGACGAAGCGGAAGCGATCCTGCGCGCGTGCGTGCACTGCGGCTTCTGCAACGCGACCTGCCCGACCTACCAGGTGCTCGGCAACGAGCTCGACGGGCCGCGCGGGCGCATCTACCTGATCAAGCAGTTGCTCGAAGGCGAGCCTTGCGGCGAGCGCACGCAGCAGCATCTCGACCGCTGCCTGACGTGCCGCAACTGCGAGACGACCTGCCCGTCCGGCGTGCGCTATCACACGTTGCTCGACATCGGCCGCGCGGAAGCCGAGAAGCGCGTGCAGCGGCCCGCGCGCGAGCGCCTGCTGCGCGCGGGGCTGCGGCATGTCGTGCCGCGCCCGGCGACGTTCGCCGCGTTGCTGAAGGCCGGCCGCGCGCTGCGCCCGCTGCTGCCCGGCACGCTGCAGGCCAAGATCCCGGCCGCCGTCCCCGCGGCCGCACCGCGCCCGCCCGTACGCCACGCACGGCGCGTACTGATGCTCGAAGGCTGCGTGCAGCCGTCGCTGTCGCCGAACACCAACGCAGCCGCCGCGCGCGTGCTCGACCGGCTCGGCATCAGCGTGAGCCCGGCGCGCGAAGCCGGCTGCTGCGGCGCGACCGAATATCACCTGAACGCGCAGGATGCGGGCCTCGCCCGCGCACGCCGCAATATCGACGCATGGTGGCCCGCGATCGAAGCCGGCGCGGAAGCGATCGTGCTGACGGCGAGCGGCTGCGGCGCATTCGTCAAGGAATACGGCGACCTGCTGCGCTCCGACCCCGTCTACGCAGAAAAAGCGCAGCGCGTCAGCACGCTCGCGCGCGATCTCGCCGAAGTGATCGCGGCCGAGCCGCTCGACGCGCTGGCCGGGTCGACGCCACGCCGCATCGCGGTGCACTGCCCGTGCACGCTGCAGCACGCGCAGCGCCTCGGCGGCGCGGTCGAACGCATCCTGACGCAGCTCGGCTTCGATCTGACGAATGTCGCCGACGGCCATCTGTGCTGCGGCTCGGCCGGCACGTATTCGCTGACACAGCCCGAACTCGCGACGAAACTGCGCGACAACCGGCTCGACGCGCTCGAAGCCGCGCGGCCGGACCTGATTGTCACGGCCAACGTCGGCTGCCAGACTCATCTGAACGGCGCAGGCCGCACGCCCGTGCGCCACTGGATCGAGCTCGTCGACAACCATCTCGTCAACTGACCTGATTCCGGAGGATTGCCATGCAGACGAAACCCGAACTCGAACTCGCCGATGCCGACCGCATGCTCGCCGCCGCCCGCGCGGAAGCGGAGCGCCACGGCTGGGCCGTGTCGATCGCCGTCGTCGACGACGGCGGCCACCTGCTCGCTTTTGCACGCCTGGACGGTGCATCGCCGGCCAGCACGTATATCGCGCAGGACAAGGCGCGCGCGGCGGCGCTCGGCCGGCGGGAAACGAAAGCGTATGAGGATATGATCAACGGTGGCCGCACCGCGTTTCTCAGCGTGCCGCTGACGGGGTTGCTCGAAGGCGGCGTGCCGGTCACGGTCGGCGGCCGGATCGCAGGCGCGATCGGCGTGTCTGGCGTAAAGTCCGAACAGGACGCGCAGATCGCCCGCGCCGGCACACAAAGCGTCGCAGCGTAACCAGCCAAAGCCGCGCGCGATTTTTTCCCCGGGAGGATTAACGATGATCGACCAAGCAGGACTGCAAGTCGCGCCAGCGCTGAGCCAGTTCATTGAAAACGAAGCGCTGCCGGGCACCGGCATCGACAAGGCCGCGTTCTGGAGCGGTTTCTCGGCCCTGGTGCACGACCTGGCGCCGCGCAACCGCGAGTTGCTCGCGGAACGCGACCGCCTGCAGCACGAACTCGACACCTGGCACCGTGCCCACCCCGGCCCCGTGCGCGACCACGCCGCGTTTCGCGCGTTCCTCGAACACATCGGCTACCTCGTGCCGGTTCCGTCGAACGTCGCGGCAGCCACCGCGAACGTCGACAGCGAGATCGCCACGCAGGCCGGCCCGCAGCTCGTCGTGCCGCTGTCGAACGCGCGCTACGCGCTGAACGCCGCGAACGCCCGCTGGGGCAGCCTGTACGACGCGCTGTACGGCACCGACGCGCTGCCTGAAGACGGCGGCGCCGAGCGCACCACGGCCTACAACCCGACGCGCGGCCAGCGCGTGATCGACTACGCGCGCAACGTGCTCGACAACGCGGCGCCGCTCGCGGGCGGCTCGCACCGCGACGCGCTGCGCTACCGCGTGCAGGACGGCCAGCTCGCCGTCGAAACCGCGAAGGGCGTCGTGCCTCTCGCGCAGCCGGCGCAGTTCGTCGGCTACCAGGGCGCGGCCGACGCGCCGTCCGCGATCCTGCTGAAGCACAACGGCCTGCACCTCGAGATCCAGATCGACGCGTCGACGCCGATCGGCCGCGCCGATCTCGCGAACGTGAAGGACGTCGTGCTCGAAGCCGCGGTCAGCACGATCATCGACTGCGAGGATTCGGTCGCGGCGGTGGACGCGGAAGACAAGGTCCAGCTCTACCGCAACTGGCTCGGCCTGATGCAGGGCACGCTGGTCGAGGAAGTCGCGAAGGGCGGCAAGACCTTCACGCGCCGCCTGAACGCCGATCGCGAGTACACCACGCCCGCGGGCGGCACGCTGTCGCTGCACGGCCGCTCGCTGCTGTTCGTGCGCAACGTCGGCCACCTGATGACCAACGGCGCGGTGCTCGACCGCGACGGCAACGAGATTCCGGAAGGGATCCTCGACGGCGTCGTCACGACGCTGTGCGCGCTGCACGACCTGAAGGCGAAGCGCAACTCGCGCACGGGCTCGATCTACATCGTGAAGCCGAAGATGCATGGCCCGGTCGAAGTCGCGTTCGCCGATACGCTGTTCGCGCGCATCGAGGACCTGTACAACCTGCCGCGCAACACGCTGAAGATGGGCATCATGGACGAGGAGCGCCGCACCAGCGTGAACCTCGCCGCGTGTATCGCCGCGGCCGCCGCACGCGTGGCGTTCATCAACACCGGCTTCCTCGATCGCACCGGCGACGAGATGCACACCGCGATGGAAGCGGGCCCGATGATCCGCAAGGGCGACATGAAGTCGTCGGCGTGGATCCAGTCGTACGAGCGCAACAACGTGCTCGCGGGCCTGTCGGCCGGCCTGCGCGGCCGCGCGCAGATCGGCAAGGGCATGTGGGCGATGCCGGACCTGATGCACGCGATGCTCGAGCAGAAGATCGCGCATCCGCGCGCCGGCGCGAACACCGCATGGGTGCCGTCGCCGACCGCCGCGACGCTGCATGCGCTGCACTACCACCTCGTCGACGTGCAGGCCGTCCAGCAGGAACTCGAGAAGACGCCGTACGCAAGCGAACGCGACGCGCTGCTCGAAGGCCTGCTGACCGTGCCGGTCGTCGAGCGCGCCGAGTGGAGCGAGGCCGAGATCCTGAGCGAAGTCGAGAACAACGCGCAGGGCATCCTCGGCTACGTCGTGCGCTGGGTCGAACAGGGCGTCGGCTGCTCGAAGGTGCCCGACATCCACGACGTCGGCCTGATGGAAGACCGCGCGACGTTGCGCATCTCGAGCCAGCACATCGCGAACTGGCTGCGCCACGGCGTGATCACCGAGGCGTTCGTGCTCGACGTGTTCAAGCGGATGGCGCGCGTCGTCGACCAGCAGAACGCCGGCGACCCGAACTATCGCCCGATGGCGCCCGGCTACGACCAGTCGACCGCGTTCAAGGCCGCGTGCGCGCTCGCGCTGCAGGGCACGTCGCAGCCGAGCGGCTATACCGAGCCGCTGCTGCACCGGTTCCGCCTCGCGTTCAAGGCGCAACAGCCCGGCGGTTAAGCGCAGGCGTGCTTCACGAAACGGGCGGCCGCCTCCGGCCGCCCGTTTTCATTTTCACGTTCGTCCGTCCGTTGAAACGAATAATCGGCGCATATCCCATGCCTTCATTTTTCGCGTGCGTGTGCCGTTAACCAGATGGAATCGACGGCTGCATGCCGCGCACGACGGCCCTTCATGCCCCAAAGCCTTGCGCTGGAACGCTCTGCCCGATATTCGCAAGCCCCGGAATTCACTGTCATTTGATCCGGATCAACGCCCGGCAACATTTTCCGCGTCGGCGGACGCGCGCGTTATACTCCGTTGAATTCGCGTTGCCCGATTCGTCGGATCGTGGAATCGGCGCAGATGTCACCAGTGAATGCTTGATTTACCGGTATATCCGGCCGCGATTACCGATAATCGGCGTCCATTTTCCCGCCGGCCGGCAGGAAGGCGTCGGAATGGCCCCGTCACGGATCGCCGCCGGCACGACATACGAACAATCGCATCGGCCCGCCTCCCGGCGGCAATGCCCATCGATCCATCGACCATGGCAGAAACCGACTACGCAATGCCCCGCGAATCCGGCCTGACGAGCCGTGTCGCCGCGCATCTGCGCCGGTTCCTGCTGCCGCACCTGATCTTCTATACCGGCCTGCTGATCGCGCTGGTCCTGCTCCTCCTGTGCGGGGTCGTGCTGTACGAAGGCCGCATCGACGCGCGCGACCGCTCGGCCGCGATGCAGCAGAATCTTGCGCTGATGGCGTCGTGGGACATCGAGCGCAACATCGAGATCTATTCGCTGTCGCTGCAGGCCGTCGTCGAAGGCGAGAACGACCGCGACGTCGTCAAGCTGCCGATGGCGCTGCGCCGCCAGGTGCTGTTCGACCGTGCGACGACCGCCAAGTACCTCGGCGGGATCTACGTGCTCGACGCGAAGGGCGACATCGCGGTCGACGGCAAGAGCGACGTGCCGCGCAAGGCCAACTTCAGCAACGAGCCGTACTTCGTCGTGCACCGCGACCACCCCGGCGCCGGCCTGTACGTCAGCCCCCCGTATCACTCGCGGCTGCGCGGCGGCTCGCCGAGCATCGCGCTCAGCCGGCGGATCACGAGGCCCGACGGCTCGTTCGGCGGCGTCGCCGTGATGTCGATCCGGCTCGAATATTTCCAGAACCTGTTCTCGCGCCTGTCGCTGGGCGATCGCGGCTCGATCGCGCTGATCAACACGGACGGCAAGATGCTCGCGCGCGAGCCGTACGACCCGAAGATCGTCGGCCGCGACATCAGCCATGCCAGCACGTTCCGGCGGTTCATGACCGCCAACGAAGGCAGCTTCGCCGACACCGCGTCGATCGACGGCGTGCGGCGCCTGTACGTGTTCCGGCACCTCGAGAACCTGCCGCTCATCATCATGGTCGCGCGCTCGGAAGCCGACACCTACGCCGCGTGGTACGACCGTGCGATTCCGATCGGCTCCGCGATGGTCGCGCTCGCGATCGGCTTCGTCGGCCTGTCGCTGCTGCTCGACGTGCAGCTGCGCAAGCGCCACCGCGCGGAAACCGAACTGCAGGCGCTCGCGCGCACAGACGGCCTCACGGGCCTCGACAACCGCCGGATGCTCGACGTCACGCTTGCGCGTGAATGGCGCCGTGCCGCGCGCTCGCAGCATGCGCTGTCGCTGCTGTTCATCGACGTCGATTACTTCAAGCGCTACAACGATACACAAGGGCACCAGGCCGGCGACGACGCGCTTGCCGCGGTCGGCCACTGCATCGCCGGCTGCCTGCGCCGCCCGGCCGATTACGCGGCGCGCTACGGCGGCGAGGAATTCGTCGTGGTGCTGCCCGACATCGACACGGACGGCGCGGTGACGATCGCCGAGACGATCCGCACCGGCATCCTCGATCTCGGCATCCGGCACGACGCCGGCACGTCCGGCCGCCTGACGGTGAGCATCGGCGTGACGACCAGCTATCCCGAACACGACGACGACATGCAGGGCGCGCTGAAGCTGGCCGACGACGCGCTGTATCGCGCGAAGGAAGGCGGGCGCAACCGCATCGTCGTGCACCCGGCCGCGTCCGGCGGCCTTGCGGCGCGGCAGGCCTGAGCGGCCGGACACGCCACGCCGCCGAGCGACGGCCGGGCGGTCGCCGGGCCGCCGACGCCGCCGCCCGTGCGCAAAATCGCCGACAATGTCGCCTCGACATGCCGCCGCACGGCTGACGCACCCGGCCGGCCCGCGCCGGTGCACGGCTGCTTCGCACCACCATGAGACTCAAGGCAAAGATCTTCCTTCTGGCCATCGTGCCGTTCCTGCTCGCGATCGCCGGCATCGGCTTCGGCGTGCGCCAGCAGGCGACGTCCCTCGCGCGCACGCAGCACGCGACGATCCAGGCCGCGTACCTGTCGAGCAAGGAAGTCGAGCTGAAGCACTACGTCGAGCTGGCGACGAGCGCGATCATGCCGCTCTACGACGCGAGCGGCCGCAACGCACGCGACGACGCGATGCTGCGCATGCAGGCGCTCGCGATGCTGCAGAAGATGGATTTCGGCCCCGACGGCTATTTCTTCGTGTACGACCTGCACGGCAATTCGCTGATGCATCCGCGCGAGCCCGAGCGTGTCGGCCACAACTACTGGTCGATGCGCGACCCGCAGGGCGCGCTGACGATCCAGAAGCTGATCGGCGCGGCGGCGAGTGGCGGCGGCTACGTGCGCTACGCATGGCAGCGGCCGTCGACGGGCCGCGTCGCGCCGAAGCTCGGCTACGTCGTCGCGCTCGAGCGCTGGGGCTGGATGGTCGGCACCGGCATCTATCTCGACGACGTCGACACCGCGCTGCAGCGCATCGACGCACGCGCGTCCGCGAACATCGAGCGCACGATGAGCTGGCTCACCGCGATCGCGCTCACCGGCGCGGCGGCGATCGTCGTGTGCGCGCTGGTGCTGAACGTCAGCGAGTCGCGCAGCGCCGACGCGAAGCTCAAGCTGCTCGCGCAGCGCGTCGTCGAATCGCAGGAGCAGGAGCGGGCACGGCTGTCGCGCGAGCTGCATGACGGGATCAGCCAGATGATGGTGTCCGCGAAGCTGATGCTCGAATCCGCGCTCGCGCGCTTCGAACGCGGCACGGCGCGCATGCCCGAAGCCGAGCAGGCGCTGGCGTCGGGCGTCGGGCGGCTCGGCGACACGCTGCGCGAAGTGCGGCGCATCTCGCATGCGCTGCGTCCGTCCATGCTCGACGACCTCGGCCTCGCGGCCGCGCTCGAGCAACTGGTGCGCGAGCTCGGCGCCGAAAGCGGCATCGACATCGGCTATACGCAGGTCGCGCACAGCGGCACCCGGCCGCTGCCCGAAGCCGTCAACACCGCGCTGTTCCGGATCGCCCAGGAAGCGCTCAGCAACATCGTGCATCATGCGCAGGCGTCGCGCGCGGCCGTCACGCTCGACGTCGGCGCGCAATCCGTCGTGCTGACCATCGCCGACAACGGCTGCGGCTTCGACGCCGAACGCTCGCAGGCCGATGCGCGCCGCGGCATCGGCCTGCGCAACATGCGCGAGCGCCTCGACGCGCTCGGCGGCACGCTGACGATCACGTCGCAGGTCGGCCACACGATCGTCGCCGCGCGCGTGCCGCTGCCCGGCGCCGCGTCATGACGCGCCCCATAACAGGAGACCTTTCACGCATGAGCGCCCCCGACACCGCCCGGCCCGTCGCCCGACTGCTGCTCGTCGACGATCACCCGCTCGTGCGCGACGGCTTGCGGATGCGGCTCGAAGCGGCCGACCTGTCCGTGGTCGGCGAAGCCGGCAACGCCGACGAGGCGCTCGCGCTCGCCGCGTCGCTCGAACCCGATCTCGCGCTGATGGACGTCGGCATGAACGGGATGAACGGCATCACGCTCGCGAGCGTGTTCCACGAGCGCTTTCCAGGTATTCGCGTGCTGATGCTGTCGATGCACGACAACACCGAATACGTGACGCAGGCCGTGCGTGCCGGCGCGAGCGGCTACCTGCTGAAGGATTCGCCCGCGAGCGAGATCGTGCGCGCGATCGGCGCGGTGCTGGCCGGCCAGACGTTCTTCAGCGAAGGGCTCGCCGCGCGGATGATCCACGCGAGCGCGACCGCGTCGCCGCTCGACCGGCTCACGCCACGCGAACGCGACATCCTCGACGCGCTGGCGGAAGGGCTGTCGAGCAAGCAGATCGCGCAGCAGACGGGGCTGTCGGTGCGCACGGTCGAGACGCACCGGCTCAATCTGAAGCGCAAGCTGGAAATCGAAGGGCAGGCCGAGCTGATCAAGTTCGCGGTGGAGCATCGGCGGCGGTAGGCGTGCCCGACGTGGCGATCCGGCGAAAGGCCCGACCAGCCGCACGCCGGATCATTCCGGCTGTGAAGACGTCACGCACGCCGCCGCGCGCCCCGATTGCTTCTCCGATTCACGCCGCACCACCAGCATCGCCACAATCGCAATGCTGAGGATTCCGGAACACAAAACCGCGATCGAAAACCCCTGCGCCATCGCCTCCCGATACGCACCGAGCAGCGCCGGCCGCCCCGCCGCAATCACATGCTCCATCACCGCCTGCCGCGCAAGCGTATCCGCCTGTGCGCTACCCGCCGCCTGCATCGCGGCCGTCATCCGGTGTAATGCACCGATACTCATCACGCTGCCGAGCACCGCGATGCCCATGCTCATCCCGGTCTGACGCAACGCGTTCATCGTCGCCGACGCCATGCCCGCGCGTTCGGCCGGCGCCAGTTCCATCACGGTCATGCCGGTCGCGGGCACCGCGAGCCCCATGCCGACCCCGAGCACCGCCAGCGCGACACCGACCGGCACATACGACGTGTCCGCGCCGAAGCCGGCCATGAGCGACAGCATCGCGCCGATCAGCCCGTATCCAGCCACCATCAGCGCATGCAACGGAATACGCGCCGCGATGCGCCCGAACATCATCGACGTGATCGCCGTCATCACGAACTGCGGCATCAGTTGCCAGCCGGCCTCGGCCGGCGTGCGCCCCTGCGCCTGCTGCAGGAACAGCGACAGGAAGAACAAACTGCTGTACCCCGAGAACCCGAGCACGAACGACGCGAGATTGGCTCGCACCAGCCGCCGGTCGCGAAACAGCCAAACCGGCAGCAGCGGCCGCTCGACGCGCGTTTCGACCCGCACGAACACGACTAACGCCACCGCCGCGCCCGCCAGCGGCGCGAGCACCTTCACGTGCGACGCGCCGGCTTCGCCGATACCGATCAGCCCGTACGTGAGCAACCCGAGCCAGGCCACGCTCAGCACCTGGCCGAACGGATCGAACGCCGCATGCTGCGGATGCCGGCGCTCCGGAATGCCCCATGCGCCGAGAAGCACGGTCACGATGCCGATCGGCACGTTGACGAGGAAGATGTTCTGCCATCCGCCGTGCTCGACGAGCAGGCCGCCTGCCAGCGGCCCGAGAATCAGCGCGAGCGCGCTGAACGCGGACCATCCGCCGATCGCGCGGGCGCGCTCGCGCGCATCGGGAAACGCATGCGTGAGGATCGGCATCGCGCCCGGTATCAGCAATGCACCGGCAAGCCCCTGGATCGCGCGGCCGATCAGCAGCGGCTCGATGCTGCCCGCGCATGCGCAGACCACCGATCCGGCCGTAAACAGGACGACGCTGGCGAGCCACACGCGCTTGTGTCCGTAGCGATCGCCGAGCGGCCCGGCCGACAGCATGAACGCGGACAGCGCCAGCGCATACGCATTGACGACCCATTGAAGGCCGCCGATATCGGTGTCGAGCGCCGTTTGCAGCGTCGGCAATGCGACGTTGACGATGCTGATGTCGAGCGTGGCGAGAAAGGTGCCGAGACAGGCGGCCAGGACGAGTGCGGCGCGGCGGTAGCGAGGCATGGCGGTCGGCCCTTCACGGGCACGGGGATGAGAATGATTCTCATCATATATATCGACTGACCGTCGGTCAATGGATTGCGTTGGCCGCGAGCGGGGTGCTGGCCTAAACTGCGGGCTTTGCACGAACGGGCGTTGAGCCGCGCGATGACGGACAGGACAAGGGCAGGGACCACGACAGTGAAGGACGACGCGCCGGCAGGCAAGCCGCGCACGAAGCCGGCGGAAGTACGCCTCGAGGAACTGATGGCGGCGGCCGAGACGCTGTTCCTCGCGCAGGGGGTGGAGGCGACGACCATCAGCGAGATCGTCGAGCACGCGCAGGTCGCGAAAGGCACGTTCTATCACTACTTCGAATCGAAGTCCGACATGCTCGCCGCGCTCGCGCAGCGCTACACGTCGTCGTTCCTCGACCGGCTGCAGCACGCGGTGGACGCGTGCGACGCCGACGACTGGCTCGCGCGCCTGCGCGCATGGATCCGCGCCAGCATCGAAACCTACGCGGCGACCTACCGCACGCACGACATCGTCTACGCGAATCACCATCACCACGATCGCGCGAATGCCGACAAGAACGCGATCCTCGAGCAACTCGGCGCGATTCTCGACGGCGGCGCACGGGCCGGCACCTGGCGGCTCGCGCATCCGCAGGTGACCGCGCTGCTGATCTATGCGGGCGTGCATGGCGCGACCGATCACATCATCGCGGCGCCGGAAACGGATCGTGCCGCGTTCGTCGACGCGGTGGTCGACGATTGCCTGCGGATGCTCGGCGCCGACGCGTAACCATGAAAAAGGGCGCCCGAGGGCGCCCTTTGTGCATCCGGACTGCAGCCCGGAAGCGGCTGTCAGTTCGTCCGCGAATTGTGCTTCTGCAGATACGCGATCAGGCCATCGATCCCGCCCGACGCGAGCTGGCTCTTGAACTGCCCCTGGTAGACCTGGATCAGCCACGCGCCCGACATGTCGATGTCGTAGATCTTCCAGTCGTTGCCGACCTTGCCGAGACGATAGCCGACCGACTGGCTGTCGCCCGGCGTCGTGACCGTCGACTGCACGAGCGCGTCGGCGCCCGACGCGCCGCCGGCCTTGAACGAGAACTTCGCGTCCTGGCTGCCGAGCTGCGCGAGCGACGCGGCGTAGGTGCGCGTCATCAGCAGCTTGAACTGCTTGTACAGCTCCTGCTGCTGTTGCGGCGTGGCCTGCTTCCACGCGTCACCGACCGCGATGCGGGTCGTGCGCTCGAAGTTGGTCGCGGGCAGGAAGCGCTGCTCGACCACCGCCGAGACCTTCGCCATGTCACCGCCACGTGCGGCCGGATCGGCCTTCATCGCGTTGACGGTGCCCTCGACCGCATTGCGGACGATATCGACCGGCGCACTCTGCGCGAAAGCGGAAACCGACACGGCGGCTGCCGCGACGAAAGCAAACAGATGACGTTTCATACGAATATCGCTCGATGAGAAAAAACGACCGGTTCGTTGCACCGGCCGACGGAGCAAAGTATACCGGGCCTGACGCCCCGGTGTGCCGCCGTGACCGACTGTTACCTTTCAGATCCTTTGTCACAGGCCCCGCGGCGGCGCGTCGAAGCAGCGCGGCGCCGTTTATGTAAATATCCCCTTACAAACGGTTCGGCCGGCGGTATCGATTCCGCCGCCGCGAACAAATCTCCTTCCCTTCTCGCAACCCCCAACGTCACGACCGCCGCCACGCTGCGCCGGTATACTTGGCTACTTTGCCCTTTCCAGCCGCTCCCCACCGCCACATGGTGACATCTCTCATCGTCCGACTCGTTGCATGGTCGGTACGCCGACCCGTCTGGGTCGTCGTGCTGTCGCTCGTCATCGCCGCGCTCAGCGGCGTCTATGTCGCGCAGCATTTCAAGATCAACACCGACATCAGCAAGCTCGTCGATGCGGAACCGCAATTTGCCGCGCTCGGCCACGCCGTCGACAAAGCGTTCCCGCAACGCAACGGCACGATCCTCGCGGTCGTCGAGGCGCCCGCGCCCGAATTCGCGAATGCCGCCGCGCAGGCGCTGACCGAAGCGCTGCAGAAGGATGCCGCCGCCGGCCGCATCGGCCAGGTCGCCGAGCCGGGCGGCGGGCCGTTCTTCGAGCACAACGGGCTGCTGTTCCTGTCGCCGCAGGAAGTCACCGATACGACCTCGCAGCTCGCGAGCGCGCGCCCGCTCGTCAACGAACTCGCGAAGAACCCGAGCCTGACCGGGCTCGCCACGACGCTCTCCACCACGCTCGGCCAGCCGCTGCTGACCGGCCAGGTGAAGCTGCCCACGATGGCGAAGCTGCTCGCCCGCAGCGCCGCGACGGTCGACGACGTGCTGGCCGGCAAGCCGGCCGCGTTCTCGTGGCGCGCGCTGGTCGACAACGATGCCGCGCGGCAGCCTGCGCGCGCGTTCGTCACCGTGCAGCCCGTGGTCAACTACGGCGCGCTGAAGGCCGGCGCGGAAACCAGCCAGGTGATCCGCGACGCGGCCCGTTCGATCGACCTCGCGAAGCGCTACGGCGCCGTCGTGCGCCTGACCGGCGAACAGCCGCTCGCCGACGACGAATTCGCATCGGTCGAGGACGGCGCGGCGCTCAACGGCGTCTTCACGCTGCTCGCCGTGCTCGTCATCCTGTGGCTCGCGCTGCGCTCGAAGCGGATGATCGGCTCGGTGCTCGTCACGCTGTTCGTCGGCCTCGTCGTGACCGCCGCGCTCGGCCTCGCGATGGTCGGCTCGCTGAACATGATCTCGGTCGCGTTCATGGTGCTGTTCGTCGGCCTCGGCGTCGATTTCTCGATCCAGTACGGCGTGAAGTACCGCGAGGAGCGCTTCCGCGATCCGCGCATCGACCACGCGCTGATCGGCGCCGCGCACTCGATGGGCATGCCGCTCGCGCTGGCCACCGCGGCCGTCGCGGCGAGCTTCTTCTCGTTCATCCCCACCGCCTATCGCGGCGTGTCCGAGCTCGGCCTGATCGCGGGCGTCGGGATGTTCGTCGCGCTGCTCACCACGATCACGCTGCTGCCCGCGTTGCTGCGCCTGTTCGCGCCGCCGGGCGAATCGAAGACGCCGGGCTTTCCGTGGCTCGCGCCGGTCGACGATTACCTCGACCGCCATCGCAAGCCGATCCTGATCGGCACGCTCGTGGTCGTGATCGGCGCGCTGCCGCTGCTCGCGTTCCTGCGCTTCGACTTCAATCCGCTGCACCTGAAGGACCCGAACAGCGAATCGATGGCGACGCTGCTCGCCCTGAAGGATTCGCCGGAAGCCGCCGTCAACGACGTCACGCTGCTCGCGCCGTCGCTGGCGGAGGCCGATGCGGCCGCGAAGCGCCTCGACGCGCTGCCCGAGGTCGGCCGCACGACCACGTTGTCGACCTTCATCCCCTCCGACCAGCCGGCCAAGCGCGCGGCGATCGCCGCCGCCGCGAGCGACCTGCTGCCTGCGCTGACGCAGCCGCCCGCGCCGCCCGCGACCGACGCGCAGCGCGTCGCCGCGCTCAAGCGCGTGTCGGACCTGCTGAGCTACGCGGCCGAAGATCACCCGGGCCCGGGTGCGGCCGCCGCGCAGCACCTGTCCGCGTCGCTCGCGAAGCTCGCCGCCGCGGACGCCGCGACGCGCGACCGCGCCGAACGCGCGTTCTCCGACACGCTGCGCATCGCGCTCAACCAGCTCGCGTCGCTGCTGCAGCCGCAGGACGTCACGCGCGAATCGCTGCCGCCGCAAATCGTGCGCGACTGGGTCGCGCCGGACGGCCATGCGCTCGTGCAGATCTCGCCGAAGGTGCCGAAGGGCGTCGACCCGGGCGACGACACGATGCTGCGCCGCTTCGCGAAGGCCGTGAAAGCCGCGGAACCGGGCACGACCGGCGGGCCGATCTCGATCCTGCATTCGGCCGACACGATCATCAACGCGTTCCTGCATGCGGCGCTGTGGTCGATCATCTCGATCACGGTCCTGCTGTGGGTCACGCTGCGCCGCTTCGGCGACGTGCTGCGCACGCTGGTGCCGCTGCTCGTATCGGGTATCGTGACGCTCGAGCTGTGCGTCGTGCTCGGCATGTCGCTCAACTTCGCGAACATCATCGCGCTGCCGCTGATGCTCGGCGTCGGCGTCGCGTTCAAGGTGTATTTCGTGATGGCGTGGCGCGCGGGGCAAACCGGGTTGCTGCACTCGAGCCTCACGCATGCCGTCCTGTTCAGCGCCGCGACGACGGCGACCGCATTCGGCAGCCTGTGGCTGTCGCACCACCCGGGCACGTCGAGCATGGGCAAGCTGCTCGCGCTGGCCCTGACCTGCACGCTGATCGGCGCCGTGGTGTTCCAGCCCGTCCTGATGGGCAAACCGCGCGTCAAACGCGCCAAGAACCAATCGCAAGGAATCAATGAATAAGGTGCGAATCATTGCGGCGACCGTTGCCGCCAGCGCAGCGCTGACCGGCTGCGCGACGGGACCGAACCGCAACCCCAACGACCCGCTCGAGCCGATGAACCGGGCGATGTACAAGTTCAACGACACCGTCGACACGAACATCGCCCAGCCGATCGCGAAGGGGTACCAGAAGGTCACGCCGACGCCCGTGCGCACCGCGATCAGCAACTTCTTCTCGAACCTCGGCGATCTCGGCAACATCGCGAACAACCTGCTGCAGCTCCGCATCACCGATGCCACCGAGGATCTGATGCGCGTGGCGATGAACTCGGTGTTCGGCGTCGCCGGCCTGATCGACATCGCGACGCCCGCCGGGCTGCCGAAGCATCACCAGGACTTCGGCCTGACGATGGCGCGCTGGGGCGTGCCGTCGGGCCCGTATCTCGTGCTGCCCGTGTTCGGGCCGAGCACGATCCGCGACGGCGTCGGCCGCGCGGTGGACGTGCGCTTCAACCTGCTGAACTATATCGAACCGGCCGCGCGCAACCCGATGTACATCGCGCAGTTCATCAGCGCGCGTTCGGACCTGCTCGGTGCGACCGACCTGCTGAAGCAGGCCGCGCTCGATCCGTATTCGTTCGTGCGCGACGCGTACCTGCAGCAGCGCAAGTCGCTAACGTATCGCAGCCAGTCGTCGTCGGCCACGGTGCCGACCTACAACGAACCGGGTGAATCGGGCGCCGTGCCGGCCGGGACGCCGGCCGTGCCGGGGTTGCCGAACTACGAGGATCCGGGCGATGCGGGCGGCGCATCGGGCGCTACGCCGAACAACGCACCGGCCGCGCCGGGGCTACCGCAGTACGACGATCCGGGTGCGGACAACGCGATGCCGGCGAGCGCGCCTGCCGCTGCTTCGGCATCGGCACCGGCTGCGGCATCGGCGGTCGCACCGGCGACGCCTGCGAGCGCTCCGGCCGTGCAGCAGTAACGCTGCAACGGCCGTCGCCGCAAAGACAAAGAGCGCTGCAGTTCAATGCAGCGCTCTTTTTTTGTCCGCGAGAAACGGAAAACCGGGGGGAGAAGGGCGAGAAAGGCGGCGCGAGCCGCTCAGACGATCCGCATCGCACCGGCACGCTCGAACGCGTGCCGCGCCTGGATCAGCGTCGTACGCGCCGCGCGCGCATCGCTTGCGACCTGGAGCAGCGGGCCGAGTTGCGACGGCTGCTTCAGCAGTTCGCGCAGGATCGGCAGGATCGCCGTGCTGCCGTCGTCGCGCAGGCCGGCCGTCGCCGCGCGCGGCAACGTGCGCCACGCCGGATCGACGATCGCGCGGCACACTGCGAACGGTACGCCGCGCGCCGCCGCGAAGGCCGCAGCGATATGCGACTCCATGTCGACGGCAAGTGCGTCCTTCGCGCGATACAGCGACGTCTTTTCCTGCTCGCTGATGACCGGTGCGCCGACGGCCGCGATCGTGCCGCGCGTGACGCGCGCCCAGACCGGCGTGTCGTGCAGCGCGGCGACGAGCCGTGCGCTCCAGCCCGCGTCGGTCTCGACGCGACCGAACGGCCCGTCGATCGCGCTCGCGACCACGAGCGCGCCGGGTGCCAGGTCGGGCGCGAGCCCGCCTGCCGTGCCGAAGCTCACGATGCCCGCGCAACCGCGTGCGGTCGCCTCGGTCAGCGCGCGTTCGAGCCGGTCGGCCCGTGCGGCAAAGACGGCTTCGACGCCGTCGCCGCGCGCGATGCGCGCCTCGAACGCCATCCCCGTCACGGCGATGACGGGCAACGAGCCGGTGGATTGCGTCGCCACGCGTTACAGCCCGACCGTCACGCGCGTCGTGTTGTCGCGCTTCAGGTTGCGAAAGCGGGCAAGCGCCCACAGCGGGAAGAACTTGCGATAGCCGTGGTAGCGCAGGTAGAACACGCGCGGGAAGCCCGTCGCCGTGAAGCGCGTCTCGTCCCACAAGCCTTCTTCGTTCTGCTCGGCGATCAGGTAGCCGATACCACGCGCCACCGCCGGGTTGTTCACCTCGCCGGCCGCCATCAGGCCGAGCAGCGCCCACGCGGTTTGCGACGCGGTGCTCGGCGCCTGCTCGAAACCGCGATAGTTCAGCTTGTAGCTGTCGCCGTCCTCGCCCCAGCCGCCGTCCTTGTTCTGGATAGACAGCAGCCACTGCGCGCCGCGCTTCATGCGCGGATCGTCCGGCGTCAGGCCGGCCGCGTTCAGCGAGCACAGTGCCGTCCACGTGCCGTACACGTAGTTCATCCCCCAGCGGCCATACCAGCTGCCGTCCGGTTCCTGCTCCTTGAGCATGTAGTCGAGTGCGCGACGCGCCGGCTCGCTGTTCAGCGGCGTCTCGCCGAGCTGCGACAGCATCGACAGGCAGCGGCCCGACACGTCGGCCGTCGGCGGATCGAGCAGCGCGCCGTGATCCGAGAACGGGATGTTGTTCAGGTAGTACTGCGTGTTTTCCGGTTCGAACGCGCCCCAGCCGCCGTCGCTGCTCTGCATCCCGACGACCCACTCGCGCGCCCGCGCGATCGAATCGCGATACGCGTCGTTCTGCTTGAGTTGCTGCGCGCGCTCCATCGCCACCGCGACCACCGCCGTATCGTCGACGTCCGGGTAGTGCGCGTTCGCGTACTGGAACGCCCAGCCGCCGGGCCGCACGTGCGGCCGGCGCGAGATCCAGTCGCCGCGCACGTCGAGGATCTGCAGCGGGCGCAGCCATTCGAGGCCGCGGATCGCGGCATCCTCGGCACGCGCGTCGCGCGTTTCGAGCAGCGCATGCGCGGCGAGCGACGTGTCCCACACCGGCGACAGGCACGGCTGGCAATACGCTTCGTCATCGTGCACGACGAGCAGCTTCTCGATCGACTTGCGCGCAATCGCGCGGTTCGGGTGATCTTCCGCGTAGCCGAGCGCGTCGTACATCATCACCGAGTTGGCCATCGCCGGATAGATCGCGCCGAGGCCGTCCTCGCCGTTCAGGCGCTCGTCGACGAACGACACGGCCTGGCGAATCGCGCGTTCGCGCGTGTAGTTCGGGAACAACCCGTCGACCGCGCGCAACGCATGGTCGACCACGCGGAAGAACGCGAACCAGCCGGCGCTCTGGTGGCCCTGGCGCGGCAGCAGCCCGGCGTTGACGGGCGGATCGATGAACAGTTCGTCGATGCGCACGCCGCGCGGGTTCTTCGCGAGCGGGCGCTTCGCGTTCAGCACGAGCAGCGGCACGATCACGGTGCGCGCCCAGTACGACACCTTCGACAGATGGAACGGGAACCACTGCGGCAGCAGCATGATCTCGACCGGCATCATCGGCACCGCGCGCCACGGAATCGCGCCGTACAGCGCGAGCTGGATGCGCGTGAAAACATTCGACATCTCGGCGCCGCCCATCGCGTGGATGGCGCGGCGCGCACGCTGCATGTGCTCGGCGTTCTCGTCGTCGCCGATCACCTTCAGCGCGAAATACGCCTTCACGCTCGCGCTGATGTTCGGCGCGCCGTCGGTGAACAGCGGCCAGCCGCCGTCGGCCTGCTGGATGCGGCGCAGATACTTGCCGATCTTCTGTTCGAGCTCGAGGTTCGGCGTCTCGCCGAGATAGTGGACGAGCAGCACGTATTCGGCGGGAATGGTCGAATCGGCTTCGAGTTCGTAGACCCAGTGGCCATCCGCGTTCTGCGCGGCCAGCAGCGCGTCGGTCGCACGCGCGACGGCCGTGTCGACGCCGGCCGGCACGGCGCCGGCGGACAAGGTAGCCATTTCGGTGAGATCGTTCATCGGTCCCTCTTTTACTTACTGTGTCTGGAGCACGTCCGCGGCCAGCTGGCCGGAGCGGATCGCGCCCTCGATCGTGGCGGGCAAGCCGGTGGCAATCCAGTCGCCCGCCAGCACAAGATTCGTCCAGCGCGTACGCACGGCCGGACGTTTCATTTCCTGCGACGGCACCGCCGCAAAGCCCGCGCGCGGCTCGACGACGAGCTGCCACGCGGGGATGGTTTCCGGGTTCGCGCCGGTCACGCGCGCGACGTCTTCCCAGATGCGCCGCGCGAGCGTGTCGCGCGGCGTGTCGAGCCAGCGGCCCGCGTCGCGGATCGTCGCCGCGAGCTGGCCGCCGCCGGTGCGCACCGTATCGACCACACCGTTGACCACGGACGTCTGCAACGGGTGACCGGCCGGCGCTTCAGCCGCGAAATACGCGGTCACGACCGCGCTGAAGGTGTCTGGCGCGGTGAGTTCGGGCACGAGCGGCTGCGCGACCTCCGGCGGCACGGCCAGCACGACAGCGTCGCCCGGCGCGAGATCGATCCGCTCGCCGCCGACCGAGACCGCATCGACCGCATTGCCGTGCGCGCCGAATTCGAACGCGTCGAGCCGCGAGTTCAGCCGGATCTGCGCGCCGCCGTGCTGCAGCATCCGCAGCGCCGGTTCGACGAATGCACTGCCGAGGCCGTGTCGCGCGACGAGCGGACGGCAGCCGGGGCCACCCATGGCAAACGTGCTGCACAGCGCCGCACGCGCGAGCTCGGCGCTCGCGTGACGCGGCTCGACGTTCAGCACACCGAGGAAATACGGCCGCAGCCAACGTTCCCACAACATGCCGTCGCATCGCATCGTCTGTGCGAGTGAGCGGCCCATGCGCGCGAACGCGAGCGGGGCGAGCGCGAGGTAGTCGAGCGGCGTCGTGTCCGGCGCGCGCGACGCGGCATCGAACAGCCACGACGGCCAGCGCCCGTTGCCGAAGCGCAGCGTCCAGCGCTGCTGCGACGCGACGTCGACGACCGGCAATTCAGGCTGCGCGGGCCCCACGAGCTGGTCGGCCGCGCCGATCGCACGCAGGTAGCGCTGTGTCGCCGGTTGTCCCGCGAACACCGTGTGCAGCCCGCTGTCGAGCGTCGTGTTCAGCGTCCCGTCGAACCATGAGCGGCAGCGGCCGCCCGCATGCGCGTGCGCGTCGTGCAGCACGATGCGTCGCCCGCGGCGTTGCAGCTCGACCGCGGCCGACAGGCCGGCAACGCCGGCGCCGATCACGTGGACGGTCCTGGGCATCGACTCGGTCGGCTCAGAACAGCGCGTAGCGCGCGGCGATCATCAGCATGCGCGCCTTCGGCTTGCGCAGCGGCGCGCGGGGGAAGGCAAAGCCGCGTGCGATCGCGGCTTCGAGAATGCAGCGATATGCACCCGACATGATGCGCGGCGCCTTCACCTGCGCACGCGCGCAGGTGTCCATCACCGCGTCGGCCTGGCGGAAGTGCTCGAGCGCGCGCTCGACGAGCGTCGCGCACACGCGCGGCAGCGCCGGATCGCGCACGATCGTCGCCGGGGCGGTGATCGCGATGCCTTCGCGCGCGAGCAGTTCGCGCGGCAGGTAGCAACGGTTGATCGCCGCATCGTCGTCGATGTCGCGCAGGATGTTCGTCAGTTGCAGCGCGCGGCCGAGGTGATGCGACAGCTTGATCCCTTCGGCTTCCGGCATCCCGAATATCCTCACCGACAGCCGGCCGGCCGCGCTCGCCACGCGATCGCAGAAGAGGTCGAGCGTCGGTTCGTCGGGCGCGCAGATGTCTTCGACCGCATCCATCGCCATCCCGTCGATCATCGCGTGGAAGTCGTCGCGCTGCAGGTCGAATGCGCGGATCTCGCGGTCGAGCGCGGCCAGGTGGCGCGGCGGGCGGCCGGCGAAGCACGCGTCGATGTCCGCGCGCCAGCGGTCGAGGCCCGCGTTGCGCTCGGCGCGCGGCAGGTCGCTGTCGGCGATGTCGTCGACCGCGCGGCAAAACGCGTAGACCTGGAACATCGCATCGCGCTGCACGGCCGGCAGGATGCGCATCGCAAGATAGAAAGAACTGCCCGATGTGACGGCAGCGGCGTCGGTTTCTTGTTCGTCCACGACGGAATTGGAAACGGCCAAGACAAGCTCCACGGAGACACCCACGCGGGGCGATTGAAGAAGCCATGCCCGGCTGGGATGGTCAGGGTGTCAAATGCGTGCGAGATATGCGAACGATCGACGCAGACAGGCACAAATTACCGGCCGGAAGCCGGAATTGGGCGAAAGTATAGCAATCTTTGAAGTTCGATGGCGGACACGCGCCGCGTGCGGCGGCATGCCGGAAGCCGTTGGCCGGCCCGGGCTGGCCCCGGCGCCGGCGGCGCGTCAGCCGTAAACGATGTCGCGTTGCAGGTCGAGCGCAATCAGCCCCATTTCGCGGGTGAGCTGCAGCATCGAGCGGCGTTCGAGGCGCGAGCCCATGAAGCTCGTCACGCGGCCGTCGGGCTCCGCGGTGAACTGGAATGTCGCGCCGCCCGTGCCGAACCACGCGCCCGGCACATCGGGCGATTCCTGCCAGTCGATCTGCGCGAACACGCGCGCGATGCCCGCACGCACCAGGTCGCCCGGGCCGATCGGCGGCGCGATGTCGCCGAGGTCGTCGAGCGAATAGGGGCCGGGCTTGTCCGGCCTCCGGTAGAAGAGATAGTCGACGTTCATGGGGCGCAATCGCAGGCAAAGCAACAAAGTAGCGTGCTTCGCGATAAATTCAAATCAGATACGAACGAAATGTGGCCTGTACGAGACAAGAGGGACAGATCGAATCCGGCCCGTCTGGGCGCATACAGGTTCGTCTAAGATGACACCTTTCTCAAGATCTGAAGACCCGGACACCATGGAGACGAACGCAAGCGCCACCCCGCAGTCCGATCATCCCGTTTTCGTGCTCGTGCACGGCGCCTGGCACGGCGCGTGGTGCTACGCGCACGTCGCGGCCGCGCTGGCCGCGCGCGGCCACCTGTCGATCGCGCGTGACCTGCCCGCGCACGGCATCCATGCCCGCTTTCCCGCTTCCTACTTCGCACGCCCGCTCGACAAGGACGCGTTCGGCGCCGAGCCGTCGCCGGTCGCGAACACGACGCTCGACGATTACGCCACGCAGGTGATGCAGGCGGTCGACGACGCGTACGCGCTCGGCCACGGCAAGGTCGTGCTCGTCGGGCACAGCATGGGCGGCCTCGCGATCACGGCGGCCGCCGAACGCGCGCCGGACAAGATCGCGAAGATCGTCTATCTCGCGGCCTTCATGCCCGCGTCGGGCGTGCCGGGCCTCGATTACGTGCGCGCACCTGAAAACAAGGGTGAAATGCTCGGCCCGCTGATGCTGGCGAGCCCGCGCGTCGCCGGTGCGCTGCGCATCGATCCGCGCAGCGGCGACGCCGCGTATCGCGACCTCGCGAAGCGCGCGCTGTACGACGACGTGCCGCAGGCCGACTTCGAGGCCGTCGCGAACCTGATGAGCTGCGACGTGCCGGCCGCGCCGTTCGCGACCGCGATCCCGACGACGGCCGCACGCTGGGGCGCGATCGATCGTCACTACATCAAGTGCCTGCAGGATCGCGTGATCCTGCCCGCGCTGCAGCAGCGCTTCATCGACGAAGCCGACGCGTTCGCGCCCGGCAACCCGACCCACGTGCACCAGCTCGACAGCAGCCATTCGCCGTTCATGTCGCAGCCGGCCGTGCTCGCCGGCGTACTGGCCGACATCGCGAAAAGCTGAGCGCGGCACGCGCCCAGGGCATCCGCGCCACGCACCGCGGGGCGGATGCGCTACCTATGCATACGCGACCGACCGATCGCGCCCGAGCCGCTTCGCGCGATAGAGCGCGGCGTCGGCCTCGTTGACGAGCACATCGCTGGACGGCGCGCCCGCCTTCGCACACGCGCCGCCGACGCTCGCCGTCACCGGCACGCTGACCCCCTCGGCATCGACCGGCACGCTGCCGATCGCATCGCGCACCTTGTCGGCCACCAGCATCGCCTCGTCGAGATTCGTGCACGGCAGCAGCAGCGCGAATTCCTCGCCGCCGAAACGGCCGAACGTATCCTGCGCGCGCACGATCGACGCGACGCGACGCGCGGTCTCGCGCAGCACGGCATCGCCGGCCGCATGCCCGAAACGGTCGTTGATCGTCTTGAAGTGGTCGAGATCGAACAGCAGCACCGACATGTCGCCGCCGTAGCGCTGCCAGCGCGCGAATTCGTCGCCGAGCCGCGCCTCGAAGAAGCGCCGGTTCGCGATGCCGGTCAGGCCATCGCGATTCGCGTGCTCGCGCAGCTTCGCGACCGCTTCCTCGCGCTCGCGCTGCATCACGCTCACATGCGTGACGTCCGAGATCGTCACGCACACGGCTTCGACGTCGCGGCCGCGCGTGAGCGGCATGAACGTGCAGTCCTGCTGCATGTAGTCGACGCCCCCCGTGATCGGCCGGTCGTGCTCGAAGCGGAACAGGTAGGGCCGCTGCTCCCACGAGCTGAACGCGAAGCTGCCGAGCTGGAACACGCTCTCGAGCTTGCGCGACAGCCACGCGCGCGGCAGGTCGGGAAAACAGTCGAACAGGTTGCGGCCGATCACGTCCGCGGCGGGGATGCCGCTGTGGTCCTGCATGAAGCGATTCCACATCAGCACGGTCATCGCGCGGTCGAGCACGAACAGGCCGAAGCCCACCCGCTCGATCACGAGGTCGCTCAGCGACGAGGTGGCGGCCGTCATAGCGCGGACAGCAACGCGTCGAGCGCGTCGCCCATCAGCCGGATCGAATCCTCGGCCATCAGCATCACGAAGTGGGCCCGGAACGCGTGGTCCTCGAGCCCGAAGTTCACTTCCAGCAGCAATGCCACGCTCCATGCCAGCTCGGTCGGCTGGAATACGTCGTCGAACGACACGTTTGCGCCGAGCAGCCCCGGCGGAAAGAACACGGGCTTGCGGCCGAGCTCGTCGAGGATCGACGCGACGCACGCGCCCATCAGCACGTTCGCGACGTCGAACACGACTTCGTCGGGTGTCGCCATCCCGCCGTACACGCCATCGCCGAACGTGCGGTCGACGACTGACATGAGCCGCGCGATGCTCGCGGTGCGGCACAACACGATCGCTTCGCCCTTGATGTCGGAACGAAAACCCTGGCGCACGGCGGTCACGTTGTCGTGAATGCCCGTCATCTCGCGCAGCGCGTCACCCGCGTCGGTCGCTTTCACGACCCGCACGCGCGGCACCGACAGCTCGATGAAGTGCTCGAGCAACAACGCGAGCCGCGCGGCGGCGCGGCCCATTGCGAGGTTGGCGATCTCCTGCAACGCGTCGCGTTGCTCCGCCGTGAACACCGAGTCAGGCATACAACCCATACTCCTTGAGAATGGGCAGCAATGCCTCCGACGTCACGGGCTTGGCTACGAATGCGATCGCGCCCAATTCGCGCACGCGTGCTTGCGCCTGCGGCTGAATATCGGCGGATACCACGATCACGAACGTGTTCAGATCTTCGTGGCGCAGTGTCTCGAGAACCTGATATCCGCTCATGTCGGGCATCGTCAGGTCCAGAAACATCACGGAAGCTTTGCCGTCACGATAGAGCGCCAGAGCCTCTCGACCATTCGCGGCATACGCGACTTCGACGTCCCAGCCTCCCGGCAGCGCCTTTGTCAGAAGTTTGCGAGCGAGCAGCGAATCGTCGGCAATTACAATCGGCAAAGGCATGGGGCGATGCGGTATACGGAATGGTCTCTCTCGCGTTAACGACCGCGCGGCGCACTTCTTTAGGCGCCATGCGTTCGGGTGCGGGCAACCGTCTGGCGGCCGCGCGCGGGCGCCGCGGCGCGGGTGCGCGCGACGCACCGCGCGGCGAACACCGGCGGGCGCATATATCTGTCATAGGGAAAGCAAGGCGCGATTCTCTGAGTAAACCGGAGGCGATGCAACTCGCCATTTTCACCATTTCGAACAGAATTGGTCCGAACACGCGCCATTCCGAAAACAGCCACGACCATTTTCGAGATAAGTACGCAAAATTTTTCCTTGTGTACGTTTGCGCTGCCGGATTCGTCGCGTTTTCAATCTGACAATTTCCCCTGTCGAAATCGACAGGATGGCTGACGTCCGGGGCCGCGCAGCGGGCCGTCGCAACTCGTTTATGATGGCAGACACTTCCGCTTCACCCGCTTCCTCGATGACGTCCGACCGGCCCGCCGATTCCCACGCTCCCGCCTCTCCACCCGCCGACGACTGGCAGGACGACGGCACCTATGCGTCCGGTGCGCCCGAGCACGATTTCGCGGTGCGTCGCGTGACGCTGATCGTGCTGCTCGTCGCGGCGATCGTGCTGCCGTGCATCTACGTCGTGGTGATGGCGTACAACGACCTGAAGACGCGCGAGGCCGCTGCAAGCGACGTGACGATGCGCACGGTGCGGGTGGCCGAGGAGCATGCGCTCAAGGTGTTCGACCTGAGCGAGACGCTCGATGCGCGCATCGTCGATCTCGTGCAGGACATGGACGACGCGACCGTGCGCAACCGGGAGTCCGACATCCATGAAGCGCTGAACACGATCGGCGGCGGCTATCCGCAGGTGGCCGCCGTGTCGATCTTCGGCGCGAGCGGGATGCTGCTCGCGAACAGCCTCTACTATCCGGCGCCCTATGCGTCGATCGCGAACCGCGACGACTTCGCCGGCATCCGCGACGGCAAGGTCATCGAACACATCTCGCGGCTGATGATGGGGCCGCTCAAGCTCGAGAACATTCCCGTGTTCAACACGGGCGTCGCGCGGCGCCATAGCGACGGTTCGTTCGCCGGGATGGTGTCGATCGCGCTGAAGTCGTCGTATTTCAACGCGTTCTACCGCGACCTGCTCGGCGGAGCGAGCACGCCGATGACGATGGCGCTCGCGCGCTCGGACGGCGCGGTGATCGCGTCGTATCCGCCGCCGCCGGCACTCGCGCACACCGATCGCGCGATCACGTTCGGCGACGCGCGCAACGATCCGCGCGCCGGCGTCGTGCGCGTGCGCCACGACGGCGCGAGCAGCGAAATCGTCGCGTATCGCCAGGTCGGCAGCTATCCCGTCTACGTGACGTGCTCGTACCGCACATCGGCGATCTGGCATGAATGGTACGAACACCTGAGCGTGCTGTTCCTCTCGATGTTCGCGCCGTCGGTCGCGCTGTGGTCCGTGATCTGGCTGTCGCTCAAGCGGCTGAAAGCGGAAGAGGAGGCGTGGGACCGCTGGCAGGCCGAAGCGTCGATGCGGCGCTCGATCGAATCGGCGTACCGGCAGTCGCGCAAGATGCAGGCGCTCGGCAACCTCGTCGGCAGTGTCGCGCACGACTTCAACAACCTGCTGATGATCATCTCGAGCAACGTGCAGATCGCGCGGCGGCGCGGGGTCCAGCATCTCGACAAGGAACTCGGTGCGATCGAACGCGCGCTGAAGAACGGGCAGTCGCTCACGCGCCAGCTCCTCGGTGTCGCGCGCAAGCAGCCGCTGCACAACG
Organism: Burkholderia sp. HI2714; assembly: GCF_002223085.1. Lineage (NCBI taxonomy): Bacteria > Pseudomonadati > Pseudomonadota > Betaproteobacteria > Burkholderiales > Burkholderiaceae > Burkholderia > Burkholderia sp. HI2714. The sequence continues at coordinate 37,076 of NZ_NKFM01000035.1, read as the reverse complement.
AAACGATCGACGTCGGACAATGGGTCGACACGTGCCGCGAATTGCTGAAGACATCGCTCGGTTCGAAATCGTCGCTGGTCGTCGCGATCGAGCCCGGTGTCTGGCCGATCCGCGTCGACGTCGCGGAGCTCGAGCTCGCGGTGATCAACCTCGCGGTCAACGCGCGCGACGCGATGACGACCGGCGGCCGCTTCACGGTCGGCGCGCGCAACGTGACGCTGCGTCGCGAGGACGGCTTTCCGCTCACCGGCGATTTCGTGCAGATCTCGCTCGACGATACGGGTTCGGGCATGGCGCCCGACGTGCTCGCGCGCGCGTTCGAGCCGCTGTTCACGACGAAGGCGCAGGGGATGGGGACGGGGCTCGGCCTGCCGCAGGTGTTCGCGTTCTGCGAACGCTCGGGCGGCCTCGCGACGATCGACAGCGCGGTCGGCGCCGGCACGTCGGTGCGCCTCTACCTGCCGCGCGCACGCGTCGAGGATGTCGTCGCGCGTCCGCCGGCGGTCGCGCACGATGCGGGGGCGGCGGCGCTCGCCGGGCTGCACGTGCTGCTCGTCGAGGACAACAGCGAAGTCGCGGCCGGCACCGAAGCGCTGCTGTCGCTGCTCGGGCACCGCGTGACCTACGCGCCCACCGCCGACGACGCGTTGCGCCTGATCGAAGGCGCGGCCGCGAACGACGCGTTCGATCTCGTGATTTCGGATATCCACATGCCGGGCAGCCTGAACGGCATCGACCTCGCCGAAGCGGTCGAACAGCGGCCGGAGAAACTGCCCGTGATACTCGTCACGGGTTACGCGGAGGAGCTCGACCGCACGCGCACCGTCAACGTCCGCGTGCTGTCGAAGCCGTTCGACATCGCGCTGCTCGACGAGATCCTGCTGGGCATCCGTGAAGCGCGCGATGCACAACACGCGCGGCACGCAGGCACGTGACCCGCTGCGTGCGGGCCCGCGCCGGTGCCGGCGGCGTGATCGGGTGTGGCGCTCAGGCCGACTTCAGCAAGCGCACCCAGCCCGTGTAGCGATCGACGAAGCCCTGCAGGAACTTGCGGGTGTCTTCGCTGACGATCTGGCCCTGGTCGTCGATGCGTGCCGGATCGTGCTTGATGAACATCTCGGGCTGCCCGAGCGTCTTCACGTCGAGATACGCGAGCACGTTGCGCAGGTGCTGCTGCGCGAGCGCGGTGCCCGTCGCACCCGGCGACGTGCCGAGCACGGCACCCGGCTTGCCCGCCCACGAGTTGGAACCCCACGGGCGCGAGCCCCAGTCCAGCGCATTCTTCAGCACGCCCGGAATCGAGCGGTTGTACTCGGGCGTGACGAACAGCAGCGCGTCGGCGGCCTCGATCGACTGCTTGAAGCGCTTCGCGACTTCCGGGAAATCCGCGTCGTAGTCCTGGCTGTACAGCGGCAGCTCGCCGATCTCGACGAACTCGAACGAGAAATCGGCGGGCGCGAGCGAGATCACGGCGTGTGCGAGCGCGCGGTTCCACGAAGCGCGACGCAGGCTGCCGACGACCACAGCAATGCGATAGGACATGGCATTCTCCTTCCGGTGAGTGAGGAATCGGATCGATTGCTTCCGAACGGGCGACAAAGGTCTGTTTATAGGCAAGCCAGCCCGCGAACCGCCCCACGGGGCCGTCCGGCCGACTTTCCACAAGGTTTTCCACAGAAATTGTGGATAACTCGGCCGTGATGTTCTGACGTTACAGATTGCCTACCGCGGGTCGTTGCCGACACGCGACACAGGGTTCGGCAAGCATAGCGCAGCGCGCCGGCCGGTTTCGTGAATTCGTGTCGGAACATGCATTGCAGGCCGGCACCGCGCCCAGTAAGCTGCTCGCACTGCGATGCGCCTGCCCTGTGGCGCACGCGCGATCGCCTCGAGACACTTGCAACCCATCCATGCCGTCCGCCTTCGACGATCCCGTTTATCTCGCCCAATTGCGGCGCGACCTGCTGCGCTTCGCGCGGCTCCAGCTCCGTGATGCCGATGCGGCCGAAGACGCCGTGCAGGAAGCGCTCGCCGCCGCGTGGTCGCATGCGGGCGATTTCGCGGGGCTGTCGGCGCACAAGACCTGGGTGTTCGGCATCCTGCGCAACAAGCTGATCGACGTGCTGCGCGCGCGGCAGCGGACGGTGAGCTTGTCCGCGCTCGATGCCGAGCTCGACGGCGAGTCGGTGCTCGATCGCGAGCTGTTCAAGGAAAACGGGCACTGGGCCGCGCATGCGAAGCCGCGACCGTGGCCACGCCCCGAAACGCTGTTGCAGCAGCAGCAGTTCTGGACGCTGTTCGAGGCCTGCCTCGATCATCTGCCGGAGCAGATCGGGCGCGTGTTCATGATGCGCGAATTCCTCGACTTCGAAATGACGGACATCTGCAGCGAATTGACGCTGACGACGAATCATTGCAGCGTGCTGCTTTACCGGGCGCGCACGCGCCTGCGAACCTGCCTGAGCGAACAAGGACTGACGACCGAAGATGCTGCCGGGGAAATGTACTGACGTGACGCGACTGCTGTCGGATGCGCTCGACCGCCATCTGACCCTGCATGAGCGCCTGCAGGTGCGCATACACCTGCCGACCTGTAGTGGCTGCAGGGCCTATCGCGGACAGATCGCGCTGCTGCGGACGGCCGCGAAAGCGGCGGCGGGGCGGGGGCCTGCCCCGGATGATGACGGAGTGTCGTCCGGGGAAGGCTAGGCCCGGATCGCGTGACGGCGATCGTGAGGGCCGTGGTCGCGTGCAGCCCGGTGATCGAGCGAGCGGGCTTCGATTGCCGATGCTCGCGCTAGTGCTAGTGCTTGCGCCGGGCTGACGCAATCAGAAAAATACGACGGGCAAGAATTATTCGAACAGCGCCTGCACCGATTCGGGCGGGCGGCCGATGGCGGCCTTGCCGCGATAAACGACGATGGGTCGCTGCAGCAGAATCGGATGAGCGGCAACTGCCGCATAGGCTTCCGCATCGGTCAGATCGGTGCGGGCCAGATTCAGCGCCTTGTATGGCTCCTCACCGTCGCGAAGCATGTCGCGAACCGGGCGGCCAAGCTGCCGATGCAGCGCTTCCAGTTCCTCGACCGTCGGCGGCGTCTTCAGGTACTCGACGACATTCAACGGCGCACCGGTGGTATTCAGCGACTCGACCAACGCAAGCGTCTCGCGTGACTTCGAGCATCGGGGGTTGTGGTAGATCGTGATCATCATTCAGGCCTGGAAGGTAGAGCCCTGTATTGTAGCCAGTCTGTATTGGGGGCTTGGTGGGGCAGGCGACGAGGAATCGGGAGATCGGGCGCGGATTCGCTGCTTCGTAACGCCACGTGGATGAGGCGGTGCGATGGATCGCGAGAGGGGAGTGCTGGTCGGAATGCGCTTCAATGAATTGGTGGGTTTATGCGCATAAAGGCGAGCGGGACTCAATCGCGGGATGATGAATAAAGGTCTGCACGTGTGGCCAATACGGTGGGGTTCGGTCTGCAAGGGGTGTAGCCGGTGGCTTCGTAGGACGGCCGGTTTATGCGCATAAAGCGGGCGACTGCCGAGCACGGGGACCTCGCAATTCGCGGAGCGGTGAATGCAGGCGCGTCGGTGTGATGCCTGCTCGGTGTGATGCCTGCTCGGTGTGATGCCTGCTCGGTGGGATTGCTGCGTCGGTATTCTGCCCCGCAAGTCAGTCGCCCGGCACTGGATTCCGGTGCGGTCGGGAGGTGACCTTCGTTACTCGCCATCTATCGCTCGCGGTTTATGCGCATAAACGTAGCGCCTGGATAGCGCGTTGGGTCGACGTACGCAGGTCAAGTGGCATACCTCGATGCTGCATACCCAGCCAGGGTGTACCACTCACACCTACGATCAGAAGCGCCTGCCCTCCCGGCACGATCCCGCGCCACGGTTTCCGCGGAGAGTTTATGCGCACAAACTCTCCAGCTCTCAGCCGAGGCTACCTCATCGAGCGATAGGGCAGTGCACACGGCACGCGCGGCAACTCGCTACTCACACCGACGGCACCACTTGGAACCCCACCGAGTCGCTCACCGACCTCTCAGCCATCCGCCTCACCATGCGATCGAGTCATCATCCATCGTCGGTTCGTTTATGCGCATAAACCGATAGCCCAAATGGCCAATACGTAGTTGTCGAACGACAATTTCATTGAAATCCAAATATCGTCCTGTAGAATTCCAACGACCAAAATAGGAGTGAAAATTGGCCGCGGAAATCATTGCAGTCACTCAACAAAAAGGTGGCGTCGGCAAAAGCACGATTGCCATGCACCTCGGTGCCGCGTTCCATGAAAAAGGGAAGCGCGTCCTCGTCATCGACGCAGACCGTCAAAACACACTGGTTCACTGGTCGAGCGCATCCGGCGACAGCGACACCGGCATTCCGTTTCCGGTCGTCAACCTGGCCGAAGCCGATGGCCAGATCCATCGCGAGATCAAGAAGTTCATCAACGACTACGACATCATCGTCGTGGACTGCCCGCCGTCGATCACCGAGAAGGTATCGGGCGTGGTCCTGTTGGCCGCATCGATTGCCGTGATCCCGACGTCGTCGTCGCCGGCGGATTACTGGTCGAGCGTCGGGTTGGTCAAACTGATCCAGCAGGCGCAGGTCATGAACGAAGACCTCCGCGCCGTCTTCCTGCTGAACAAGACCGAAGAGAAGCGCATGCTGACCCGCGAGCTCAAGCGTGCGCTCGAGGAACTCGGCTTCCCGTTGCTGAAAACGCAGATCCCGACCCGGGAGGCGTACAAGCAGGCGATGGCGCTCGGTCAGACCGTGCTGCAGATGAACGATCGTGGCGGCAAGCTGGCCGCCGCAGAAATTCGCGCATGCGCCGACGAAATCGTCGCCATGCTGCCCTGACTTTATGCGCACAAAGGAGTCACATGAAACCCTCCCAATTTGCCAAAGGATTCCAAGCGCGCCCGGATATCACGACGAGCGAGAAGCGCACGGCGCTTGATCGACTCAATGCGATCGACGGCATCGTCAAGTCCGAGACGCCCACTCCGGCACCGACCAAGTCGGCAAAGAAAGACATCGCGCCGCCGTCCGCTCCTGAACTCACGCTCGATCCGTCGATCGATGAATCGGCGCAATATCGCGCGTGGCGTCTCGAGAACCGCTATGCACCGGGGCAGGTGATCGAGCTGCCGCTGAAGGCGATCAAGCATAGCCCGTTCAATCCGCGGCACTTCTATCTGAAGTCGTCGATCGCCGAACTCGCGGTCAACCTCGCCAAGCAAGGGCAGCAGCAGGCGATCCATGTGATTCCGGACTATGAGAACCCGGGCACGTATTTCGTCAGCGACGGCGGCCGCCGCGTGCGGGCACTGAAGGAAGCGAACAAGGAATCGGTCAAGGCGATCGTGATCGACGTGCCGATCGGCATCCAGAGCTACAAGCTCGGCTACGATCTCAACGTCCAGCGCGATTCACAAACGGTGTTCGACAACGCCGTCGTATGGCGCCGCTTCCTCGACGACAAGCATTTCCAGAGCCAGAAGGAGCTCTCCGAGCACCTCGGCCTCGACGAATCGACGGTGGCCGTCGCACTGTCGATCGGCAAGCTGCCGGAAGCGATCATGCAGGAAATGGTCGCGCGCCCTGATCGCTTCGGTTCGAACATGGCGTATCAGGTCGGCCGATATCACAATGCGCGCGGCACCGAGGCGACGCTGCGGCTGATCAACAAGATCGTGTCCGACGATCTCAGCACGCGCCAGGTGTCGGACATCGTCAAGGGCCGCGTCGCGGCGCAGGAAACGCCGAAGGCCACGGGCCGTCAGCGCTATGCGCAGCGTCTCGAGATCAAGCTCGGCGGCAAGTCGGTCGGCGACCTGAAGTCGTATGGCGAAGATCGTATCGAATTGCGCCTGCGCGGTCTCCCGAAGGACAAGCGCGACGCGATCCTCGAGCAGCTCGAGCGGATGCTGTTGTCCGAGTGATGGAAACGGCCGGCAGGGCCTGGTGAGGACGCCGGGCCCGCCAATCGAGGGCGGGGCCGGCGGCGGCCCGTCAGCGGGCCTGAGCAGGCCTCAGGCGGCCCGCGACTGATTCAGCGTGAACGACAGCAGGTCGCCGTCCGTCGGCTCGCCCCAGGTCCTCTGGGCCAGCCAGTCGAAGAAGGCCGTCTCGGCCAGCTTGGAATCGAGGCCGCGCTTGCGCCAGTCATCGCGCAGATGCGTGCCCATCGTCGGCAGCGCCTCTGATTCGAACGACTCGCGTGCCACTTCGCGCTCCGCGTCGCCCTGCTCTTCGTACAGCACCTTCGCTTCCTTGCGGCGGAACGCCGCGAACTCGCTCAGCAGGCGCGCCTTCAGATCGTCCGGCTGGGCCGCTGCAATCTTCGGGGACGGCGTGCCGGAAGGCAGCGCGTCGACCGACTCGACCGGCGGCGCATAACCCTTCTTCAGTGCATCCTTGAACAACGCCGGCGCGCTGCGCACCGGCGGCAGCGTGGTGCTGCGCATCCGCTGCTCGGTCATCTGCAGTGCGGCACGAATGCGGTTCTCCTCGCTGTCCGCATAGAGCGTCTGCGCTTCCTTCAACGGAATTCCGAGCTTCACCATCCGGTCGACCAGCGTGCTGTCGAACACATTCGGGTGTTCGTCGAGCGCGAGCATCGGCTGCTTGCGTTCGGTCACGCGGAACTGGATCTCCGCAACCCGGCGCCCTTCACGGTGCTCGATCAGCTCGACGAAGATGTTGGTGACCGCGTTGACTTCCGCGATCGCGGGACGCAGATAGTCGCGCTTGAAGTACTTGTACTCGCGCTTCGCCTCGTCGCCGGCTTCCGTGTCGGGCGTGCCCGACAGGATCGGCCGCCACCATTCCCACGGCTCGCGCATCGTCAGGTGGCTCGGGTTCGTCAGGTAGCGCACGCAGATTTCGTACAGCGCGAGACCGGCGCTGCTGCGCAGCTGGCTCTGGAACTGCAGGCTCAGACGCGCATACTGGACCGGGTCGAGCAGCTTCTTCTTGATCTTCGGCGCAAACGAGAATTCGACCCACACGCGGCGGGTCGCCGGATCCTCGAGAATTTCCGCATCGGCGATCAGCGTCGAGATCCCCCACTTGCGGCCCGGCTTCTGGCTCGACGTCCCCGTGCTCCATTCGACCTGCACCGACACCATACGGCGCAGGTGTTCCTTCACCAGCGCGGTGTCGTTCGAATCAAAGGCGGAGTTGGCAACGATGTCCGACAGCAGCGCGCGATACGTATCGCCCGAGTCGTCGGCCTGCTGCGCCACGGCCAGCAGGACATTGAACAGCTTGCGAGTGAGGAGCGTGATCTTGCCGCTCTTCGGCTGAATTGCGATCGCCTCGACGGCCTTCCGCAATTCGGCTGAACTGGCACTCACCACATCCACATCGGTTTTCTTGGCGCGCTTCGTCGTGGCCATACGTCGGGTCGGAGGAGAAGTTTCCCGGAAGGATAGCGCCTGCGGTGAAGTGCGTCCAGAACGACATGCTCACCATAGCGGGTGAAGTGCGCGTGCAAAACGGCACTCACCCCAGGCGCTCCCGAAAACCCTCACCGCTCCGGATTTGCAGCGTTCCGGACTCGTCCAGACGTGCTGCGGGATGCGCCGATTCACAGAATTTCACCTGTGCACGACACGTGCGGAATGAGCTCCCGTATCGGCTCACCTTTCGATTTGTCGTAATTTTACGACTGCGCAGCTGTGCGTTCGGCACAGCGTTGCGATCCCACGTCGGCGCGCCTCCCGATCGCCCTCCATCGGCCTGTATGCATGTACAGGCGTGACTTACCGGGTAATCGGAATCGGATCCGACTTCCCGAAAGACGCCTGCGAAACCGGCCCGCGCGACCCGATCAGGCGTGCTTTGCCGGCCCGGGCGCGCATTGTACAGCGCACCAACCGTATCGGGTCCCGAAAATACTCACCTCAAGCACAGTGTCTTCATTTGTCCGGATATCGGCGAATGCCCGACACGCGCGGGATTCACTACCAAGGCCTCCCGAAAAGGCTCACCTTACCTAAAAATCGCTGTGCCGCCCCAGGCACGGGAATGACTCCCGAAAAACCTCACCGTAACCGCCTCGGTATCAAAAATCCCAATGCCTTCCGATACTTATGCACAGAAGGCATTTGGCTGTGCGTCGCCGGCATCCCCCGAAAAGCCTCACCTTTCGACCAAATTCCTTCATGCGACAACCTCATGTCAGGCCCCGAAAAATCTCACCTGTGCCAAAAAGTGGCACAGCAAAAATGAGATGTCTTCCAGTCCTGGCGGGCTTTTCGACGAATTCAGCCGCTCACAGGTCCCGAAAAACCTCACCTTTGACCATTTTTCGGGCAAATTCCATTCCCGAAAAGTCTCACCTGTGGCCGGAATCACAGCCTATGATCGGGGCCCCGAAAAATCTCACCTCAAGGGGATCCGGGCAGGAAAACCCGGATTTCCCTCCCGAAAAGCCTCACCTTTAGGGCTTCACCGGCCCCCACGAGCGCCTTTGCGGTGCAAAATGGCGGTCGTTTCCCGGAAATCCTCACACCAAACACCCGTGGAGTCCCGTGAAACCTCACCTTTCGGAAAAACTGCCTAAAAGATGGGCAGAATCGGGGCGCGAAGAAGGTCCCGCAAATTCTCACCTATGTCTGCACAGGCAGAAAACTGTGCAGTCAGGCACCGCGCGGGTTCTGTGGCTGTGAGGCCCCGAAAAACCTCACCTTTGGCAAATCTCGTGTTTCACTGTGATCCCGAATCCGCTCACGACCTTTCCCGCAACGGCTCACGCAGCTCCCTGAACCCAATCACGTCAGCTCCCGCAGAAGATCACCTTGGCTCCCGTAAAACTTCACCTTGTCGGCCGGAAAGCCTTGCAGCATAAGGCTGTGCCGTGGCGTTAACGTTTTTAACTAAGGGTTCAAGGGTGTTTACTTCTAATACTCTCAAGACATCGGCTGACGAGTTTTCCACAGACACCCCAACCCCTGAACACCGACAGGCAATCGGATCCGCTGTCATGTGAAACAAATGCCGAAATTCGGGGTCTGCAGGAAAATGCTTGCGAGACAAGGACTTGGCTGACTTTCTTCGCTTTGTTTCACGGGATCCTGGACCACAGTCGTCCGGATTGGCTCACAGACCTGATTTCTGTGCAAAGCGACGTAAATTCACAACGGCAAGCCGAAAAAGGTATCGATAGATACGTATTTCGTTATGATTGCCACATTTCAATGTCTGTGAGCACAGCGATGACCCTGGACGACATACGCCAAGCCATTCGGGACGAACTGGAATCGCTGCGTGCGAACGGTGCACGACGGCAGGAACTGTCGCTGCATGCATGCAAGCGGTTGTTCTTCGATCTTGGCATTAGGCCGTCGGCTGCCAACGTCCGCGATCTAACCCAGACCGGCAGCGCCAGCGATATCCCGAAAGACATCGACCATTTCTGGGAGCGCATCCGTTCCGCCTCCAAAATCAGGCTCGATGGTGCCGCCATCCCGAAAGCCGTCGAGGAAAAGGCGGGGGCATTGCTCGGCGCACTCTATGAAGAAGCGTTGAAAGCCGCGCGGGACAGTCTCGATGGAGATCGCGAGCAGGTTCGCGCCGGCATTGCCGACGCCGAACAGCGGTTGCGCGACGCAACCGTCCGCCAGGAGACGCTCGAAGGCGCGCTCGCGCGTGGCGAAGCGAAAAACGAGCAGTTGCAGGCTCGCGTGACCGAACTCGAGATCCAGCTCGCGTCGCAAACGACGCACGGTTCGGCCAGCGAAGCGACGCTGCTCGCCACAGTCGCCCGACTGGAGAAGGAACTGGCCGCGGCCGCCGGTCGCGTCGAAGCCGAGCAGACGCAAAATGCGACGTTGCGCGATCGCATCGATGCGCTGCAGGCCGAACTGCAGCAGCGCACCGAGCACTACGCGCAGCAAATCAAGGACGCAGTGGCCGAAGCCGAACGCCGCGTCAAGCCGATGCTGGTCGAGCTGGATTCGTTGCGCAGCATGGCGTCGACCTACCAGAGCGGTTTGCGCGACGTTCAACGCAAGGAGTTCGATTTCCTGCAGCAACTGAGTTCGGCCAAGGCACGCGCCGACCGGCTCGAAGAACAGTTGCGCAGCCAGGGTGATGAACTGGAACGTGCGACGCGCGAAGTGAGTTCGTTGCGCGCCAGCCGCGGCATGAATCCGGAAGTCGCGGCGCTGATCCGCCGCCTGGCCGATGCCGGGCAACTGGATGCGGAAGCGTTTGCCGCGATCGGCACCTCGCTGGATCAGGAGATTCCGGTGCCGGCCCATTGTCCGCATTGCGACGGTGAGCCGGAGCTGTCACACGGCGAAGAAGGTTTCGAAGTGGCCTGCCCCGAGTGCGAGCATGCTTCGGGCGCATGGCCGTCCCGATTCGAAGCGGTCGCGCGATTCGCACACACATGACGACAGCATAGGCCGCGCCACACAGGTGAGACGATCCGGAAAGCTTGAGGTGAGGTTTTTCGGGAGCTGTGAAACGGTGAGGCTACGTCATACAAGGCTGCTCACGGATCGCTTCGCGTGAGCAGCCAATGAGTGATCAGCGAGTTTCGTCGCTATCGGACGCGTCACCGTTGCCGTCGGCCAGCCCGTCACGCCAGTTCTTCCATGCACGATGCAAGCGGTTCGACGAGATCGGCCGCATGAAGCCCAGCCATTTGCCGACCCGTTCGGGCGGCACGTCGTGTTCGAACAGTTCAGCCGCATAGGTATTGCGCAGCGTTTGCGGGCTCGCGCGCGCGGTGCGTGACGACGTGAGCCCGGCGGATTCGACGATTGCGTCGATCGCGCGCAGCATCGTCGCCTTGTGCATCGGCCGCCCGGCATGGGATGCCGGGAACACGAGCTCCCCCGGAATATCCTGGCGCTTGCGTTCGGTGAGCCAGGCTTCCAGCAGGGCGATCGCGAACGATGCCAGGTGGGTTTCGCGTGCGAAATCCGGATGTGTCGACTCGATCTGCAGTGACGTTCCACTCGTATTGATGCAACTAATGGTGAGCGCTCGCGCTTCGCCGGTTTTGATGCCGGCACCGAGAAAGGCGGCAACGAGCGCGCGGTCGCGCCGCTCTTTCCAGTACGCGGAACCGGATACGCCGATCGGCGAAAACAGGTACGCGAGCAACGTCGCGCGCTCGGCCGGCGTGAGGAAACCGGTCGGTTCGTTGTCGCGCGCCTTGCGCCAGTTCGCTTCGCCATCCTGAGCAATGAACCGGGCCGGGTTGGTCGACGCATATTCGGCGCGCCGGATGTGGTCGAGCACGCGCTCGATCAGCCGCAAATAGCGCATTCGCTGGGTTTTCCGGATCGGAAGTTCGCCGACGAAATTTGCGATGGTTGCGGTATCGACCGTGGCCAGATTCTTCTGGTGTGCGCGCATCCATGTGAGAAACGCGCCCCATTGCGCGCGATAGACGTCGGCTGACGAGCGGCGATAGTCCTGCATCGCCAGCCAGGCATCGAATGCGGCTTCCGGCGAGACGATCCAGTCGGATGCGCTGCGGTCGAACAGATCTGTTTCTTCCGGGCGTGCCGGGGTGTCGGGAGAGGCGGGAAGAGACATGTGATTTATTCCGTTAGTTGCGTATATGGTAGCCCTTTCCGCAACGTCTCGGGCAGCAAGAGGCTGGACAAGGCCGCCATACGAAGCGGCCCGGGCTGGGAGTCAGTCACCCCACGCCTTGGACGCGCGATGAACGCGCCCGTGCGACGCCGTGTCGTTCGACGCAGTTGACGCTGCTTCATAGGCGAGAACCGCGAACGAAAATACGGCGGGCAGCGCATTCGAGCGCCCGAAGTCGATCGGTTCGTCCGTTTCGGGAAACGTCATGTCCAACTGCCGTTCGAACAATTGACGCATGCCGGCCTCGTGCCGGCTGGCAAAGCCGAGATCGGCAAGCGCCTCGGCCTCGATGGCGTGCAGCAGCCGCCACGTCAGCGGGACGCGCTGGTGGATGTAGCGCCCGGCGATATGCCGGACGATCAGCTCGAGGTCGTGCGCGGCAGCCTTGAAGCTGAGCGCGGCCAAATCTTGTTCTTCTGTCATTGCAGGCTCCTGTCGACCGGGCAGGCGCCTCGGTGCGCCGGCTCCGGCCCATGCATGGCGGAATGTCCGTATACTGTACAAACATACAGTGTTTTCCGCAACTGGCCTGCAATTGGCCGTTCGGCCAGCTATTCGCGCCGTCAGCGATGGATCACGATCAGCAATGCCCGCGCCTCGGTCTTGCCGGGATTGCGGATTGCGTGCGGCTCATCGGCCGGGTAGCGCGCGGTGTCGCCTACCTTCAGGCGCCGGCTGGCTGCCGCGGCTTCGATTTCCATCGCGCCCTGCAGCACGGTGAGGTGCTCGCGCGTGCCGGGCTCGTGGGCGTTCGATATCAGTGCGCCGCCGCCCGGCAGCGTCAGCTCGTACCACTCGAACTTGCCGGCGAGGTCGATCGGGCCCCATACGCGCAACTGGTAGCGGCCGTCATGGCCGGCGAGCGTCGGGATGTCGTGCGGGCCGTCTACGCGGATCGTCTCGGCTGCCTTCGGCTGCGAGAACAGCTCGTCGAGCGTGATGCCGAGCGCGTTCGTCAGGCGCCACGCAACGGCGATCGTCGGGTTGGCCTTGTCGCGTTCGATCTCGGAGAGCATCGATTTCGATACGCCGGCCGCGCGCGACAGGTCGTCGAGCGTCAGCTTGCGTTCGTTGCGCAGCCGCTGGATCTGCTCGCCGACACGCGGCGGCGTGGCGGCTGGCGGTTGCGGTGCGGCGCTGGCAGGCGTGCGCCGCGAACCGGAGGAACTTGCCATTTGGATTCCGTTCGCTTAGAGTTGTTCGATATTTCGAATTCTAGTTCGGAATATCGGATAAATGCGGTCAACCGAACGACCGACTATAACAGTAGCAGGCCGTTGCGCCGCCGCCACGAGTGGCGCGTTGCGGAATGCGAAACCCTGTCAGGAGCTTTGCGATGCGTGATGCCTTTCTCGCCCAGGTGCGCGGGACGCTGGACCAGATCCGCGCGGACGGTTTTTACAAGACCGAGCGCGAGATCGCGAGTCCCCAGGCGGCGGACGTGCGGCTCGCCGGCGGTGCTGGCGTGCTCAATTTCTGCGCGAACAACTATCTGGGTCTGGCGAACGATTCGCGCCTGATCGACGCGGCGAAGGCCGGCCTCGACCAGGACGGCTTCGGCATGGCATCGGTACGCTTCATCTGCGGCACGCAAACCGTGCACAAGCGACTGGAAAGCGCACTGGCCGCGTTTCTCGGCACCGAGGACACCATCCTCTATTCGAGCTGCTTCGACGCGAACGGCGGGCTGTTCGAGACGCTGCTCGACGAGAACGACGCGGTGATCAGCGACGAGCTGAACCACGCGAGCATCATCGACGGCGTTCGCCTCTGCAAGGCGAAGCGCTTCCGCTACAAGAACAACGACCTGGCCGACCTCGAGGCGAAGCTCAAGGAAGCCGACGCAGCGGGCGCGCGCCACAAGCTGATCGCGACCGATGGCGTATTCTCGATGGACGGCATCATCGCCGATCTCAAAGGCATCTGCGATCTCGCCGATCGTTACGGCGCGATCGTGATGGTCGACGATTCGCACGCGGTCGGCTTCATCGGCACGCACGGCAGAGGCACGCCCGAGCACTGCGGCGTCGAAGGCCGCGTCGACATCATCACGGGCACGCTCGGCAAGGCGCTCGGCGGTGCATCGGGCGGCTATGTCGCCGCGCGTCGCGAGGTCATCGAACTCCTGCGCCAGCGCTCGCGCCCGTACCTGTTCTCGAACACGCTCACGCCGAGCATCGCCGCGGCATCGCTGAAGGTGCTGGAGCTGCTCGGCAGCGACGAAGGCGCGAAGCTGCGCGAGCGCGTGCGCGAAAACGGCGCGCGGTTCCGCCAGCAGATGACCGAAGCCGGCTTCACGCTCGTGCCGGGCGCGCATCCGATCATCCCGGTGATGCTCGGCGACGCGCAGCTCGCGACGAACATGGCCGACAAGCTGCTCGACGAAGGGGTCTACGTGATCGGCTTCTCGTTCCCCGTCGTGCCGCGCGGCCGCGCGCGCATCCGGACGCAGATGAGCGCCGCGCATACGCCCGAGCAGATCGACCAGACGGTCGCCGCGTTCGTGCGCGTCGGCAAGTCGCTCGGCATCATCTGACGGAGGCGCGATCATGAAAGCACTGGCAAAGCTCGAGCGCGGCCCCGGCCTCACGCTCACGCGCGTGAAGCGCCCCGAAGTCGGCCACAACGACGTGCTGATCAAGATCCGCCGCACGGCGATCTGCGGCACCGACATCCATATCTGGAAGTGGGACGACTGGGCGCAGAAGACGATTCCCGTGCCGATGCACGTCGGTCACGAGTATGTCGGCGAGATCGTCGAGATGGGGCAGGAAGTGCGCGGCTTCGCGATCGGCGATCGCGTGTCCGGCGAAGGCCACATCACGTGCGGTTTCTGCCGCAACTGTCGCGCGGGGCGCCGGCATCTGTGCCGCAACACGGTCGGCGTCGGCGTGAACCGCGAAGGCGCGTTCGCCGAGTATCTGGCGATTCCTGCGTTCAACGCCTTCAAGATTCCGCCGGAGATCTCCGACGATCTCGCATCGATCTTCGATCCGTTCGGCAACGCGACGCACACGGCCCTGTCGTTCAACCTCGTCGGCGAAGACGTGCTGATCACCGGCGCGGGTCCGATCGGCATCATGGCCGTCGCGATCGCGAAGCACGTCGGCGCGCGCAACGTCGTCATCACCGACATCAACGATTATCGGCTCGAACTCGCGCGCAAGATGGGCGCGACGCGCGCGGTCAACGTCGCGCGCGAGTCGCTGCGCGACGTGATGTCCGACCTGCACATGACCGAAGGCTTCGACGTCGGCCTCGAAATGTCGGGCGTGCCGAGCGCGTTCACGAGCATGCTCGAGGCGATGAACCACGGCGGCAAGGTCGCGCTGCTCGGCGTTCCGCCCGCGCAGACGGCGATCGACTGGAACCAGGTGATCTTCAAGGGGCTCGAGATCAAGGGCATCTACGGTCGCGAGATGTTCGAGACCTGGTACAAGATGGTTGCGATGCTGCAGAGCGGCCTCGACCTGTCGCCGATCATCACGCATCGCTTTGCGGCCGACGATTACGAGAAAGGCTTCGCCGCGATGTTGTCCGGCGAAAGCGGCAAGGTGATTCTCGACTGGACGGTCTGAGTGCCGAAGGGGCGGTGCGGCGTGTTTGCCGCCTGCCCCGTTTCTGTTTCACGTCTGCGTTTTCGAGTCGAAACACGCGGATCCGCCCTCAAGGTGAGATTATTCGGGAGCCGTGTTTGCGCGCCGAATCGCGACACGATCGCACATCGGTGACCTGCAATCGCACGTTCACTTCACCTGTCGGCAGTCGTCCCGCTTCCCGCCATCACGCCATCACACCGTTCGGCACTTGCTCCCCCTCTTCCGGGCACTTCCCTCGTGACCTGCCGCGTGACCGTTCGCTACGCACGCCATGCGATGCCATGCCGAATCACACCATCAACCGTGAGCCTTCACGTGTCGTTGCGACTCACTCATGCGCGAAGCGATCGACACCAATCGACATCGACCGGTGCGCAGGCCGCTACTTGATCCGTTCACCATTCAACCCGCGCGGGTCGAGCTGAAGACTCAACATGACGAGCCAGCGTTTCGGGCACTGCGGCGCGATGTCGGCCGGATCGCCGTGCGCGCCGGGAACGGTGACGAACCCGTGTTGTGCCGCGTATTGATAGGCGCGCAACGCGTCCGCTTGCAGCCAGAAACTGACGAGCGCGCACGTGACGAAGCGGAACAGCAGCACCGTCGCGGCATCCGGCGCGAAGCCGGCCATCACCAGCAGGCATTCGAACGCGAACGCCAGCGCTTGGGCGACCGCGATCGTGAGAATCGTCAGCTTCAACACACCGCGCAGCCGCCGCGCCGCACGCACCCGTGCCTGCCGGACGTCGAGCCGGGTGTGATCGTCGTCGCGCTCGCGCTTCGGCATGTCGTGTTTCATGAAGCGGCTCCGACGTGCCGCGTGACGTCGAACTGCGCCGTTTCGCCGGCAACGATGCGACCGTTCCCGCCGCTGACGGATTTGCACAGGATCGCGCTGTCGTAGTTGTGTCCCGGAAAGCGCATCACGTCGACCGGTTGAAATCCTTCGCGGCGATAGAAATCGATGAGCCGGACTGCCGCGTACGGCGCGTCGAGTGCGAGGTGCGTCGCGCCGCGCGCGGCGGCCCGCCGTTGCGCGAACGCGAGCAGCGAACGGCCGATGCCGTGATCCTGCCAGACGGGATCGACGGCCAGTTGGCCGAGTGTCGCGACGTGCCGGCTGCGGTACGGATCGCAGCGGGAATCGGGATCGTGCGAACGCATCGTCATCGTCGCGACCAGGTGGGCATTGCCGAGCGCGACGAAGCACTCGCCGGTGAGCACGCGGTCGCGGGTCGCCGAGGCCGGCTGGTCGACGCCCGGGCAGTTGAAGCCCAGTGCGCCGAGTGGTGCGAACGCGCGATGCAGCAGCGCGGTCAACGTGTCGTACGAATCGTTGCGCGGGTCGAAGCGCCGCACGACGACGCGGCCGTCGAGCCGCTTCGCATAAGCCGCATAGGCGCGCAGGGGCGCGCGGATTCCGGTCGCTGCATGATGTCCTTTCGCCCAGACAGGGTGACCGAAGTGTAGTGAGCGTCGCGCGTCCGCTTCAAGAAAAAATGTCGTAAACGAAGCGGCCCACGTCGTCCGTCCAGGCCGCGGTTCAGCCCTCTCGTCGACAGGGCTTTTGCATGCTGGTGTTGACGACGGAGAACGATCGTTCTACCGTAAACCCATGAACACACCTCACGACTCCTCCGCCGAACCGGGCGTTCGCGACCGGCTGCTCGATGCAGCCGAAGCGTTGATCTATTCGGGCGGTATCCATGCAACCGGCGTCGATGCGATCGTCAAGCGATCCGGCGCGGCCCGAAAGAGCTTTTATTCGCATTTCGAATCGAAAGAGGCGCTGGTCGTGGCCGCGCTCGAACGTCGCGACGAGCGCTGGATGCGCTGGTTCGTCGATGCAACGCTGGCGCGCGGCAAGGCGCCACGCGTGCAGTTGCTCGGCATGTTCGACGTGCTGCGCGACTGGTTCGGGCAGCACGACTTTCACGGCTGCGCGTTCCTGAACGCGTCGGGCGAGATTCCCGACGCGGATGACCCCGTGCGCGTCGTTGCACGCGAGCACAAGGCACGCCTGTTGGCATTCGTACGCGAGCGGTTCGATGCGTATGCCGACGAAACGGGCATCGAGCGTCGCGGGCTCGCGCGACTGGCGCGCCAGTGGCTCGTGCTGATCGACGGTGCAATCGGCGTGGCACTCGTAACCGGCGATGCAAACGCTGCGCGCGACGCGCGCGCAACGGCCGAACTACTGCTCGACGCGGTGTCCCGCTAGTCGAAGCAGCGAATCCGAACCGGCCGCGATTGTCCGCGGCCAGAACCTGAACAGGAGCAATCCATGTCCGCTTCCCCCGAAGTCCGTCCGCCCGTTCCGCCCTTCACGCTCGAAACGGCGCGCCAGAAGGTGCGCGCCGCCGAGGACGGGTGGAACACGCGCGACCCGCAGCGCGTGTCGCTCGCCTATACGCCGCAAAGCCGATGGCGCAACCGCGCGGAATTCGTGACCGGCCGCGACGAGATCGTCGGGCTGCTGCAGCGCAAGTGGACGCGCGAGCTCGACTACCGGTTGATCAAGGAGCTGTGGGCGTTCGACGGCAATCGCATCGCGGTGCGCTTTGCCTACGAATGGCATGACGACGCCGGCAACTGGTTCCGTTCGTACGGCAACGAAAACTGGGAGTTCGACGAGAACGGCCTGATGGCGCATCGTCACGCGAGCATCAACGACTTGCCGATCCGCGAGCAGGATCGTCTCTATCACTGGCCGCTTGGTCGCCGTCCGGACGATCATCCGGGGCTGTCCGACCTCGGGTTGTGATGCGCGCGTCGGCTCGACTCGACGGATCGACGAACGCATCACAGGGATGCAACGGTGAGGAAATCCGGGAGTCGGCGCGTCGAAGGTGAGATTTTTCGGGAGGAGGTGAAATGTCGCGTCGGACTGTGTGCAGTGAGCCGTTCGACGCGGCATCGCATCGGGCAAAGCGGACGCGCCGCACACGTGGGCATCTCGTGATGCACGTGTTTGCACGCAACGGTGTGCTTTACCGCGTGATGCATTTCACCGATCGCACAGCGCCGGCAGTGGATTGACGATCGGTGTGCACGCGCGCGATGTGCAACTCACCGATCGTGTCGACGTCGACGACGGATAGCGAGAGCCGTGCGCATTGCGGTGCGGTGTTGCTCACCACTCGACTTCACCGTGCAGGCGACGGAATTCGCACGCGTGCGCAAATGTGTTGCGTGTTGCTCACCGCACGTCGCTCACCGTTCACCGATTCGCGCAGTCACTACCGGCGCGTGCGAACGCGCCGGGCATGATCGTCAGCCCGCGATCCGCGCGGCGATCGCCTCACCCACTTCCTGCGTCCCCGCGTTGCCGCCGAGATCGCGCGAATGCGGCCCCGTGCGCAGCACGTCCTCGATCGCGGCGACGATCGCGTCGTGCGCTTCGCGTTCGCGGCCCGCGCCGTTGCCGAGGAAGTCGAGCATCAACGCTGCCGACCAGATCATCGCGACCGGGTTCGCGACGTATTGCCCCGCGATGTCGGGCGCGGAGCCGTGAACGGGCTCGAACAGCGACGGAAACTTGCGGTCGGGATTCAGGTTCGCCGACGGCGCGATGCCGATCGTGCCCGTACAGGCCGGCCCGAGATCCGACAGGATGTCGCCGAACAGGTTCGACGCGACGACGACGTCGAAGCGGTCAGGCTGCAGTACGAAGCGCGCGCACAGGATGTCGATGTGCTGCTTGTCGACGGCGATATCGGGATAGCGTTCGGCCATCTCGGCCGTGCGCGCGTCCCACCACGGCATGCTGATCGCGATGCCGTTGCTCTTCGTCGCGACGGTAAGGCGCTTCGCGCGCCGCCGTGCGAGGTCGAACGCGAATTTCAGCACGCGCTCGGTGCCGTGACGCGTGAAGATCGACTGCTGCATCACGATCTCGCGTTCGGTGCCTTCGAACATCGTGCCGCCGACCGACGAATACTCGCCCTCGGTGTTCTCGCGCACGATCATGAAGTCGATGTCGCCCGCGCGGCGGCCGGCGAGCGGTGACGGCACGCCGTCGAACAGGCGTGCGGGCCGCAGGTTGATGTACTGGTCGAACTCGCGGCGGAATTTCAGCAGCGAGCCCCACAGCGAAATATGATCGGGCACCGTCGCCGGCCAGCCGACCGCGCCGAACAGGATCGCGTCCATGTCCGACAGTTGCGCCTTCCAGTCGTCCGGCATCATCTTGCCGTGCTGCGCGTAGTAGTCGCAGCTCGCCCAGTCGATCTGGACGAAGTCGAAGCGGACGCCGAAGCGCGCGGTCACGGCGTCGAGTGCGCGCAGGCCTTCGGGCATCACTTCGCGGCCGATACCGTCACCGGGAATCACGGCAATCTTGTAAGTCCTGTCGGTCATGCAAATCTCCTTGGCTGGGCGGCCGGCTGCCTGGGGCGGTAGCGGCGCGTTACACCATTCTATTTATTTCCATTCAGATTAAAATCGCGTGAAAGGTTAATCGACTTTCCACGAATCGTGAACAAATCGCCGAATCTGGACGACCTGCGCGTGTTCAGCCTGGTCGTCCGCCTGACCAGCTTCAGCGCGGCCGCAGAGCAGCTCGCGGTATCGCCCGCCTATGTCAGCAAGCGCATCGCGTTGCTCGAGGCGCAGCTCGGCACGCGCCTGCTGCATCGCTCGACGCGGCGCGTGACGGTCACGGAAGCCGGCGAACGCGTGTACGCGCGCGCCGAGAAGATCCTCGACGACGTCGATCATCTCGTCGAGGACGTGTCGACCACGCGCACGGTGCCGCGCGGCACGCTGCGCATTTCGAGCAGCTTCGGCTTCGGCCGGCACATCGTCGCGCCGGCGCTGCTCGACTTCACCGCGCGCTTTCCGCAGCTGCACGTGCGGCTCGATCTGTTCGACCGGCTCGTCGATGTCGCGGGCGAAGGCTACGACCTCGACGTGCGCATCGGCGACGAGATCGCCGATCACCTGATCGCGCGCCGCCTCGCCGCGAACTACCGCGTGCTCTGTGCATCGCCCGACTATCTCGCACGGCGCGGCACGCCCCGCTCGCTCGCGGATCTCGCGTCGCACGACTGTCTGGCCATCAAGGAGCGCGATCACCCGTTCGGCGTGTGGCGGCTGAACGTGCGCGGCGAAACGGCAACGGTGAAGGTCGGCGGCGCGCTGTCGACGAACCATGGCGAAGTGGCGGTGCAGTGGGCACTGGCCGGGCGCGGAATCGTGTTGCGTTCGATCTGGGAAGCCGCGCCGCTGATCGAACGCGGCGCACTGTGTCGCGTGCTGCCGGACGCCATCCAGCCCGCGAACATCTGGGCCGTGTATCCGGAGCGCGTTGCGGCGTCGGCGAAAGTGCGCGTGTGCGTGGATTTTCTGGTGGAGACGCTGGCCGGCTTGAATGCCGCCGCGGGTGACGAGATGGCCTGAAACCGGCTAAAGGTGAGCTTTTACGGGGGCATGTGCGGAGCATCGACAGGCCCCCGTTTCCGGCTCGCAACCGCGTCGCGAGCCGGTAGCGTCCAACGGGCACTCACGCATCGCGGCCACGATGTACCGGGCCGGCTGACGATGGTGCCCGCACGCGACTCACGCCGCTTTCGCCACGTCTGCCGCACCGAGCATCAGGTCGAGATTCTGCACGGCCGCGCCGGACGCCCCTTTGCCGAGATTGTCGAACACGGCGGACAGCAGCACCTGGCCGTGATCCGCATTGACGAACACGCCGAGCCGCAGGTCATTGGTGCCGTTCAGCGCTTGCGGATCGAGATGCGTGATTGCTTGCGTCTCCGCGAGCGGCGTGACGTCGACGTGACGCGCGCCGGCGTAATGGTGCGCAAGACACGCATGCAACTGCTCACCGGTCACGCCGGCAGGAAGCAGGCGCAGCTCGATCGGTATGGTGAGCACGATGCCTTGCCGATAGGCACCGTAGGCCGGCACGAACATCGGGCGATTCGTCAGACCGGCATGCAGCTGGATCTCCGGCACATGCTTGTGCGCGAGTGCGAGGCCGTAGACCTGTAGCGGTTTCGCTTGCGAAGCATCGCTCGACTCGAATGCGTCGACGGCAGCCCGTCCACCGCCCGAGTACCCGGAGACGGCATGGATGCTCACCGGGTAGTCGCGCGGCAGCAGGCCGGCCTGTTGCAGGGGCCGCAGCAGCGCGATCGCGCCGGTCGGGTAGCAGCCCGGATTGGTGACACGCCGTGCGTGCGCGATCGTCCGCGCGTGCCCGCTCGCCATCTCGGGAAAGCCGTAGACCCAATCCGGCTGCGTGCGATGGGCCGAACTCGCGTCGATCACGCGCACCGCCGGATTCCGGATGAAGCCGACCGCTTCGCGCGCGGCCGCGTCGGGCAGGCACAGGATCGCGATGTCGGCTGTGTTGATCGCTTCGGCGCGCCGCACGGGATCCTTGCGCTCGGCATCCGGCAGCGTAACGAGCTGCAGGTCGTCGCGCCCGCGCAGGCGTTCGTGGATCAGCAATCCGGTCGTGCCTTGATCGCCGTCGATGTAGACAGTGGGCTGGCTCATGATGGTCGCGTTCCTTCGGTTCGGTCGTCGGGAAAGCCATATCTTCCGCCGAACACCTAGAATAGGAAAAGTTGAATTTGCTGACTGCGAAATTCAGTTTTCTTGAACGAGAGGTGAAGGATGCGAGAGATCAGCCTGGACCGCCTGCGCACGCTGGTCGCCATCGCGGACCACGGGTCCTTTGTCGCGGCGGCGCAATGGCTGCATCTCGCGCCACCGACCGTCAGCCTTCATATTGCCGAACTGGAAAGCCGGATCGGCGCGCCGTTGCTGTCCCGTGCGCGTGGAAACGTGCGGCCTTCGCCCATCGGCGAAGTGCTGGTGGAACGGGCACGCCGCCTGCTGGCCGAAGTCGAATCCACGCTGGACGATGTGCAGCGGCAGGTGCAGGGGCTGTCGGGGCGCGTACGCCTCGGCGCATCGACCGGGGCGATCGCGCATTTGTTGCCGCAGGCGGTGGCCCGGTTGCGCGACGCGCATCCGGACATCGATGTCCAGATCGCGGTGCTCACGTCGCACGACACGCTGGCGCGTATTGCGCAGGGCACGCTCGATGTCGGACTGGTGGCGCTGCCGCAGACGGCGGTCGCGGGGCTGTCGATCCGCGCGTGGCGGCGCGATCCGGTGATGGCGTTTCTGCCGGCGGACTGGCCGCTTCCGGCGCGCGTCACGCCCGGCTATCTGGCTGCCCGCCCGCTGATACTCAACGATGCGACCACGCGCCTGTCGCGGCTCACGACGGAATGGTTTGCACTCGGCGGCCACCGGCCGGAGCCGCGGATCGAACTCAACTACAACGATGCGATCAAGAGCTTGGTCGCGGCCGGTTACGGCGCGACGCTGCTGCCGCACGAGGCGGGTGCGCCGCTACCTGACGCACGCATCGTCATGCGGGCGTTGCGCCCGGCGTTGTGGCGGGAACTGGGTATCGCGCATCGGGCGGGGCCGGTCGAGCGGGCGACGCAGCACGTGCTCGATGCGTTATGGGCGCTGAAGGCGCGCTAGCGCGTGGCATGCGGGACAGCCGGCGCGGCGGTTCGTGTCGGGCGCACGTGCGCATCGGCCGCGCGCCGTGTCAGAGCCGGTTGTCCTTCGCGAGCGTCAGCACGCGCGCCCAGCGTTGCGCATCGCGCTTGTCCATCATCGGCAGCTTCCATTCGCTGCGTACGGCGTCGCGCACGCGCACGACGAGATGCCAGCGGCCGCTGATCGGTGCGGCCTGACAGCCGTCGAGCTGCGACAGCGTATAGCGGCCGTCTGTGCCGTCGTGCGACAGCCACAGCAACCCCTGCGTCGCGGACACACGCAGCTCGCCCCACGCGCGATGCACGACGTGGGTCCAGCCTTCTTCCTTCGTATTCGGTGCGATGTCGCGGCGGCGCTTGATCCACCAGGCGACGAGCGCGATCAGGATCGCGGCGGCGAGCACGGCGGCCGCGATCGCGACCGGCTGGCCGAACTGCGCGGCGATGACGTGAAACAGATGAACCGCGCCCCATCCGGCAGCGATGAGCGCGAACAGTGCAATGAAAATCGGCATGTCTGGTCGGAGAAGAGGACGGACCGGCGCATGCATCGCGCCGATCCGTCGCGCACGGCATTACCGTTTGCGGTGAATGTCGTGCGTCACGAAGCCCGCGTCGTTGTTGGGCAGCGCGAGGCCGTCCTTGACTGCGAGCGTCTTGCGGATGTCGTCGAGACCCGCGGACCAGTGGTCACGCATCGTCGACAGACCGAACTGGTAGTCCTTGTAGTGATGCTCGTACGCCTTCTGCTGGTAGATCAGGTGCTGGATGTTGTACTTCTTGCTGCACGACATCGCATCGGCCTCGACGCACCACGGATCCGCCTTGCGCTGCTCTTCCGGCACCTGGTCGAGCACGTGGCGCAGCACGTTGCGGTAGCGCTGTTCGCGCTGCAGCGTGTCGGTGACGAAACGCGTGCGGCTCGAATACTGCACGTCCTTCGTGCGCTCGGCGACGTCGGCCATCGTGCGCGGCAGCGGCCCGCGCGCACTCCACAGATCGACCTGGAACGCGAGCGTGTCGCGGCGCGGCCGTGCGCGGAGCACTTCCATCAGCGGCGTATTCGACACCACTCCGCCGTCCCAGTAGTACTCGCCGTCGATCTCGACCGGCGGGAACGCGGGCGGCAGCGCGCCGGACGCCATGAAGTGTTCGGGCGCGAGACGGATGCGCGAGTTGTCGAAGTACACGAAGTTGCCGGTGCCGACGTTGACCGCGCCGACCGACACGCGCGTTTCGCCCGAATTGATCCGGTCGAAATCGCACAGCTTCAGCAGCGTCGCGCGCAGTTGCGACGTGTCGTACCAGCTGATCTTCTCCGGATGATCCGACACGCCCGGCAGCGGCGGCGGGAAGCGCGGCACGAAGAAGCCCTGCTGGCCCTGCATCATCGCGCTTGCAGCCTGCGACGCGGTGAAGAACGTCCGGACCTGGTCGATGCTGTTGAACAGCGCGAACTCGAACGCGGCCGGAATCGTCGGGAAGAACGCCGGCTTGCAGATCGTTTCCCAGAACTCGCGCAACCGCTCGACACGATGCTCGGGCGCATTGCCCGCGATCAGCGCGGTGTTGAGCGCGCCGATCGAGATGCCCGCGATCCAGTCGAGCGGGATGCCCGCCTCGTGCAGCCCTTCGAACACGCCGGCCTGGTACGCGCCGATCGCGCCGCCGCCTTGCAGCACGAGCGCGATCGTCTCGTACGGCAGCGTGCGCGCGGCGGCCGGTGCGCCGGCCTCGTGATGCAGGTCCGCCGCATCGACGGCCTGCTTTTCGGTGCGGGCGTGCGGCTTCATTGCATGAACCAGCCGTGGCTGACGATGAACGACTGGCCCGTGAGCGCGGCGCTCGGGAAGGCCGACAGGAACAGCACCGTCTGCGCGACGTCCTGAACGGTCGTGAACACGCCGTCGACCGTATTGCCGAGCATCACCTTCTTCACCACTTCCTCTTCGCTGATCCCGAGCTCCTTCGCCTGCTCCGGAATCTGCTTGTCGACCAGCGGTGTGCGCACGAAGCCCGGACACACGACGTGCGAACGCACGTTGTGCTTCGCGCCTTCCTTCGCCAGCACGCGCGCCAGGCCGAGCAGGCCGTGCTTGGCCGTCACGTACGCCGACTTCAGCGGCGACGCTTCGTGCGAGTGCACCGAACCCATGTAGATCACGACACCGCCGCGATCGTCCTTGTACATGTGCTTGAGGGCCGCCTTGGTCGTCAGGAACGCGCCGTCGACGTGGATCGCCTGCATCTTCTTCCAGTCGGAGAACGCGTAGTTCTCGATCGGGTTGACGATCTGGATGCCCGCGTTCGACACGAGGATGTCGACCGAGCCGAACGTTTCGGCCACCTTGTCGATACCGCTGTTCACGGCGTCCTCGTTCGTCACGTCCATCGCGACGCCGATCGCCTTGCCGCCCGCCTTGACGATCTCGTCGGCGACTGCGTTCGCGCCGTCCTGGTTCAGGTCGGCGATCGCGACGGCCGCGCCCGCTTTCGCGAGCTCGAGTGCGATTTCCTTGCCGATGCCGCTCGCGGCGCCCGTGACGACTGCGGTCTTGCCATTCAGGTTGCTCATGTTCGAATTCCCGTGGTGAAAGGATTGACAGGGAGAAAGGACTGCGGACGTGTTACTGAGCCAGGTAATCGTAGACGACTTCGCCGAGGCCCAGTGTCAAATCTGCGACCAGGTGGCGGGCCTCGACGATTTCGAGCACGGGCAGGTCGGCCACGGGCGCGAGCGCGTGCGGCGCCAGCTCGAGCGATGCGGGGCCCGTCCACGCGCCCTTCATCTTGATGTCCTGCATGTAGTAGCGCACCAGTTCGCAGACGCGCGCGGTGCCGTCGACGTGCGGGATGATCTTCAGCAGGAAATTGGGGCCGGCGAGACGCTTGGCCTGCTCGTCGATGTCGAGTTCCTTGTGCTTGTAGCCCATCGTGCCGGTGGCGACGCGCACCTTGCCGTAATCGAGCGTGCCGAGGAGGTGGTCGGTGTTCACGTGCAGCGTGGGCGACGCGAGCTTCTTCGGGAAGCCCCACAGTTCGCGGCCGCCGGCGATCGGCGGGTGATCGTCGAGATACATCGCGAGCGTATAGCCGCCCGGCTGGCCGTTGTATTCGACGGGAATCACCTGACCGCTTTCGGTGTAGTCGCCGAAGCCGGTCGAATCGGCCATGCGGATGAATTCGTAATGCACGAGCGGCTCGGTGACCTGCAGCGGCTCGGGGACGATTTCGCGGAGACGGTCCGGATCGGTGCGATACGTGATGATCAGGAACTCACGATCGACGAAACGGTAAGGGCCCATCGGGAAGGCGGGGCTGGTCAACGGCATCGCAAACGCTTTCGATCGGACATCGCTGGGTTTCATGCGGACTCCTTGTTGTTGATCGCTTCGTGGATGAGTGCTCGTAAGCTCGTAATCCTATGCCTGTGCGTTGCCGTTGTGCGATGCCGCATATGGAATTAATTGTTGCCGATTTCGAAGCATTCGCCGCGTAAATATTGAGATGAATGACGTAAACGGTCTGGATGGCATCCGGCGCCCCGATGTTTGCACACGTCGATGACGCCGCGATGTGAAAAAGGTGAGCCTTTACGGGATGCCAGGTGAGCCTTTCCGGGAGACGGTCGCGCGGGAATGTGACAATTGTGTGAACTTGTGTTGCAGTGCAGGCTCTAAGTGCGTTCGCCGCGGCGGGCTTCGTCGCGCGCGGTCGTCTCATTAAGCATCACTTAAGCGGGTGCGCCTTAGCATCGTTCGTATCAGGCCGGGCAACCGGCCGATTTTTTACGCCCCACGCAACCGGATTCATGCATACCCTCAATCTCACCCTCTTTTCCGCCATCAACGCCGGGGTTGCGCCGCAGCCGGGCGTTGCCCGCCTCGCCATCTTCGCCGCCGACTGGCTCGTCTATGCGTTGCCCGCGATGCTGCTGCTGACCTGGATCTTCGGCGCGCGTCCGACGCGGCGCCAGGCGATCGAAGCCGGCGTCGGCGTGTGCGTGGCGCTCGCGCTCGCGCAGGTCATCGGACATTTCTGGTTCTCGCCGCGCCCGTTCATGGCGGGCGTCGGCACGCAGCTGATTCCGCACGCGCCGGACAGCTCGTTTCCGAGCGATCACATGACGTTCGCGTGGAGCATGGCGGTCGGGTTGATGCTCGGCGGCACGACCCGCTTCACCGGGTTCGTGATGGTCGCGATGGCCGCGGCGATTGCATGGGGACGTATCTATGCGGGCGTGCACTGGCCGTTCGACATGGCAGGCGGCGTGCTGGTCGGCACGGCCGGCGCGCTGGCTGCGCACCTGTACGGGCAACGCGTGATCGCGCTGCTCGAACGGCTCGGCGATTCGGTGCATGCCGTCGTGATGGGCCGCCGGCACGCGCCGTAAGCGGCAGGAGATCGGGCAGGACGCCGTCAGCCGGGCGTCTTGGCCGATTCGGCCGATGCGGACGGGCCACCGCCCGCATCGTGCAGTTCAGGGGTATCGGCCGGGTGTTGCGCGGCGTCGCGGTCGAGGGCGCTTTCCTTCAGGATCGCGCACATCGCGACGAACAGAGCGAGTACCACCGCGGCAAGGCCGCAATAGCCGGCGATCTTCAGGTTGCGAAGGAACGGCGAAGCGTGGCTTTCTTTTGTCATGACCGGGCGCTCCTGGGCGGGCTGCGGCGGCTGTCGCCCGACAGCGGCGTCGCACCCACAGATATATACCAGTCGCGATAGCGGTGCCAAGCCCGCTGGTGCGCCGACGCCACGATTGTGTCATCGGCCGCTCAACCTCGATCGGGTACCCGTTTGCCGGGCACCCGCATCCATCAGTCTTCCAGCGTTTCGTGCACGGCTGCCGCGCCGCGCTTCCAGTAGGCCGCCGCACGGATGCGCGATTTGTCGACGCCGCGCTCGCCGGTCAGGTGCTGGCGTACCGCGCGCATCGACAGCGCTTCGCCCGCCGCCCACACGTAGCCGTCGCCGGACGGCGGTAGCGGCAGGTCGCGCACGGCATTCAGCAGCACGTCGCCGTCCGCCGCGTCGGCTTCGGCGCGGAAGCGCCAGATTTCATGCACGTCGGCGTGCGTGTCGAACGAGATCTGCGCGGTACGATCCGCGACTTCCATCACGACGGCTACACGCGCGCCGGCCGGCAATTCCTCGAGACGCCGCGCGACCGCCGGCAGCGCCGTATCGTCGCCGATAAGCAGGTGCCAGTCGAAACCGGTCGGGACGACGAATGAACCGCGCGGGCCGCCGATGCCGAGCCATTGGCCGACACGTGCCTGGGCGGCCCACTGCGACGCGGGGCCCGGGTGGTTCAGCACGAATTCCAGATCGAGTTCGCCGGCGGCGCGGTCGAAGCGGCGCGGCGTGAAGTCGCGCGCGACCGGCTTCGGTTCGCCTTCCGGAAACTCGGGACCGTTCGTGCCGAGCGTCGGCAGCACGGGCCGTTCAGCGCCGGGCGGCGGGAAAAATACCTTCACGTGATCGTCGAACGACGCGGATTCGAAATCCGCGAGATCGGGGCCGCCGAGCGTGACGCGCAGCAGGTGCGGCGTCACGGCGTGCACGCGCAGGACTTGCAGCAAGCGGAACTTCAGGGTGTGGCGCACGCGGGTCACGGTGCGGTCGGATGTATTCTGCATCGATCCGTTCTCCTTAGGGTTTGAAGGGGCGACGCGGATTACGCGCCGGACCCGCCTTCGATTTCAGCCGTCGCGCGGCGCATGATGGCGGCGATGCGGCGCTGTTCGTCGGCGTCGGCGGCGCTCTTGTGCAGCAGCGCGCGCTTGAGGGCGAGGCGTGCCTCGACGAACTCCGGCAGCCAGCCTGCTTGCGCTTCGTCCGGCGTTTCGTTGCCCGCCGATTCTCCGGCGAACGCGCGGCGCATGAACTCCATCTTGCGCGCGAGGTGCGTGAGGCGCGCGAACAGCGTGTCGACGCGTTCGCGCTGCGCGTCGAGATGCGCGCGGCCGGCGTCGGTCAGTGCATAGCGCTTGCGGTTGCCTTCCGCCTGCGATGCGACGAAGCCGACTTCTTCGAGATACGTGAGCGCCGGATACACCATGCCGGGGCTCGGGCTGTAGAAGCCGTTCGAACGCGTGTCGAGCGCCTTGATCAGTTCGTAGCCGTGGCTCGGTTGCTCGGCGACCAGCGCGAGCAACAGCAGCTGGAGATCGTCGGAGCTGAACTGGCGGCCGCGCGGCATGCCGTCGTCGCCGAAATCGCCAAAGCCGCCGCGCCCGCCACGGCCACCGAACGGGCCGCCACCGAACGGATCGCCGCCGCGCCGATGGCGGCCGATCGCGTACCTGAGACCGGCGAACCAGTCAGGGCGCGCATGCGCACCATGACCGTCGCATCGGGCATGGCCGCGGGAAGGGGTGTGTCGCATGATCGAGTCCTATATGTCGTAAAACATATCTAAAGATATATATCGAAAGATAGGTCGTCAAGGGGATTTATTGGGGGCTGGATGGTGGGGTGAGGAGGGCCGCTTGCGGCGGAGATTGCCGTCGATGTGCGTCATCTGGCTCTTGGGCGAGTCGGCCACGACGATCGGACGGTCGATGCCTTGCCGGCTTCTGCAGCCTTCGCCAGCCGTTGATCGTGATGCAGCGGCGTGCCGGCATGTATCCGCGTGCCGACGACACCGCGAGACATTGGCCGTGATGGACCTGGGCTTCGCAGTAATTCACGTAATACGATCTATTAAAACACCGACGCTCATTATTTAAATCGTTTGAACTGTTTAATTTATTTTCTTTTGATCAAACAAAATTTCCGCGCCGGCAAAGGTGTTTAAATGCACCCCGTCATTCAATGTGCTTCTGCTTGACGCAAGCCTGCATTGGGTCGCGAGACGGTGAAGATTTTCGACCCTTTATATTTGAAGTGAGGCTTCGTTGAAAATGTAAAGCATTGCAATATCAAAGCGGGATTTGAGCATTTCGATTGCGACGCATGATTTTGTTTGGCAGGATTTTCATCAGGTTGCTCGGATTTAAAACAACAAAATGACCGGCTATTCAATCAGTCGAAATAACACACACCGGATGAGCAACGATTCGAAAGGAAGCTGACGAAGAAACTGGTAACGAGGCGGCGAACGGTCGACACCGTTCGCGATCATTGAATCAGTCGCTTTCCGGGCGTCGACGCGTTACTCGAGCGATCCGGGCGAAGCCGATACGGGGCAGTCATGGCGATACTCAAGAACGATTCTTCCGGAGAAGTGTGCCTGCTCCGCGCGTATCACGTGTTCGGCCGCGATGCCGCGCGCTGCGATACGGTCATCCGCGACGCGTCGGTGTCCCGGGTCCATGCCCATATCCGTTGGGTCGGCGGGCAATGGGAGCTCCACGATCACAGCAGCAACGGCACGTCGGTATCGGGCGTGCCGTTGCGCGACGGCGAGCACGCGGTGCTGCAGCGAGGCGACGTGATCCGGTTCGGCAGGGCGGGTGTCGCGCCCTGGCGCGTCGATGCGCTCGACGATCCGGCCGATACGCTATGGCCGGTACGGGGCGCCGTGCATCCGATCGTGCTCACACCGCGCCAGATCCTGGCTGCCCACGCCGCGCAGCCGGTCACGATCGTCCGTTCGCCGGCCGGCGATTGGCTGTGCGACGACACGTTGCCGCCGCGCGCGCTCCATGACGGCGATGAAGTGTCGACGGGCGACGTCACGTGGCGCGTGGCGCTCGTGCGCCACGGCTCGACGATGACGCTGCGCGCGCCTGCCGATCCGGCCGCACCGGCCCGATTGCTCGAATTCCTCGTCAGCCGGGACGAAGAGCACGCGCGTGCGCTGCTGCATGTTCGCGGCGGCGTGGTCGATCTCGGCGAGCGCGCGCATCACTATAGTCTCGTCACGCTCGCCCGCGCCCGCTCGGCCGACATGCAGGCCGGCTATGACGCGGCCACGCAAGGCTGGATCGAACTCGACCGGCTGGCGCGCATGCTCGGTATCGATACGTCCCATCTCAACGTGCAGATTCATCGCGCCCGGAGCCAGTTCGCGGCGCTGCCGGGGCTGTACGCGAGTCAACTGGTCGAGCGGCGGCGCGGCAGCGTCCGCTTCGGCGATTTCCCGTTCCGCGTCATGCGCGGCGAGCGCCTCGAATGCCAGTCGGTGCCGGGCGTCGAGCCGCGCATCGGCATGCATCGTCCGGTGCCGGATCAGCTCGTCCATTGCTCGTGAACGCGCAAGAACGACAGCCCGGGTTGCCGACCGCGACACGCGCACGTGTCGTGCCTCATGCGCGAGAATCGCAGCGGCCCGCCGCGCCTTTCGCGACATTGGCCGGCAAGCGGCATTACCGGCTCGGTGCGTTGCTCGGCGAAGGCGGCAGTGGCGTGGTGTTTCGCGCGACCTGCGGCGAGACGGCGCAAGACGTCGCGATCAAGCTGATGCGGGACGATGTCGCGCGGACCGAAGCCGAGCGCACCCGCCAGCGCATGTGCTTCCGGCGCGAGACGAGCCTGTGCGAGGCGCTGCGGCACCCGAACATCGTGGCGCTGCTGGACAAGGGGGAAGCGCCCGACGGGCGGCTGTTCGCCGTATTCGAACGCGTGCAGGGCCAGACTCTGCACGACTGGCTTGCAACGCAGGGGCCGCTGTCGGCCGTCGACACCGGACGGCTGATGACGGAGGTGCTCGATGCGCTCGCGGCTGCACATCGCCGCGGCATCGTGCACCGGGACCTGAAGCCGCAAAACATCGTGCTCGCGATGGCCGAAGACGGGCCGCATGCGAAGCTCCTCGATTTCGGGATCGGCGCGCTGTTGCCCGGCACGACCGATATCGCGCCCCAGGCGGCGACGCTCGCGGCCGAGGTGATCGGCTCGCCGTCATACTGCGCGCCCGAGCAATTGCGCCACGAACCGCCGACGCCCGGAAGCGACCTGTATGCGTGGGGCCTGGTCGTGATCGAATGCCTGACGGGCGAAGTCGTGATGCAGGGCGCAAGCGTGGCCGACATTCTTTATCAGCAACTCAGCCCGGTGGATGTCGCGCTTCCCCCGTCGATCGCGTCGCATCCGCTCGGCTCGGTGCTGCGGCACGCGTTGAACAAGAATCCGGCGCGGCGTGCCGCCTCGGCCGACGAACTCGCGGCGCAGTTTCGCGCGCTCAATTTCGCCGCGCTCGTCGGCCCGTTCGATGCCGGCCGCGCAAGCCGCCGCACACGGCCGCATCCGTTCGCGCCGCGCGGCGATGCGGTCGCAACGGCGGGCGAATACCGGCAGGTCACCACGCTGTGCTGTTGCGTGACGATCGCCGGAGACGGCCGGCAACGCCATGCGGGAACCGATCACGGCGCCCTGCTCGACCGCTACGAGGCGCAATGGCTGACGAAGTGCGCCGATATCGCCGTCGGCTATGGCGCGCAGGTCGACGAGCGGCTCGGCGATACGCTGCTGTTCCATTTCGGCCTGCAAGGCGATCTCGACTGGCCCGCGCGCCGCGCGGCGCGTGCGGCACTCGACATGGTGCGGGTGGCCGGGCGCGCGCGGTTGCCGGTACCCGCCGACGCCCGCGATGCCGTCGGCGGCGAAGGCTGGCACGTCGAAGTGGCCGCTGCGATTCACGTCGGGCAGGTTCTCGTGCATGCGGCGCAGAGGGCGGGCGGATCGACGCCGGCCGCCGCGTCACGGCTGTTGCGGCTGGCCGGGCCCGGGCAGATCCTGATCAGCGACGATGCGCGGCTCGCGCTCGAACGGCATGCCGACTTCCGGCCGACCGGGTTGCGGCTGGCACGGGCGGGCCTCGCGCCGCAGCCGGTGCATGAACTGCTCGGCGAGCGTCGGTCCGGCACGCCGTTCGATTCGCTCGACGGCGGCATGCGGGCGCCGATGATCGGCCGTACGCGTGAACTCGATGCGCTGCTGCGCGCGTGGCAGGCGACGCCCGCACACCATCGTCGTGCGATACGCAGCGTGCCGCGGCTCGTCGTCGGCGATGCGGGAATCGGCAAGTCGCGCCTCGTACACGGGCTGTGCGAGGCCGTGCGGACACAGGGCCACGCGTTGGCGCATTGCGGGTGCCTGCCGGAGCGGCAGAATCATGCGCTGTTTCCGATCCTGCGGTTCATCGGCGCGCATTGGCAACTCGACGCCGACAGTCCGGCCGACATCACGCATGCGGCGATCGACGCGATGCTCGCGGCGCTCGAATGCGATCGTGTGGCGGCCGGTGTCGCGCTCGCGACCTGGCTGGGGCTGCCCTGCGATGCGAAGGCCGTGAGGTGGCCGAGCGCGCGCGAACAGGACGCGCTGTTCGATGTGCTCGAGCAATTGATCGTGTCGCTCGGCAATGGCGCGCCGGTGTTGCTCGTCGTCGAGGATGTCCAGTGGATCGACCGCTCGACCGAGGATTTTCTGGCGTACCTGCAGCGCTCGCCGCGCGCGGCGGCGCTCTGCATAGTGCTCACGTCGCGGCCCGCCAGGCTCGCGCGCTGGCGTGGCGCGACCGATCGCCTGATACTGCGCCGCCTGCCGCGCGACGACGCGCGGCGCCTGATGTCGGCGCACCTGGGCCAGGGCGCGCTCGATCCGGCCTGGCTCGACCTGCTCGTCCGTCGTACGGCGGGTATTCCGCTGTTCATCGAAGCCGTTGCATGCGAGCTGACGATGAGCGGCGCGGACGGCTCGCTCGCGGGGCTGCGGACGATGGACCCGTGCCCGCTTCCGCTCAGTCTCGGCGGAATGCTCGGTCGCGCGCTCGACCGGATCGACGACGCGCGCGACACCGCGCAGCTCGCCGCGACGATCGGGCTCGAGGTGGATGCGCAACTGCTGGCCGCGGCCTCGCCGCATGATCGCGTCACGCTCGACGCGCATCTGCAGCTGCTGCTCGAAGAGCGCGTCATGTACGCGCAACATCGGCGCGATCGCGTGTTCTATTCGTTCCGCCATGCGTTGATTCGCGACGCGGCGTACGCGTCGATGCCGCCGGCCGTGCGGCGCGCCAACCATGCGCGAGTCAACCGCGCGCTGGCCGCGCAAGCCGATCGCGGCGCGGACGCACCCGCGTTCGGCGCCGACGAACACGTCACGCGCATGTGCATCTGAATCCTGCATTCGATGCACGGATGTCCCAGCGGCGCCGCAACCCGCGTCCTACAGTGGGCCAGATAGGCCGATCCGGCTTTCAGCGCGGGATCGGCGTTCGATCATCTGGAGACAACCCCATGACAGCCGAGTACACCCTTCAACACCGGATCGCGGGCGAGGCATGCGACGCCGCGCAGGGCGAGTGGTTCGAGAAATTCGAACCGTGCACCGGACACCTGCTTGCACGCGTGGCGGCCGGCACCGGCGCCGACGTCGACCGCGCCGTGCGCGCGGCCCGCGCGGAATTCGACGGCGGGCACTGGAGCCGGTTGCCCGGCGCGGCACGGGCGAAGCTGCTGCATCGGCTGGCCGACCTGCTCGAACACGACGCGGAACGCTTCGTCGAGCTGCTGGCGCGCGAACAGGGGCGCCCGGCCATGGAGGTGCGCATGATGGACCTGCCGATGTCGATCGACACGCTGCGCTACTTCGCCGGATGGGCGGACAAGCTCGAAGGCCGCCAGATTCCGACCGGCGGCTTCATGGGGCGCCCGACCGTCAACTACACGGTGCGCGAAGCGGTCGGCGTCGCCGGCCTGATCGTGCCGTGGAATGCGCCGCTGATGATCGCGTGCTGGAAGCTGGCGCCTGCGCTCGCGGCCGGCTGCACGGTCGTGATCAAGCCGTCGGAGGACGCGCCGCTCGCGGTCGGCGCGCTGGCGGACCTGGCGGTGCAGGCGGGCTTTCCGCCGGGTGTTGTGAATCTCGTGCACGGCATCGGCGCGTCGGTCGGCGCCGCGCTGGTCAATCACCCGGGCGTCGACAAGATCAGTTTCACCGGCAGCACCGAGGTCGGCCGCACGATCGCGCGCGAAGCCGGTGCACAGTTCAAGCGGCTGACGCTGGAGCTCGGCGGCAAGGCGCCGCAGATCATCTTCGACGATGCGAATCTCGAGCAGGCGATCGCCGGCGTCGCGATGGGGCTGTTCGTCAACCAGGGGCAGACGTGCGCGGCCGGCACGCGCGTGCTGGTGCAGCGCCGTCACTACGACGACGTCGTCGGCGCGCTCGCGCATGCGGCCCGGTCGGTCAGGGTCGGCACGCCGTTTAACCCGGCGACGCAGATGGGCGCGCTGATCAGCGCCCGCCATGCCGATCGCGTGAAGACGCATATCGCAGCGGCGCTGCGCGACGGCGCGACGATGGTCGCGGGCGACGAGCCGGTGCCGTCGCAAGGCTTCTTCGTGCGGCCGACGGTGTTCGCGAACGTCGATCCGGCGATGCGCATCGCGCGCGACGAAGTGTTCGGGCCGGTCGGCACGATCATGCCGTTCGATACGGAAGACGAGGCCGTCGCGCTGGCGAACGACACCGTCTACGCGTTGTCCGCCACGCTGTGGACCCGCGATCTCGCGACCGCGCACCGTACTGCCGCCCGTCTGCGGGTCGGCGCGGTCGCGGTGAACGCGTGGAGCCCGCTCGACGCACGGCTGCCGTGGGGCGGCTTCAAGGAAAGCGGCGTCGGGCGCGACCTGTCGCAAAGCGGGCTCGATGCGTACCTGGAGGAAAAGGTCGTCACGATCGCGATGTAGCCTCGCACGTGCCGGCACGGAGACCCCACAACAACAAGATCGCGGGCGTTGCTCGCCCGCCTATCCCATTCGACAGACACATGACTACTCAAGACCTGACCTTCGATTACGTCGTCATCGGCGCGGGTTCGGCCGGTTGCGTCGTGGCCGCGCGGCTGATCCAGCAGAACGCCGGTTCGGTGCTGCTGCTGGAAGCCGGCACGCGCGACGACAATCCGTTTCACCGGATTCCGGGCGGCGTGATGCAGGTGTTCCAGAAGAAATCGTGGCCCTACATGACCGACCCGCAACCGAACGCGAACGGCCGCAGCATGATCATCGCGCAGGGCAAGGTGCTGGGCGGCGGCAGTTCGGTCAACGGGATGATTTACATCCGCGGGCAGCGCGACGACTACGACGACTGGGCGACGCAGTGGGGATGCACGGACTGGCGCTACGACGACGTGCTGCCGTATTTCATGAAGGCGGAAGCGAACGAAAGCCTGGGGCCTGCGTATCACGGCCAGACGGGCCCGCTCCCGGTCAGCGAGAACCGTTATCGCCATCCGTTGACGGCTGCGTTCATCCGGGCCGGGCAGGAGATGGGGCTGCGCTACGTCAACGATTTCAACGGCGAAGTGCAGCAGGGCATCGGCTATTACCAGACGACGACGCGCAACGGCGAACGCGCAAGCACCGCGCAGACCTATCTGGCGTCGGTGCGCAACGACGCGAAGCTGAAGGTGGTGACCGGCGCGCTCGTGCACTGGATCCGGACCGATGCGGGGCGTGCGGTCGCGGTCGAATTCAGCGAAGGCGGTCATGCGCCCGTGTCGGTGCGCGTGCGCAACGAGGTCGTCGTGAGCGCGGGGGCGATCGGGAGTCCGAAGGTGCTGATGCTGTCCGGCATCGGGCCGGCGGAGCAGCTTGCGGCGCTCGGGATCGATACGGTTGCCGCGTTGCCGGTCGGCCGGAATTTCCACGATCATCTGCACATGTCGGTGCAGGCGTCGATTCGCACGCCGGCGAGCCTCTACGGCGAGAACACCGGGCTCCGGGCGATGCGCCATTTCCTGCAATGGAAGTGCTTCAGGAGCGGGCTGCTGACCAGCAACATCCTCGAAGGCGGCGCATTCATCGACACGCAGGGCACCGGGCGGCCGGACGTTCAGTTCCATTTCCTGCCGCTGCTCGACAACTTCGACAACACGCCGGGAGAGAAGCCACCGGCGAGCGAGCACGGCATGTCGGTCAAGGTCGGCCATCTGCAACCGAAATCGCGCGGGCGGGTGGCGTTGCGCAGCAAGGATCCGTCGGATCTGCCGAGGATCGATGCGAACTTCCTGAGCGACCCGGCCGACCTCGACGGCCAGATCCGGGCCGTTCAGGCCGGGCTCAGGATCCTGTCGGCGAAGGCGCTGCAGGCGCACGTGAAGGAAATCGTCGCGCCGGCCCGGATCGATCCGGACGATCTGACGGCGATCGAGCGATTCGTGCGGCAGGACATCAAGACCGTCTATCACCCGGCCGGCACCTGCAGGATGGGTACGGACCCGCAGACCAGGGCTTCCGCATGAAGGCCCTTGTCAGGCAAGGCCCAGAACGGACTCGCGCATAGCGGTGTCCCATGCGGCGAGGTTGCGAATGTTTTTCAGGCTGACCTTTTTGGGCTGCTGCTGTTGTGCCAT